>NZ_JASGDK010000158.1:0-12877 GCF_047607245.1 Desulfovibrio sp.
CAGTAACAAATCCCTTGCTGGCGGCTCCGGTAGATGAGGGCGTGCCCGCAATTTTAGCCAGATAAGTATCGCCCAATTTGGTGATATGCCCGCCAATATTTTCATAATACGTCAGATGAGCCTGCTCTTCATCAATGATGCGCTCAAAAAGGCGAGCTGTGATAATATCGCCCTGTTCTTTACAGGTGCTAAGGAATTGGCTGTACGCTTCAATAGTGGCGTCTTCCTGGTTAGCATCACTTTCGTAAATAGCGGGCACATCCTGTCCGGTGACGACTTTACCTTCTTTCTGGGAAGTTGGTTCGCCACCAAGTTCCTTAATCCGTTCTGCAAAATTCTCAGCGTGGCGCATTTCGTCAATGGCGATAAGTTTCATATTCGCAGCCAGTTCACCATAGTCCATATCATCCAAGCTATAATGCTGATTCATGTACTGGTGTATAGCGTGCAACTCCATGGCGCGAGCCTTGTTAAGAACTTCAATCACCTTGGCCTTACGGTTTTCTCTATTTTCTGCCATTCCGAAACTCCTTGGTGTTATAAACAGGTATGCCTCTTCATAAACCGATTCGAAAGAACATACAAGCAGGGCGCCGTTGGAAATACCGAACAAAGGAGCGGAACAAATTAGAGAAAAACTACCTTCGCAACTTCAGAGGCGCTAAGCTGACTATGCTGCATAAAAATTGCCGAGGATGCAGCCCGCGAACAGGCTTATATGGCCCCCAAATGCAATCACGAGAAAGTACCCTAGTGGCTGGTGCTCCGCACGCGCCCAGCGCAATCTTGGCAAATTCCGTCATACTCGATGCGTGAATTGAGGATGGAAGCAAATCCTTCCACATCCATACCTTCCACAGAAGGCGCCTCACGGGGGGCCATCACATCGCCAATACGACCGCACTGTACACAACGCACATGCTGATGGCGTGAAATGTCACCATCAAATCGTTTTGTTGAACCTGCAGCCTCAAGACGACGAATTTCACCGCTGTCTGCCAGAAAATCCAGATTGCGATAAACTGTCCCAAGGCTGATTCTCGGTAGGCGTTCTCGCACGATACTGTAGAGCTCATCTGCAGTTGGATGTGTTTTGGTTTTGCGCAACTCTTCCAAAATTACCGCACGCTGGCGAGTCATTCTTGTTTGAACTTGAGCCATATTACTCTCCATATGATAGTAAAAATTACTGTTATCGAGGATTGCTGTCAAGCCCAATCTCAGCAAAAAACTATCGAGTTTTTTGCTGTCCAGACTTTACAACCCGAATAGCTAGCAGGCCATTCAATACGACAACTGCTAATGATGCTATCCGCAGAACAAACATATAATTGCATGCGGAAACTTCATATTACTTGCAGCAGCAACGTAGGTGTAAACAAACCTTCGACACTAGCAATGCGATCTGACAGTGCACCAGATTAAAAAGTATTATGAAATTATACTTTACTGGCCAGACAGACTAACTTTAACGGATTAGTACTGCCACACTACGTATTGGTCGCATATCCACAGTGACTTTACTTCGGCAGGAGAAGCTCTTTAGCCAGGACCATAAATGCTGTACAGGTCCCGGCTCCCCCATAAACCTTCAACTCCCGCCGAAACTAAACCGCTACGGCTTCCAGCAGCATAGACATCCCATCTATGCCAGAGGAAAGCTCTGACGATATTGATTGCCTTGATTGCACATGCCACAACGCGTCTCCACGATTCGCAAGAAACCGCTTTTTTTTGACATGCGCATGGTCAGTGCCTTGCATCCATTGGTGTTTGCTAGTTCACCTAACATAACTGTAAATAAACACAATTGTGAAGTAACAGCATCTTATCAAGCTGCTGCCTGAACTAAAACGCCAAATACAAGCCACAAAGCACGGCATTGCTGCCGCACCCTGCACTTCTACTGCTTCTTACGAATCAAATGAGTTTGGTAAGTTATAAAACTTCCAACAGGAGGTCAAGCAAGAAGCACAATACAAGCGGTTGTATTCGCAGGTTTACAGACAATGAATCGTTTTATTTGGAAATTTTATACAATAAAATTTAGCGCATTGTGCCATATCAGCGCTATAGATTGCACTACAGCGAAGCTACAGCTGTACATTTGAATATATCTGCCCGTTCGCTTGTAACATTGCCTGACCAGCAAAAGCTGCCCCCCATAGGCCACTATCGGTATCTGTTACAAGATATACAGGAGTATCTTTCAAAAGTGATGCGTTAACGCCAGGATATGAGCGCAAAGCTTCAGAAAACACTGAACTGGTGACACAGCGCGGATTTGCAGCAGCGATTCCCCCGGCTATCCACAACCCTCCCGAACAAAGAGTGGACAGCATCCAACCTCTGCAAAAGCGGCCCAAAAAACGTGCGTACCATCGCAACGTTGGGGTCTCTTCTCCTAGAGCCTGTGCACCGACCTGTTCAGGCTTAAGAAGTTGACCAGTCAGATAATAATGCAAAATGGCAAGGCCATCACCGCAAAGAACATTCTCGGCACTGACAAAAGGCCGCCCCAGCTCTCTGCATAAAAAACGTCTGTATTCCTGTTCCTCTTCGCCCAAAAAAGCAAAAGCCGCGTGACCAGACTCGCTGGGAAAAGGTATCCACCCCCTCCCAGCAACAGATAAAAGGCTGGCGGCTCCAAGTCCTGTACCAGCCCCTATGATGGCACGAGTCCTTCCGTTGCCTGCCAAAAAACCACTGTCCACCGCCCCTGTAGGTCTTAGCTTGCCTGCAGATTCAAGCGCCTTGCCAATTGGTGAATCAGCAACACTCAGAGCATGAGTTCCCGGAGGCGTCAACATGGCATAAGCTTGAAGGGTAAAATCATTGAGGAGTAGACAATGTTCAACATGGCGCAGGGCTGGCACTTCTGCAAGGTCTACATCGAGATTACCGTTGGTGAGCCGCCCTCTTTGACCATCCACTGGTCCAGCCAGTCCGACAACAATGGCGGCGGCGGTTTCAATTGGCAGGGACAGCTCTTCAGAAAGTGCAGTAAACAAAGCCTGGGCGCTGCCCAGAGAGCTGGAATTGATTCTGGTTGAGAACTCTAGAGCCAGTGTATTGTTCTCAAAAATGAAGCTGCCGAACCGACAGTTTGTGCCGCCTACATCGGCTACGAGGATTCTCTGCATGACAGATTCCTCTTAACGAGGGAGTTCACTTCCGCTTGAAGCGTCGATTTTGGACACGATGTTGGTGGTGCTGCACCCGTCAACCAGATCAGCCAGATAGACTCGACCGCCTGCTGCCTGCACTATATCCGCTCCCACCACAGTTCCCACCGTATAGTCGCTTCCTTTAACCAGCACATCAGGCTGTAACGTCGTAATGAGGTTCAGCGGCGTATCTTCATCAAAAAGTACTACGGCGTCTACACCGTTGAGGGCAGCCAGCAACATAGCCCGACTCTGCTCATTCTGTACCGGACGGTTTGGCCCCTTAAGGCGGCTAACGGAGGCATCAGAATTCAATCCAACAACAAGGCGAGTCCCTTGAGCGGCACTTTGCCGAATAAGAGAAATATGGCCTGGATGCAGCAGATCAAAGCACCCATTGGTGAAAACAATGCTCTCACCCTTTTTCCGCCAGTCTTCAATTTTTTCATTAAGATCTGCTAGCGTATAAAGCTTGGGATTATCTGCTCCCTGACGCAGGGCCTGTCTCAACTCGGTTATGCTGACAGGAGCGGTGCCCATTTTACTAACGGCCACACCGGCAGCAGCGTTGGCCACATCCATGCTTTCTTCCCAGGACAGCTTGTTGCCAACACAGGCAGCAAGGGTGGCAATGACCGTATCGCCAGCGCCGGACACATCCGACACCTCACGTACCACCGCACGAATATAACGCGGCGACATCTCCGGTGCAAAAAGAGCCATCCCCTTAGAGCCGCGGGTTATAAGGACCCGCTTAATTGAATAGTCGGAACGCATTTGAGATGCAAGCTTTTCACGTGTTTCCCGGTCAAGTGGCATGTCTGGATCTCTACCACAAACAGCATCAAACTCAAGCCGATTGGGTGTCACACAATCGGCCCCCGCGTAACGCTGCCATCGCAACCCCTTGGGATCAACCAGCACCGGAATGCCAAGACGGCGCGCTTCTTGTATAACAGGGCTGCACAAACTTGTTCTCTGATCATTTTCCAGCAGCACTCCTTTACCATAATCGGAAAGGACAACCACATTACAAGAAGGCAACAAGTCACGCGCAGCTTGCCACATGGAATCAAATTCAAGGATTGTAGGACTGCGACACTCTTCTTCATCCAAACGCAACAGCTGCTGCCCTTGGGCGAGTACCCGCGTCTTGCAGGTCGTGGTACGCGTTGTTGAGGATACGAGGTGAGATTCAATGTCAGCCTGTTCAAGACTTTGGCAAAGATCAGCAGATGCTGCATCGGTGCCAACAAGGCCAACCAGCACCGCCTTTGCCCCAAGATGGGCCAGGTTTCGCGCCACGTTGGCAGCCCCGCCAGGTGCAAACCAACGTTTGTTTACGCCAAGCACTGGCACAGGAGCTTCTGGAGAAATGCGTCCAACTTTGCCTGCGATGTAGCGATCCAGCATGACATCGCCCACAACCAGCACACGTACATTGTCAAAATTCATGGCAATTCCGTTTCGGTCTGTGGACGCAATAATGCAGTCTCACAGCTTATGACAGGCTTCTTTGAAAAAGGCGCTCATGCGTGCTTCAACCCCTTCTTCATCAAGGAAAACAGGTAAAGCACGGCGGGCTGCATCACCCAGCCGTCGTCGTTCATGAGGTTTTTCAGCCAGATCCTCAAGAATAGCGGCCAACGCGATCACATCATTCTGGGGAAACACTCGCCCGTTTTGCCCATTGGTTACGGCTTCTATCTGACCAGGGAGATCACTGGTCACCACAGCCAACCCAAACGCCAAGGCTTCAACAAGTGCAGAAGGCAATCCATCCATATCGCCTTGACGTGTTTTGCGACCAGGAGCCACAAAAACATCCGCCTTATTATAAAGGTCCGATATATTTTCGTGAGGAACCTGCCCCATAAACTGCACTTTACTTTGCAGGCCGAGTCGCCAGGCCAACAAGCGCAAACGTAACCGATCAGGCCCACTTCCCACAAGCTTGAGCTTGAAGTCCAGTCCCTTACTCTTAAGAATTGCGCATGCCCGCAAAAGCACATCATACCCCTTGCGTTGGCAAATAGTGCCTACAGCCAGGATATTCAACTCATTTACGGGACTGTGGGTTGCCCCAACCTGATCAGTGTCTTCTTCAGGAGGCGTCAATGTTAAAGGGTCGCGCAGCACAACAAATTTATTCTCTGACACATTTGGCATCAATTCGCACATGGCCAGGCGCGTGGCATTTGTATCACAGCGAACAAATACCGCATCCCTGACTTTTGATTCCCAATTCAAGCCTGGGCTGGCAAGGTCATGCGACCTCACGGCAAAGGCATACGGTACCTCAAGCAAGCGTGAGGCCACCCATGACGCAGTGGCGGGTCCGTGTGCTCCGGCGGCATAAAACATCTCGATGTTTTCTTCCACACCCCAACGGGCCAATCGGGCCCCGGAGCCAAAAGAACGCAAATGGTCCCACAGCCAGCGCCCCCAGCGCCCACGCCCAGGCAAAGAACGCCAAAGACTCCATAAATTGGCAGAAGATCCCCGCATATGGCGGAACATGTCCATATAGGCCCCAAACATGCGCCAAGTACCAATACGCCGCACAGCAAGAGGCAAGGCGTATCCTTCGGGGCTACTTAAAAAACCATTATCACGGATGGCATAAATACGTGAAAGAAGGCCATTGGCATGCAGATGATGCGCCTCGTTCATGAGGCACTGCCCCGATGCTTCAGGAAAGCGCTCAGCTACCAGAGCCCCCCGAACTACAGGTTTGGGTCCAGCCAGAAGATTATATTTTTCCTGAGCGTCAATACGCGGCACTTCACGCTTGCGGCAATGCAAAATACCGTCTTCAAGCGTGTATACACTGTCACAAAACTCGGCCATCTTGGGGTCATGGGTCACCACAACCATTGCCACACCACCAGTGTGGCAAAGGCTGCGAAAGTTATCCATAATGAGACGGCTGGTCTTGGCGTCCAGGGCACCAGTAGGTTCGTCAGCGAGAAGAATACGGGGATTGTTGACCATCGCACGTGCAATAGCCACGCGCTGCTGCTCACCACCTGAAAGGCGATTGCTGCGGTAATGCACGCGCGCTGAAAGACGGACCAGTTCCAGAGCGCGGATCACTCTTTCCCATCGCTCCTGCGGAGGCACTTTTTCATAAATAAGAGGAAACTCTACATTTTCAAAAACAGTAGAGTGATCAAAAAGATTACTGGACTGCATGACAAAGCCCATAGTGCCACGCCTGAAGGCAGCAGTTTGCTCTCTATCAAGATTCAAAACATTTTCACCGAGGATTTCAAGAAAACCCGCGTCAGGAGAATGCAGCATACCAAGCACATGCAGCATGGTAGATTTACCGCAGCCAGATGGCCCCATAATGGCCACCATTTCCCCGGGCTCTACTTCAATATTTACGCCTCGTAGCACTGGGGCAAAGCCAGCATAGCATTTGTAGAGATCTTTGGCGACAATAACGGGAGCCATGAATCACCCTGTCCATAAACGGTCCTACCTCAAAAAAGGGGCAGAACCGTAATATTTTTTACTCGAAACGCAGAGCCGTGACCACATCCATTCGGCTTGCCTGAACAGCCGGATACAGGCCACCAGCCACACCAATGACGGCGGAAAAAACAATACTGCCAAGACTACTGGCCAACAGCAAAGGAAAGGAAATTCCAGTTCCTAGAGATAAAGCGCCGACTTGAACCAAAGCAACGCCCACTGCAATACCCAGCACGCCGCCAGCCACGGATTTACACAGAGCTTCAGCCAAAAACTGGGCCAAAATATCTGAATCTGAACCACCCATGGCCTTTTTGAGGCCAACTTCTCGGGTACGAGCTCTTACGGCCGCAAAGGTACCATACCAAATACCAAAGCCGCCTAGCATAAGTGAAGCGGCAATACCAAGCCAAAGCAGAACTTCCACCCACAAAAAAGTGTCTTGAATACGGGCCAGTTGATCTTCCTGAGTGTGTACCACCAAGTAAGGCGCGCTTTGGTAATCCTTTACTACTACAGGTATTTCCTTGACCAAAGGGGGCACGTCCTGCCAGCCGATGGCGCGCACAAAGAGCCGTGTAACCTTGTCGCCGGCCCAGTTTCTATCGATCATGGTGGTATAGGGCAAAAAACCGCCTTGAGACCAGCTACCGAGCATTACCCCGCTCACTACTCCCACCACTTCAAAAACATCCTGCTGCAAAAAAAGCAGTTTTCCAACTGCATTGGCAGGATCGCCATAGAGATCCTGCGCTGCTTCACGGCCCAACATGCACACACGCTTGTGTGAAGCCACATCTTCAGTATCCATAAAGCGCCCGGCGACCAGTGTCAGAGAAAAAACATCAGAAAAATACTGGTCAATACCGATGAATCCGACATTGAGGGTACGCTCTCCCTCACCGCGAAGGACAAAGCCTTTACCTTCACGGATATTCTGGCTCACCATAGACACGCCGGGCAATCGACGCAGAGCTTCAACAGCGTCGGGATAAAACCCACGCATTGGTTGACCTGGGTACTGGGCGTCATCCATATACACGCGGATAACGTTGACGCCCCCCATCAACACCATATCTTGCCCGACTTTATAGCGAATTTCGCGCCCAAGCACAGCCAATACTATAAAGGCTGTAATGCCCAGGGCGATGGACAATATCACCCCGAAGCCGCGCTGGCGTACAACCTGACGTAAGCTGACGCGAAAAAGGTCGGACATGGCAATCATAGCAAGACCACTGTAAAAATATCCTTGAACAGACAATACACGCCAATGCTGCACACAGCATGCGATAAGTCGCCACAGATGTCATTTATCAATCTATTCCGGGTATGTTACCGGAAAACTCTTTCTTTTTGCTCAAAAAGGGCTAATGATTATATAAGTCAGAAGAAGCATATGTCAAAGATTATCTACCTTGCGATGCTGGCCGAAAAGTCTGATCGTCAAATTTCATTCGGGCAGTGGCAAAAAGTACTCGTAAGCAATCCTTAAAACTTGCGTTCTACTCGAATAACCCTGCCGCATCGTCCAACTACATAGCGCTGCCCATGCCAGACTATACTTTTGGCAATCAAACTGTGGGCATAAACCAGTACAAACATAACAACAGCGTCCAGAAAACTTAAAAACCATCGACTAAATGAAATGGAATGCCGCAAAAGCCCTCTCCACAAGTGCAGCACTTTAGCCAACAGGATCACCCATAGCACTACAAGTAATACAGCCAAGGCGCTACTCACATTGAAAAGCCCGCCCAGCAAGATGAATACACCCATCAATGGCGGCACAACCATCGCAATGCACATGAAGCCCAATAGCCCCCATTGCAATGGCATGCAAAATTTAAGAAAAAGCACTTGCCTGTCCATCCACGCTCGCCACACATGACGCTCATGATTTGTGGCCTCAGTGTGCAAAAGAGCCCCGGGACACAAACGTACAGACACCCGCAAATTTTGAAGGCGGGCAGAAAGTGAACAATCATCAACAACGTTGCACGCCCACAGCTCCTCAACAGCATATCTGCCGAAAGCTTCACGCGTCATTGCCATTGCACCTCCCCACAGTTGGGTAAACGAGGACACTGCCTGCAAAAGGCGCATAAGCAAAACACACATGGCATAGGCCAAGGTTACAGGGCGGTGGTCATTCGGAATTACCACATGATAGCCAGTTGAAAATTCGGCTTCACCCGCGGCAAGCGGCCCAACAAGGTGGCGCAAGAAATCAGGCTTGGCCATATGCGTACTGTCGCAAAAAACAAACACTTCAACTTCATTCTTCACTGCAGCTACGCCGCGAAGGCTGTTGTGATTCTTCTGCCCACAGTTATGCGCCGATCCTGCTACCACATGCCGAACATGCGGATAGTCTTTCTGAATACGCCGAACGAGATCTGCTGCTGGCTCTTCATTGTCAGCCGTAACTAGAACTGGAATATATTTCGGATAGTTCTGAATGAGAAGGCTTCTCACGGCAGCGGACATACGCCTATCCGTTCCGGCCATAGGCACAATCATGCCTACAGAGGGCCAGCGGTCTTCTGGCAAGGCACGGTTGGCAGCGTCATCAAGCCGGGCACGGCGTGGCAAGGATTGGCCAGTTTTTGCCAAAATATAAAGCAGTAGGCATTTAAAAGCCGCCAACACGAACCAAAGCCAGAACATAGATACTCCTTAAAAATAAACTGAGACCGAGGCAGTGTCCCCGCAATTAAACTGTTGCCTATTCTGGCAGTGGAGCGCAGTTTTCAGGTGCAAGAGGGACATCGTAGGTACGCTTTCCCTCGAGCTGTACTTTCATACCATTTTTAAGTTTGATAGTTCCCTCGACTTTGTCTCCGGAAACTAGACGCCCCTTAAATGTATGGCCTGAAGAATGGCGTGCCTGAATTTCATTGTTTTGAACACTTCCCACAATGTGGTACACGTCAACTTGGCCATTGTACAGGCGTAACTGTACGACTCCACGTACATTTCCATCGGCAGAGAAGCACACGCCCACCTTGTAGGTTGAGGAATAAAGAGAGCCTGTCCAAAGCTCCCGTACCTCTACTGGGCGGTCATGAGGTTCCGGGGGCAAAGCACTAACCTCTTCACTGGTTAAACTAGAGACAACCTCGCCCGTTGCTTTTGTAGGAATGGTCCCAACAGAGGCCAGCTCCCCCTGGGAAGCGTCTTTTGAGAAGCCCTCTTGGCTGAACACAAGAACACATACTAGCACGGTAAAGCATATCAGTGTGTAGATATGGTGATTCAAAGAAATTTTTGAATTGTTCTTGGAGACACAGTGGAACGAAGAACACAGCTCTTGAGCGCCCCCTATCAATTTATAACCAACAACCTTCGCATCTGGACTGGAGACTTCAAGTTTTACATTAGCTTTTTCCATGAAAATATTCTCCTAAACAAAAGAAAATCTTTCATTTTAGTCGGGTGAAAACGTCTTCATGAGCGTTCACCATGGCTGTGAAAGAAAAATCTCTAACAACCCGTTGCCTTCCGGCTAGCCCCATTGAATCACACAGGGCATCATCGTCTAACAACCTGCAGCAGTGGCGAGCAAATACTGCGGCATCACTTGCTGGCGAAAGTAGCCCGCTTCCTTCCTGTTCAACTAGGCGGGGAATCCCCCCAACCGAAGTCGCGCACACCGGTAAACCACAAGCCATCGCCTCAAGGATGACATTGGGCTGTCCTTCGCGTGCAGAAGACAAGGCAAAAACTCGCGCTGCGGCGTAATGAGTACGCATGTCCAACCCGCCAGGAACAAAGTCAACTTTGGAGCCTGCTGAATTTTCCGCAGCCCAGCGCTTGAGTACAGCTTCTTCAGGGCCGTCTCCCACAAGACGCAAGCGAGCCAACGGGTGAGTTTTCAACACAATATCAAAGGCGCTCAGCAGCGTCATATGGTCCTTATCGCCTGCCAGACGGGCCACACAGAGTATGAGCGGATCCCGAAGCGAGGGAGCAGACTCTGAGGGTACAAAAAAATCAGTATCAACACCGTTAGGAATGTAACTGAGCCGCTGCTGAGGAATTCCAAAATTCAATAGTATTTTTTGTAATGCTTCTGAATTGCATATCATATGATCGGTCAAGCGCCAGAGGAATCTCTCATGCTGTCGCGCAGGGGCCCCGCCACCACGACACGTGCCTACTACCCGAGGGCTATTTCCCCCCCTCCAATAGCGTTGGATGCGCGGCCAGATGCGGCCCCAGATATTGGGTAACGCGGTGCAAGGCATGATGATATCAGGAGCAAGCAAGTTCAGGCGTGTTGCAAGCTGTAAAAAAAACGTGGGCGACACATGCCGTCCCCCCCCGAGATGGTGTAATTCAATATCCACATCTTTGACTGCAGCGTCCAAATCTGTCGGGCCTGTAAGCGTGAGCATTATCGGGGCAAATTTTTGCCTGTCGAGACGTCGCGCCAATTCAAGAGTTTGACGTTGAGTACCACCATAACATAGGTCTTCCATTAAAAAAAGTACGCGCAGTGGTAAAGAGGGCATGATTCTCCTTATAGGGATAAAAGCCATTGAGGCTTTTACATATAAACATCAGTTGAAGGCAGGTCTCGCCTGCCTTGACGAACGATTGGGCCCATATTCATGTATTCCCGCGCTATTTGCAAGTGAGGCCCTGCTCATGTGATAGGGAACTATCCGCTTTTGTTGACGCACCGCCGCGTTGCCATACACGGAAGTTGAGCATACTATATGCAAATGACTCAAACACCCGCGACAAAGCAGACCATCAGCCAGCCAATTTACGTCATTGTCAGTCTGGATGTGGAAGAGGAAGGACTCTTTTCGGGAAGGTATGCTGCTTCGGATTGCGGAGTACGCAACGTGGCTCTGCTCCCCCAACTTGCACCTCTAACGCAAGATCTGGGCTTTCCTTTGACACTGTTTTGCGCCCATACAGTTTTTGCCAGTAGTGAGGCTAGGCCGCACCTGGCGTGGATGCGCGACAATTGCCAGGCTGAAATTGCTGCCCACCTTCATCATTGGAGTACCCCTCCCCTGCTTTCATGTGAAGAAGACCCGGTCCAGACGGATGAGGCCCCTACCCGCACAGACCAGCTGCCACGTGAACTTCTGCGGCAGCGGCTAAGAACCTTGCTGGATATTGGTCATGATTTTCAGGGCGCGCCTTTGACCAGTTTTCGCATGGGTCGCTGGGACTTGAAGTCCAGCGTACGCCCTTTGTTGGCGGAGGAAGGCATCACATTTGACAGTTCCGTCTGCCCCTTGCGAATCTTCCGAGGTGGGCCCGATCATTTTCTGGCGCCAACCACCCCATACTGGATCAAAAATGCGCCGGGGCTTCTGGAATCTCCAGTCACCCAGCTGCCCTTGCACCCATTTCTAGCGCGCGCCTGGTATCAGCTGACCCACAAGAACCCAATGGCAGACTCTTTCCACTTTTGGGGAGCCTTAAGCCCCAATCCAGTATGGCATAGCCAGGCCGTTATGCGCGCCGCTACCAAGATGCTGCTGCGCAGGGGCGGAAAAGTGCTCAGTCTTTTCTGGCATTCCTCAGAAATGCTGCCCGGCGGATCACCTAATATTCCTGATAAAGCAGCAGCGGATGCTCTATACAAAAAAATTTACAACTACCTCAATTGGCTGCGTGAAAATTATAATGTCAAAGGGGTTACAGCTGCCCAATTGCGTGCAATGGCTCCTTCTTTAAACTTTGGCCTACGGCCAGAGGGTGCTGGGGACTGGTAATGAATCGCATACTCTTCGTACTGCTGGATGGCCTTACCGCCTCTACTGCTCGGCGGTGCCTTTCCTATCCCCAAGCGCTTGAAGAGGGTGGCCAGGCTCGCTACGTTGAACTTGAGTGCTTTCTTCCCCCACTTTCTCGCCCCACCTATACAACGTTGCTCTGCGGCTTGCCTCCTGCAAAAAGTGGCATCATGCATAATGATGATAAAAGAGCCTGCCCCGCACGTAGCATATTTGCCAAAGCACAGAACGCGGGCCTTGTGACCGCCGCCGCTGCATACTACTGGATGAGCGAATTGTGCAACACAACACCTTTTGATCCGGCATCCCATCGCTTAACGAATGCCCCCGGCATGCCCATTGAACACGGCCTGTTTTATAGTAATGATGATTACCCGGATAATGAGCTTTTTAACGATGCAGCAGCGCTTTGTCAGGGTTTTGAGCCTGATCTTCTAATGCTTCACACAATGGGTATTGACTACGCCG
>NZ_JASGDK010000159.1:0-12772 GCF_047607245.1 Desulfovibrio sp.
ACGTGGACGAAAACGACCTCTCTGGCGTCACGCTGGCCCACCATCTGGGGGTGGAGCCGGATATGGTGTTCAAAACCCTTGTTGCCCGTGGTGATAAAACTGGCGTGCTTATGGCGTGCATACCCGCCAATGACGAACTGAACCTCAAGGCTCTGGCCTCCGCCTCAGGCAACAAACATGTGGAAATGGTGCCCCTCAAGGACGTGCGCCCGCTTACCGGATATGTGCGAGGCGGTTGCTCTCCTCTGGGCGGCAAGAAAGAGTATCCCGTTTATGTGGATCTCAGCGCGCTTGAGCATCAAAGTGTATATATAAGTGCCGGATTGCGCGGGGTGCAGCTACTGCTGAACCCAGAAGATCTGATGCGAGCCGTTAGCGGTTCACTGGCAGAAATTGCCCGCCAACCGGGAGCCTAAAGTAGGAGAACCTGAAAATGTTCACGCTTCAAAGTCAGCACCCTGCTGGCAGCGCGATTTCTTAGTAAATTTACGGCGCGTTGCTGCAAACAATCATTCTGATTGCTCGTTGTCGAACTTTTTTCATTTGCAGCGGCAATGCGCCCAGCCAGCCGTACCCCCTATCAACCACGACATAGGGAGAAATATCATGAACAAATCCCGCATTCTTGTGACAGATTTTGACGGAACCATCACCGCGCACGATTTTTACAAGCTGGTGGTTGAAAATCTGTTAACTCCGCAGGACATTGCCCCCTGGCAGGAATACAGAGAAGGTAAGATCACCCATCTTTCTGCTTTGCAACAAATTCTCGCCAAGGTTCGAGCCCCGGAATCCGAATTGAATGCACTGGCTCTTGCGATGAAACCTGATCCGCGCCTGAGCATTGCTGTTGACAGCTTGCGTAAGGCAGGCTGGGAAATTGTGGTGGCTTCAGCCGGGTGCGACTGGTATATCCGGCGGGTGCTGGCTGCTGCTGGAGTAGACCTTGAAATCTACTCAAATCCTACAAGCCTTGAGGCCAACGGCAGCCTGCGCATGCAAGGCCCCGTAGATTCGCCCTTTTATTGCCACGAAACAGGCGTGGACAAGGCAGGTATTGTGCGGTCATATACACGTCGGGGCTACACCGTTGCCTTTGCTGGTGACGGATTCGCCGACCTGCCCGCTGCCCTTGGCGTCACCCCCGACCTGCGTTTCGCCCGGGCCGATCTGGCCACAGCCTTGGGCCGCTATCATGAAGAGTTTCATAATTTTTCTGTTTGGTCAGACGTAGCCGATGCCCTGCTTGCCAAAGATACGCAAAGGAGCGCTCAATGAACAACAGCCAGATCCGCGTTCCTTACCTCGTGCGCATCAAGCCGGGCGCATTGTCGCGCCTTGGCATCTACCTGCGCCGCTCCGGCTTTACTGATGTCCTGATACTAACCGGGCAGCTGCCGGATGCTGTGACCCAAAAAGCCCGGGATGGATTGGAAGAAAACCACATCCACACCGGCCCCTGGATTGATGTTGACGATAACAGCTTTGAAGATGTGGTGGAGCTGTTCACCATTCTGCCCAAAAAGACTACGGCCATTGTGGGGCTGGGCGGCGGCAAAGCTTTGGATATGGCAAAATATCTGGCTTTTCTGGCCCGGCTTCCCTATCTGGCCGTGCCCACCTCTCTTTCCAATGACGGTTTTTGCAGCCCTCAGTCCAGCCTGACCATACACGGAAAGCGCCGCTCCCTGGCAGCCACACTGCCTCAGGGCGTTATCATTGATGTGGACGTGTGCCTTTCAGCGCCGCGATCTCTCTGGCTGTCAGGCGTTGGCGACCTGGTGGCAAAACTCACCGCCGTCTATGACTGGAAGCTGGCCTTTCACAACAAGGGAGAATCGGTCAACGATCTTGCGGCCCTGCTTTCCGATGCCACAGTACACCAGTTTCTCGCCAACCCCTCATACGATGCTCCGGGCATGGCGCTACTGGGCACGGCCCTCATGCTTAATGGCATCGCTATGGAAATTTGCGGCAGCTCACGGCCCACAAGCGGCAGCGAGCATCTTATTTCTCACGCTCTGGACGCGACCTCGGCTCATCCGCACCTCCACGGCCTGCAGGTGGGCATGGCCACCTATTTTGTCAGCCAGTTTCAGGGACGAAATACGGAAATTCTGGCCGATGTTTTCACCAAAACAGGTTTTTGGGATGCCGTGCGCGCTGCGCCCTTTTCCCGGCAGGAATGGCTTGAGGCCATTCGTCTGGCGCCCGGCATGAAAGAAGATTTCTTCACCGTGCTTTCTCTGCGTGACTGTCTGCCCGAGGCACACCGCATTCTGGACGAAGATCCATTATTGAACGGCTGCTTTGTTTAGAATATTTTAGCCCTGAAACTCTACAGTTTCATGATAGTTAAAAGCTCACACCGGCG
Organism: Desulfovibrio sp.; assembly: GCF_047607245.1. Lineage (GTDB taxonomy): Bacteria > Desulfobacterota > Desulfovibrionia > Desulfovibrionales > Desulfovibrionaceae > Desulfovibrio. The sequence continues at coordinate 2,375 of NZ_JASGDK010000159.1, forward strand.
TTCAACAGCGCCAGCAAACAGCGCTCTGTCTTCACCGGCATATATGCTTCTCTGCCTATAAGACAATCTACTCATGCGGCTCAGCTTCAGGCAAATTTTGCGGGTACCGCCAGAAGCTGCAAGGCAGCTCGGTGGCGGCCGTCTGTTCGTACGGGTGCAAAGCTCCTCAGTTACAGCGGGCCACAGCCATCAGACCACAGCATCTGGCGGCGTGGGTCTTACAGATGGCAACAACATAGCCAATAAATTTCCCTCAACGGTAAGGACTGTAACCGGGCACATTCTCCCTGCTCGTTCCAGTCTGCTTTTGCCCGGTGCTTGTCATTCCAGGACAAATTCTGTACGAAGCAAACGAAGCGAAATCGACATGTTTTACGCACTTTAGCCTTGCATTCTTCGGCAACGTAAAGAACAAGCCGTTGGTGGCAAGGTGTGGCATTTTATACAACATGCCGGCAAAACGCCTCCTCCCCGAGTTCAGTGGAAGCCCCCTGTTCGATATCCATAGCCACAAAGTATTTTATGAGCATCAAGCAAAAACTGTTTACCATTTTTGTCGTTGCACTTCTTGGCTTCGCGTCCGTTTTTCTCGTAAACTATTTTGGGACGAAGACCATAAATAAAGCACTACAGGCCAGTCTAAACGCGCAACAGGCGAAAATTTTCATGCTGGAAGCCAGACGGTCTGAAAAGGATTTTCTTTCAAGAAAAACGCCAGATCTGCTGCAAAAACACGAAGCGGCTGTTGAGAGTGCCATAAGCACCCTTGCCGCCATTGTTGAAGACCAGCCAGATCTGAACGGCTTGTGCAGCGCACCAAAAAATTTGATGCAAAGCTACCGCCAACGGTTTGGCATGGCTGCCTCAGCCGTGCAGGCTATGGGAATTAACGAAAATGAAGGGCTCAGCGGCAAGCTGCGCACCGCCATCCACGAGGCAGAAAGTATTTTTACACAGGCTCAGGACGATAGCCTTATGGCGGGCATGCTTATGCTTCGCCGCCGCGAAAAAGATTTCATGCTTCGCGGCGAAACCAAATATCTGACGTCCTTCTCAAAGGATGCCGACCTGCTGCGCACAAAAATTTCTGAATCTGAAAAGTACCCGCAAGACCGTAAGGATGCGCTGGTGAACTTGCTTGAGACCTACCGCAAAGCCTTTGCTGAATACGGCAACGGGGCCGCAACATTTGAAAAAAACATGGCCGAGTTACGGGAAACAAGCCATGCCCTCGAACCTCTGCTGGACGAACTGGCAATCCAGACTTCAGCCCGCCTGCAACAAACCCGCAGTCATGTAGCCACGTTAATGGACTGTGCCGAACTCGGTACGGTTCTTCTGCTTGCGGGGCTCATATTATGGGCCATACGCTCCATCCTCGGCTCATTGTCGCGGCTTCAAGCATGTTCCCGCAAGGTCGCCTCCGGGCAGTACGAGGCCTGTGACCATGAGCGTTTCACGGCGGAATTGGAATCTCTGCGCAAAGACATCTCCACTATGGTGGCGGCTCTGCGCCACAGCATGGATGAAGCGGCCAAACAGGAAGAACAGGCAAAAACGGAATCCGCCAGAGCGCACGACGCCATGCTTGAGGCTGCGCGAGAAAAAGATACGGCCCACAGTCTGCTTCTGACCATGCAGCATGCAGGCCGCACGGCTGATGATATTTCCCGCCAACTGACTGAATCGGTTGCAGCCCTGGTGGTGCAGACCACTCATGTTCATGACGGAGCGGAAGATCAAAAAAGTCAGATTCAAGAAGTGGCTGGCGCTATGGAAGAAATGAACGCCACTGTGGCTGAGGTCGCACGCAACGCATCAGGAGCAGCTGCTGGGGCAGAACAGGCCAGGCGTATCGCCCTTGAAGGGGGGCGGCGCATGGGAGAAGTCGTTGCAGCTACTGACTCCGCGCATCAGGAAGCTCTGGCCATGAAGCAGTCTTTGAGCATCCTTGGAACGCGCGTTGCTTCTATTGAGCAGATTATGGGATTGATCACCGACATTGCCGATCAGACCAATCTGCTGGCACTGAACGCAGCCATCGAGGCCGCACGCGCCGGTGAAGCCGGACGAGGTTTCGCTGTAGTTGCGGATGAGGTGCGCAAACTGGCCGAAAAGACAATGGGCGCCACTGGCGATGTTTACAAGGCAATTCTGAACATCCGGCAGGGAACAGAAGACAACATGGCCGCGATGGACAAAGCCTCCGCCACCATAGAAAAAAGTACAGCATTAGCTGACGAAGCACAGCACTCATTGAATGCCATTGTGGAACTTGTGTCAGAAACGGCTGATCAGGTTCGCTCCATTGCAACAGCTTCTGAGGAGCAATCTGCCACCAGCGAGGAAATTGTTCGCTCATCTGAACGGATACGCACGATTGCTGAAACGGCCACTGACGATATCGCGCATGCCGCCTTTGCTCTTGAAAAACTAAACGCGCTGGCGGTGGACCTCGAAAACATTATAGCAAGCCTTAACAGCAGCAAATAACAGCTTTCATTTTATATGATACTTGGATGATAACTTGAATTTTCATTCTTTTTGATTCCAAGTGTTCATCTGAATTCTATCGGTTGAAGCTCTTGCGAGGTGAATTGGCACATTCTCTTCTGAAATATGCCATAACTCACCACAGGTACGTCTTTTCCCATTCCTGCGTTAAAGAGGCCCGCCCTTTCCAGTAAAGTATGTAAGAGTACGCTTTTGTCATGAAAAAGCCGCCCTCTTTTACATACGCACTATCTCGCTTGATACGACATTCTACATGATGCGATAGCAGTTTCGTCTGCCCAGCTAGCCGCGTCTGCCGACACCTTTGCCAGACACCCTAACGCATGATTAACACTTTCTACGGCAAAGTGATTCCACGCCCTCTGCTACGGCATCGTATACACGAAAACCGCGCCACCCTTGACTTGACGGTATTGTGCGCTAACCTTTCCCATAGCTATTTTTACAATTATCCCTGTTTTCGCCTTTGAGCCAGCGGCACGCACAGTCTGAATGCATGCCCACACCGCAACCGGGACAACCAGATGACAATGACCAGCCCCGCGACTGAATCCATGCCGGACATAACATCGGCTACAGACGCAACCCTTGAAAAAATCACGTCCTTTCCCAAGGATTTTACACAGCATCGGCAGCTTCTTTCTGATCTCAAGGAAGACCTTGTGGACTTGTGCGCTGCAAAATCAGCCAGTTCAGACATTCCCGAAGATCTGCGTTGGAGCCTTGCCCGCGACATGCCGGATTTTTCCACTGACGCCCTGTATGTAAAGCGATACTCCCTGCCGAGTATGGCAGGGATTGTTTTTCTTGGCTTCTTTATTGGCGGCCTGTTGTCAAACCTGCTGGGCCTCATAGATATGGGCGGGGAAATCATTCGCGTGGCCACGGTGCTTGGCATGCTCTACGGAGCAGAATATCTGGCAGGCAACCCCAAGGCGCGAACCCGTCTTTTGATCTTTTTGGGTCTGGGCACTCTGGCAACCTTTGCCGCCAGCATGGTTGCCGGAATCCTGCGGTTGACCTCCTGGGCGGATTTTAAAAATGCCGTTTTTGGAACAAGCAGCGCTCCGGGCCTCTTAAAGCGCACGTATCTGCTGCTTGGAGCTACATTTCTTTTTGTACTGCTGGCTAAAAAAACCACCTCGCTTGACGTAACAGCCTTCAAGCTTTCTTTGAACCAGCAGGCCCAAGCCCGCGCGCGCAATCTCATGACCTTTTTCTCAGCCTGGGGTCAACTGCAAGCAGAGCTGGAGAGCATCAAGGGCACAGAGCCAGCAACGCCGCAATCGGGCAAATGCCACAGAAATGACTGCCCTCTGGCCCAGAGCGTTATTCACCTGCTGGATGGTATGGAGGGGGAAACCAGACAGTTTCTCACAGAGCAGCTTGCTTTTATGGGGTACAACCTTGCCGAAGACGACGGGCATATTCTGTGGGACGATGCCGTTCACGCAGAACTCTATGACACCATCGGCCTTGTGAAAAACGGCGACCATTGCCGAGTATTGCGCCGTTATTCCCGAACAGGTGATACGATCATCAGGGGGCATGTGCAGAAAGAAACCGCACCATCAGGGAGGACCAGGGCATGAAAATACTGGGCATAGACCTCGGCACCAGCAACACTTACATTTACGGTGCGCATAAAAGCTCATCGGCCCCACACCCCGTAATACTCCCCCGAATCAGTGCGCCGGATGGTTGCGTTGAAACCGCTATTCTTTACGAAGACAATTCACCTCTCCTGATCGGGCATCTGGCGGAGAGTGAATATTACGCCAATGCCAGCCTGCGCCCACGCCGCGAGCTTCGCTGTCAGTTCAAACCAGAAATAGGCGAGGAAAACGCCGAGGCTGCACGCTGGATGACAGATTTTCTGCGTATGTTGCGCAAAGAATTGCCGCAGGATACTCTGGAACCAGATAGTCAAATATTTGTTGGTGTTCCATCTAGAACGCGTGAAAGCTTCGGCATAAGTCTTTCAAAGTGCTTCAAAGATGCGGGCTGGCCCGTACCCTCCCTTATCAAAGAGTCTGACGCGGCCATGATCTCCTGCCTCCAGTCAGGGGCAATAGAGCTGGACGATCTGGAACACAGCCTGCTCATACTGGACTTCGGCGGCGGCACCTGCGACTTCACACTGGCTGAAAATTCGGAAATTCTACAGTGCGGCGGCGACCGCCTGCTGGGTGGACGCCTTTTTGACGATCTGCTCTTTCAGCTTTTCTGCCGCCACAACCCCGACTTGCTCGGCCAGGTGCAAACTGACGGTTGCGAATATTACGTTCACTGGGTTTTATGCAAGGCAGAGAAGGAACACTTTTCCAAAGTATTGCAGCAGGATATCAACAGTGCCGTCAGCCTGCATCTTTCATGGTTCGATGCAAAGGGCAAACAAAAGCACGCCTATTTGCATGAGCTTACGTGGCAGCATGTGGTCAGCGCGGCTGAAAGCTATACGGCCTCAGAATCGTTGCTGGGCATGCTGCGTCAGTATGCCAACAGGGGCGCACTGGGTACTGTTGCCGAGGATATGCTGCAAGGTCGCCAGGTAGGCCTCATATCCTGGTTCAAAGATATTCTTTACGAAATCAGGCGGCAAAAGAGCATAGACAAGGTCATTCTCACGGGCGGCAGCAGTGGCTGGTTTTTCGCACGTGAAGCGGTGCATGACGTTTTCGGCACAGACAATATTGTTATGAGTCCGCGTACCTACGAAGACATCGCTTTTGGGCTGGCTCTTTATCCTATGCTGCTGAACACCCACCTCAGGATAAAAACCCTTCTTGAAGAGCAGAGCGAAGATTTTTGCTTAAGGGTCTCTGACCTGGCGCAGGGCATTTTTGAAAAACACACCAAGATGGCAGCCAAAACCTGTGCGGAACGCATTGCTATAAGGGACATATTAAGCGTTCTTGAATCAGCTCAGGAAGCCCGAAAAACGGTTGAAGACATCGAGCGGGAAATCAGTGAAAAAATCCAGCGCGATACAGGCCTGCTAACCATCGTACAGGAACGCACTGAAGCAGCCCGTAAAGAAATTGAAAAAGAGCTAAGATTGCAATTTAACCGCTGGTTGCGTGAAAATGGCGTCTACCTTGCACCCAGCCTCAATTTTTCCGCCCACACTCTCAGCACAAGTTTTTTCGACGCCGTGCAAGTGAAGGTTTCGCGCCTAACACTGCTTAATACTATGGATGTTATGGCTGTGGCCGTATTGCCTGGTGTGGCGGCTTTTGCCATTGGCGAAAAGATGCTGCTTACCACAGGTGAACCAATATCCGCAGTTCTCGGTGGGGCTGCGGCCTTTGCCGGAACATGGGCCTTGGGGAAATTTGGCAAAAAATTTCTTCAGCGGCAACGACTGCCCAAGTTTCTTCTTAATGAGAAAAATAGGGAAAAGATCACCGCAAAGAACAGAGAGTATATTGAAGAGGTTCTGGGGCAGGCTTTTCAGGAAATTCGGCAAGATCTCATGGAAGACGCCAGAAGCAAGATCCGTTACGCCCTTAAAGCCTTGCTGCAACGGCTGACGGTTCTGAACCATATTCGGGTGGAACGCGGCAGCACCGTATAGACAGAGCAAAAACTCTGTACATGGCTTTAGAGGAAAATCATCTGCCTGTACCCGCCAGCCAGATAAGCATACGTTATCAAGGCTGCCAGCAGATACGCCAATAAACAGGCAAGGCCGCCCTTTGCCCGGAGCGGCCTTGCCTTTCGTAGTATTCTGCGTGAAAAGGTGGCCTTTGGTCACCAACTGTCTGCTTGGGCAGCGCATCAGCCACATGGGCCTGGAGGGCCTTTTCCCGCAGAACATTCATGCACTAGAGTAGAGTTTAAAGCACGCTCGCTACGGCGTTTAACCGCGTAAATTAATAGCAGTGTTATCTGTTCCGTAGCAATACAGTCCTGCCCCGTAAGTCGGTTCCGTCAACGGTTCAGGCAGGCCCTGCGTGCGCGTTAGCCGTTGCAGTGCCAGGGCTTACGGATAACGACAGTGATTCTTTGGGCTAGATTTTCGCGTAATTCATTACCGTCTTTATCCGTAGCTTCCTGCGTCGCAACGGCTAAAGCAACGGTCGAAGCTGTGCCTCGCTTCCCCGGCGGAGTCCGCTCGCGCAGCCACCCGAGCATTTCAAAGTGAAAGTGCTCCAAGTATGCCGCTCCCCAAAAGGGCAGCCTGCCAAAAGCACGATCCCTCAAAAATCCACGTGATCTTGCAGCAGGGGATTCACCATATCCTTCCGGATATTTTACTCTTTTTACAGCCGCAATGCCCTAAGGCATTGTGTATTCGCGCACGAAGTTGAACACGTTGCCATCCACTTCCAAACCCTGCGCCTTGGCCTTACCATACCATATCTGAGCTTCGGCCTTGTTTTCAGGCACGCCGACACCGAATTCATAGCAGGCGCCCACATACCGCTGTGCCTGAGCATAGCCTTGATCAGCCGCAGTTTTAGCCAGCCGGAAGCTTTCCGTGGGGTTCTTTGCAAAGCCATACTTGCCCTGACCGTGGTAAAGGGCCAGGTTAAACAGGGCTTCTGCATTATTGGCATTGGCGGCACGGGTCATAAGGTCAACCACTGTCGCGTCATTCTTGGGCACACCCACTCCCAGCTCATACTGATACGCCAGAAGTACCTGTGCTTCACTGTTGTTTTGTTCCGCCGCAAGGCGGAACCACTTGGTAGCCATTTCCATATCCTGGGGCACGCCAAGACCATTTTCATAGCAACGGCCAAGGATGATCTGGGCTCGCGCATTGCCGTCCGAAGCCAAAGGCTGCACCAGTTGCAGCACCTTCTGGTATTGGCCGATGTTATAGGCCGTCCATGCCTCGTCGAGTTTTTTCTCCACCTGATCCACAGGTTGTGCGCCCACAGCCAAAGCTGAGAACAAAAAAAACGCCATTGTCAGAAAAATCGCAGCATAATTTTTTTTCATAAAACCTCCTCAGGCCTCGGCCAAAATGACCGTGCCGTCTTCCAAAGATTAGCGCCGCCAATTGTACTTGGCAAGAGTTCAAGACGGGCAACCATCGATACCAACCCAATCTTTTGCACCTCCACAGAGCATACCCCTTGACGCTCCGGCATCCAGCAGGCACAAACACTGCAAGCCTTTGTTACCAGCCCTATCAATAATCCGCCCGCTTGAAAGGCACAGACCAGGAGGCCGAGCATGAGCCACCCCCCGAACATTCCTCCCAAGAATTCCGGCGATGAGCATTTGCCTCACGGCGAACACCTGCCTGTTCCGACGGAACGGCAGGCAGACAATGCAAATGCCGGGGATGGACAGCGGCGAGTTATTGATGCTGAAATAATTTTTGATTCATCCCACGGGCAGGAAGAGGCCCATGGCCAAAGTCAGACATTTGGGCCAAGTGGCAGTCAGAGCAATCAGGACGGCTACAACCAGAATGACGCGCAAAGCCGTTTTTACCGTCGTACCTTCAATGGCGGCAGCTTCGGTGGCTTCCAGGCCGGGTCGCCTTTGGGGCAGATATGGATGACAGGCCCGCGAAACTCCAATGCCTGCCTCGCGCCTTGCGTCACCTTCGCCATTTTTCTCGTCTGTCTTGCACAATTGGGCTTTCTCGCGGGGCTGGGTTTTATATTTTTTCACACCATAGGCTCGATAATCGGCACTTTGCGGCAAATGCGGCTCATGACCACGGGAGTCATGCCCAACCCCTGGCTCTGGCGCATGGGCAACTGGGTACTTTCCTTTTTGATCACTGCATGGCTCGCCGGAGGATTTGATTAAAACCAGTTTGCAAACTGCGAGTGCGATTCTTGGTAAAGACAACATACGCCTTGTGCACTGGCCGCCAGGCAAAGTGCAGATATTATCTGTATTCCTTTATAGTTAAGAAAAAATAAAATGATTTTTCTTGCTGCCAAGGCTCAAACGAATCTTTACATAAACAAACTATGGCAGCATCATGATATGCACGAAGAATGGCAATGACACCTGACTGCTGGCTGGTCTACCTGCTGGAATGTGCTGACGGAACGCTATACTGCGGCATTACCCGCGATATAGAACGGCGTTTGGCGCAACACAATGGTATCCTGCCAGGGGGCGCCCGTTACACACGTGGCAGACGTCCGGTACACCTGCTGGCCAATCGAAGCTGTTCGTGCAAATCCGACGCCCTGCGACTGGAATACGCCGTCAAGGCCAAACCCCGTCACGTCAAAATCACATTTTTGCTGGATGGAGAACAAGAATAATGCTGACTGTGGATGTAGCCCTGGCTTTTTTTGCTGCTTCTCTTCTTCTGGGCATCGCACCAGGGCCGGATAATATTTTTGTGCTCACGCAGTCCGCCGTCTATGGTGCTGGCGCTGGTATTGTTACAACCTTGGGGCTCGTCACGGGGCTCTGCGTGCATACAACTGCCGTGGCTTTGGGCGTGGCTGCCATTTTTCAAAGCTCTCCCCTGGCTTTCACAATACTCAAAACCATAGGTGCCGGGTATCTGCTGTGGCTGGCGTGGCTATCATTCAAAGCAAGCGCCGCTCTGGCTATAACCAAGGGTGATGGCGCGCCCTTTCCCGGCTTCGCCACCCTGTACCGACGCGGCATTGTCATGAACGTGACCAACCCCAAAGTCTCTCTCTTTTTTCTCGCCTTTCTGCCGCAATTCTGCGATCCGGCGCGAGGCAGCATGGCCATGCAGGTTCTCAGTCTGGGCCTTCTATTTATGCTGGCCACCATTGTGGTCTTTTTCAGTGTAGCTTTGCTGGGCGGCCGGCTGGCCGTGTGGTTTAATAAATCGCCGGGTGGGCAGGTGCTCGTCCATCGAGCGGCCGGACTGGTTTTTGTGGGCTTGGCCGTGGTTCTGCTTTTTGTCACACTCTAGATGCAGAACAGAATAACTTTGAGAATATATATTTCAAAACATGAGACTCGTTCGTCACACGTTTAACTGCTCAAATAAATAGCTGCACTGTCTTCACGGCAGCCGTTGCCCGAAGGGCTTACGGATGGCGACAGTGATTGCAACGAATAAACACAGCTGTTACGCACGCTGTCTTCAGGCGCAGTTTCCGGCGTCACAACGCTTGAGGCAGCCGTAGCTTCATCCGCCACAGCGGCTGAAGCTGCCTTACGTCTCCCCGGCGGGCGCCTGTCCACGCAGTCGCCGGAGCATTTTTAGCGTGAAAGTGCCCTTAATTTTCCCATGGTCATATTCAGGAATACATCAACAAAACGACAACGTCGTATACAATGTCGCAACTCAGCAGACCAAAGCACCTCACCTGGAAGCGAAGGACCTTTTTGGCAGGATTAGCCTGCTTAGCAGGGTTGAGCGCCCTACCGCGCCCTCTCAAGGCTGTGGAGGCTTTGGGATTTTCTTCATCCCCGCCCTCGGGAGTCGGTCAGGCCGAGCTTACGAAAAAACTTTCGCTGCTTGAGGCATTGTCAGGCGGCAGGCTTGGCGCAGCCCGCCTCAATTGCGCCTCAGGACGCCTGTACACCTACCGGGGCAAAGAAGCCTTTCCTGTCTGCAGTACATTTAAAGTTCTTGCTGCAGCAGCCGTGCTCAAAAGGCATCCCCACAAGTTAAATGATCTTGTGCACTACGGGCAGGAAAAAATCATTTCCTGGTCGCCCGTGACTGAAAAAAATGTGGACACTGGCATGACGGTGGAAGCTTTGTGTGCAGCGGCAGTGCAATATAGCGACAACACCGCTGCCAACCTGCTTCTGGAAATGATCGGCGGGCCTACTGGCCTGACAACGTTTGCCCGCTCCGCAGGAGACAAGGCTTTTCGTCTGGATCGTATGGAACCCGCGCTTAACCAGGCAACCCCCGGCGACGCACGCGACACATCCAGTCCCGCAGCTATGGCATTGACGCTGAAT
>NZ_JASGDK010000160.1:0-3022 GCF_047607245.1 Desulfovibrio sp.
GAGGACTGGCCGCACCTTTTGTAGCCATCAAGCTTATTGACCTATGCCTGGTCGGCCTTGGGCTGGCCTGAGGAGAAAAACCATGCACATATTGACAATATTACGCCGCTCTGTGGTTTTTCTGGCGCTTCTGACCATTCTTACGTGCACCTACACTGTGATCGTCACGGCTGCTGGTAAGGCTATGTTTCCTTTCCAGGCAGGAGGCAGCATTATAACAGTTAACGGCAAGACATACAGCACCCTGCAGGGCCAGCCCTTCAACGCCCCCAGGCATTTGTGGGGCCGCCCCGTCAGTGTGGACGTTTCCACTTATTCCGCCAACGGAAAGCCGCTGCTATATGCCGGGCCAAGTAATAAAAGTCCTGCCACCTCAGAATATGCGGAGAACCTGCAAACCCGGCTCGACCATGTCAGAAACGCCCACCCAGAAAAAGTGAGCATGCCCGTGCCAGTTGATCTGGTAACGGAATCTGCCAGTGGGCTTGACCCGCATATTTCGCCCGCCGCAGCAGAATATCAGGCTGAAAGGCTGGCCCGCACCACGGACTTTACGCTTGATGAGGTACACCGTACCATTGTTATGTATACGGAAGGGCGAACCCTGGGACTGCTGGGTGAACCCAGGGTGAATGTGCTCAAGGTCAATCTGGCGCTCGATGGGCTGCTGCCCAATGGGCGCGCTGCTTCGAACGATAGTGATACTTCATCGCAAACCGGGGCCAGGGCGACGACGCCTGTGCGCTAAACCTTTCACCCTTCAGCCAGTTACGGAATAAAACATGGCAGGCAGCTATTCCCGTCCATCCCCAGATGCATTGTTAGCGCAACTGCAGCAAACGGAGTCAGTCAACACTTCGTTTACTGCGGATGCTGAAGCACAGCATGGAGGTTCTTTTTCTCAGCGAGGGTCGCTCAAAATATTTTTCGGTTACGCTGCGGGGGTGGGCAAGACATACGCTATGCTCCGGGCGGCTCACACCGCCGCAGAGCAAGGGCAGAACGTGGTTGTGGGATACGTTGAACCGCATCCCCGGCCTGAAACTACGGCCCTGCTTGATGGGCTAAAAATTGTCCCGCCGCTGATTCTGCACTACCGGAATATGTCGCTCAACGAGCTGGACGTGGACGCAGTGCTGTCCCTCAGACCTGAGATAGCACTCGTGGACGAGCTTGCACATTCTAATGCCGACAATTGCCGCAACCGCAAGCGGTATCAAGATGTGGAAGAGTTGCTGCAAGCGGGTATATCCGTATGGACAACCATCAACGTGCAGCATCTGGAAAGCCTCAATGATGTGGTGGCCGTCATGACTGGCGTTATGGTACGCGAGCGCGTGCCCGACAGCGTGTTTGACAGTGCCGACCATGTGGAACTGGTGGATCTGGAGCCAGACGAACTCATGACCCGGCTGCGCGGAGGAAAAATCTATGCGGAAGCTCAGGTGCAACGCGCACTGGGTCACTTTTTTCTGCCCGCTAATCTCATAGCCCTGCGTGAAATGGCGCTACGGCGCATGGCCGACCGCCTCAACCGGCGGGCAAGACCCGCCGACATAAACGGGCGCGAGACAAAACGGCAAATCAAGGAACATATTCTCATCTGTCTTTCGGGCGCGCCCAGCAACGCCCGCGTCATCCGTACCGCCGCACGCATGGTGGAGGCTTTTCGCGCCGATTTTACAGCCCTTTTCGTGCAAAACGAGTCTGCAAGCCGCAGCAGCGCCAAAAGCCGGAAGGCCTTGCGAGAAAACACGCGCCTGGCCGAAGACCTGGGCGCGAGCATCGTTACCTTGCAGGGCGAGGACATTCCAGCGCAAATTGCCGAATACGCCCGTTTGAGCGGCGTGAGCAAAATTGTAGTGGGCCGTTCCCCAACCAAGGGCTGGTCTTCACGCCGAGGGAAAACTCTTATGGAGCGCCTGGCCGAACTCGCCCCGGAAATGGAAACCTACATTATTCCCGATACAAAAACTGCAGGGGATGGACGGCAGCACAACAGCCCAATGTATATGGCCCTGTGCACACTGCGAAGCACCATTCCGAACTCGTGGCGGCAATGGGCAGTTACCGCACTATTGCTCTCTGTATGCACCAGCGCTGGGATTTTGATGTTTTCACTGGGTATCCCCAACTCCAGCATTGCAGGCTTGTACATGCTGGGCGTATTAAGTGTTTCCATCCTTACCTCAGGGCCATGGTACGGCGTGGCTGCATCCATTTCCGGGGTGGCGCTATTTGATTTTTTGTTTGTAGCGCCACGGTTCAGTTTTACTGTGTACGACTTGGACTATCTGAGTTTATTCATAGCCATGCTCATGGTTTCAGTGGCAACCAGCGCCATTACCGCCCGAGCCAGAAGTCAGGCCCGATACAGCGCAGCCAAGGCACTGCGTACAGAACTGCTTTTAGGCAATAGCCGCAGGATGCAAAAAGCGGCAAATGAAGAAGACATCCTTGCTGAAGCTGCCCGTCAGCTCAGTACCCTTCTTACCTGCGAGACCACGATATACCCCGTACGCAATGGTCGTATAGAACCGGGGATCAGCTTTTCACATGGCATGAATCCAGCCCCCTATCCTGAAAAAAAAACGCACAATGAAACAAAAAAACTTCGTCATGACAAGACGCTAACCGCAGATAAAAGCCAATGGTACGGCAAAGATGAGCAAGCCGTGGCGGAATGGGTTGCGAAAAATGGGCGCCCTGCGGGAGCCGGAACAGATTCTTTGCCCGGTGCACAACGGAGTTTTGTTCCCATCCGAAATCAAACAGAAGTTCTTGCAGTTGCCGCACTGGATTTTCACACTATCCATGCAGGGCCACTTGCGGATGCGGCCAACAAAAATCTTGTATTAGCATTAGCGGGAGAATACGCAATGGCCTTGGAAAAAGAACGCCTTGGCCGCACCAACGCAAAAATTGCCGCCCAAGCCCAACAGGAAAAGCTGCGGGCGGATGTGCTGCGCTCCATTTCGCACGACCTGCGCACACCGTTGACCAGTATTTGCGGCAATGCGGC
>NZ_JASGDK010000161.1:0-32243 GCF_047607245.1 Desulfovibrio sp.
CTTTCTCGTGAAGCTGCTCAAGGCGGCCATCTGGCGCGCTTGCTGCACGAAGCAACCTTTAAAGCGCTGGATAGGCTTTTTCGCCTGTGTGAAACGGAAAAACCAGACTTTCTTGTTTTGGCTGGCGACGTGTATAATGAAGAGGACCGCAGTGTTAAGGCACAGCTACGTCTACGCGATGGTTGCTTGCGGCTGCGCGATGCTGGCGTGCGTGTCTTTATTGCCCACGGTAACCATGACCCTCTCAATTCCTTGCTTTCCTCCATCCGCTGGCCCGACAATGTGACCATTTTTGGCCCTGAAGTAGAACGTCACGTTGTTGAAAAAAATGGCAAGGCATTGGCTGTTGTGCATGGCATCAGCCATGCCAAAGCCCGCGAAGGCCGCAATCTGGCTCGCCTTTTTCGCCGGGAATCCGATCAGCCGTGCTTTCAGCTTGGCGTGATGCACTGCACTGTTGATGGTGAAACAAAGGCTGACCGCTACGCCCCCTGCTCGTTGGATGACCTCAAGGACACAGGTCTGGATGCCTGGGCCCTTGGCCATGTTCACGAACGCCGCACACTGAGCCAGGAGCCTTTTATCGCATACAGCGGCAATAGCCAGGGGCTGCACGTCAATGAAGCTGGCCCGCGGGGTTGCCTTCTGGTCACAGCTCGCGCGGAAAATCTTCAGGCCGAGCAGTCCAACGCCACGTTATCCTGGCAATGTCAGGCTGACTTTGTACGCCTTGGCCCGGTGCAGTGGACGACGCTGGATATGGACATAAACGGCGTCGAACAACTCGATCAAGTTGAAAACCGCCTTGTCCAGAGTCTGGATCAGGCTGCCGCAGACACTGATCCCGGCTGCGAGGCCCTGCTTGCCCGTGTGCGCCTGTATGGCAGCACGTCTCTTGACGCCATCCTGCGTGACTCCAACAATCAGGAGGACCTGCTGGAACGTCTGGGACACCTTGCCTCTGGCACGCCCGGAGTGTGGGTCAAAGATTTGCGAGTAGACACCAGCCCGGCTGTAGACCATGCCCAATACCTGCAACGCGAAGATCTGCTTGGCGAAACACTGCGCATGGCCCAGCGCATGAGTGAAAGTCATGAAGCCTTGCAAGAAGTGGCTGGCCCGGCTCTGGCCCCGCTTTTTACCCACGGCCAGTTGCGCAAGATTCTGGCGCAACCTGATGACACTCAGATGCAAGCACTGCTTGATGAGGCCCAACGACTTTGCACTGACCTTCTGGAGGTACGCTGATGTATATCCAGTCCTTTCATATGGACGGATTCGGCATTTTTTCTGATGTGACTGTAGAAGGTCTTGGCCCTGGTCTTTCCATTTTTTTAGGTGAAAACGAAGCAGGCAAGTCTACCTGCCTGGAATTCTTGCGCTCTACACTGGCAGGGTATCCAGCTTCCAACAGTAAAGAAGGAAGGCTCATACCCGGCGCGCTCCGCGGCGGCGGCGCGGGTGGCAGCTTGACCCTGCATACTGGTGAAGACTCTCTGATGCGGCTTACGCGCCGCCCCGGCGGCGGAGCAAACGGGCAGGTCTCCCTCACTGACGACCGGGGCAAACCACTTGATGAAGATGTTTTGCGCCGCCTGCTTTCAGGAGTCAGCCGTGATGTTTACCGTAATGTCTTCGGTTTCAGCCTCACAGAACTGGAGCATATGGGCAATCTCACGGGTGAAAGCGTGCGGCACGCTCTGTATGGGGCCAGCTTTGGTCCTGGCCTGCGCGCCCCTGGCGAAGTGCTCAATATGCTGAAAAAACAGAACGACGAAATTTTTAAATCTGGCGGCAGCAAGCCTCCTCTCAATCAGGCGCTCAAACAGCTCAACGACCTTCGCCAACGCATGGCCGAACTGCGTCAGCAGCAAGCCGGATTTGACGAACTCGCCAGAGAACTGGATGAAAAGCGTGAGGAGCTGGCCGCGGCGCGCGGCTATAAGACCCAGTTGGAAGAAGAAAGACGCTTACTGGAACGGCGCTTGGGGGTTTGGCTCCAATGGAATGAATGGCGTATGGCTTGCGCTGCCCTTGAACGGCTAGGTCCAGTCAATGAAACCTTTCCCGAAGACGGGCAAGCCCGTCTTGCTCGTACTCAAGAAGCCCGCGAAAGCTGCGAACGCCATCTAGCCGCCCGTGCTGAAAAACTGCACCTCATGCGTGAGCGCCGCGATGCGGTGCAACTTGATTTACCACTTCTGGACGCCCTGTCAGCATTGCGACGCATGGCCGAACGCAAAAGCGGCTTCCGTCAGGCGTTAACTGCACTGCCTGCGCAGAAGGACCGCTGTCGCCGCGCAGAGGAAGATCTTGCCCGGGAACTTGCGCGCCTTGGCCCTGACTGGAGTTGTGATCGTATTCGTCAAACCGACCGATCGCTTTTTGCCCGCGAAGACCTTGAAAAACAAGCCCGCGAAATGACGGCGTCGGTTTCAGCCCATCAGGCCGCAGTGGACACCTTGAACCAGTGCAATCGTGAGGTGGAAACAGCCGAGCGTGATGTGGCTTCTTTTCAGAAAGATCTTGCCATATTGCCCACCCCGGTAGCTGCGCTTGACGACGATCAGCGGGACACCTTGCGTCAGGCTTTGGCCCGGCAGGAAGAAGCGCGCCGCCAAATACCATTGCGGCACCGTGCAGTGCAGGAAGCCCGCACCACCTTTGCCCGCGCCCTTACCCCGCTGAGACTTTCTGGAGTAGGAGCTACAGATGCCAATGACACTGCTGTCGCCACACTCGACGCGCTACTGACCCGGCAGGATGAAGCTTTGGAATTGGCGGCCAGTGTACAGGAACGGCTGGAACATGCCTCCGAAGCTGCATTGGCAGTACAGCAAGCTGAAGAGCAGATGGCTTCCGTAAAAGGCCGAATGGAAGCTCTGCGCGAAGAACAACGGGGCAAAAATGGCCCCACGCGTGAGGATCTGGATGGACGCACAGCAGCATTACGTTCTTTGCGGGCCCTGTCTTCGTCGCTCACTACAGAGAGGCAAAGACTGGATGAACTGGACGCGCGACTGGAAAACGAGCCGCCTGTCAAGAGTGTCAAAAACCTTCCCCTCCTGATTTTGGGCTTGATTTTCTTTGTGGCTGGCGTCGGCATGCTGCTGACATACTGGCGTCTTGGCCTCACGACCGTCTCGCTGGCAGAGGGCATGGATTTGCCCGTCAATCTTTGGTCTGGTTATCTTATCTTGCTCTGTGGCGTAGGTTTTTTGGCTGGCGGTCTGCCGCACAACGGTCCAGAAGCTAAACGCCGTAAGAAGGAACTGACCAACCTGCAGAATCGCCGCGAAACGTGCGCCAACCATGTGGCTGAACTTGAAGAACAGGCAAGGCAACTCTGCCAGACTGCGCACGTTCAAAGCATGGATATGGTCACCCTTGAAGCAACCGAGGTGCTGCTCGAGAGAGAACGCGAACAATGCTTTCATGAAGAGCGGGCACGAAAGGATATGGAGGCGCTCAAGCGTGCAACAGACCTTGCTCGCACCGAGGTTAGCAGACGTCAGGCGCTGTGCCAGGAAGTTGAAGGAGTCGTGCAGCAGACCCGGCGCCGTTGGCATGAGTTTATGCTCACGCTTAAAGTTGGCAACGTTCCCGCCCCTGAGGGCGCTGCGGCCTTTTTTGCCAGAGCGGAATCAGCCCGGCTGGCGTTTAGCAGCGTGGCGGCTGCTCAAGCCGAACTCAAATCCCTTGAGGATGACCTTGCGCGGACTGAAGAACGCATGCGCAAAGTTGCCGCGGTGGCGGAACGCCTTCCAACTGTGACCGATACTGCAAATTCGTTGCAAATGGAAGAAAGCCTTTCGGATATACTTGCAGAGATCGTCCGACAGATATTGGAATCCTGCCGGGAAGCAGATGCCGCCCGTGAACAGCGTATCAAGGCCGAGGCTGCGTTACAAAATGCTGAAAGCGACAGGCAGCGCAGCAGAGCAAGGCAGAATGAAGCCACAAACGAGCTGCGTACGGCTGAAGAACGCCTTAACACAGCTCGCAGCCAATGGGCGCATTGTCTTGAAGGGCTTGGACTGGGTACGGATCTTGACCCGGAAACCGTTCGCGAAGCTTTCAAATATATGGAAAATTGTCTGGCTGCGGAATCTGCTCTTGAGCGCGCCAATCTGGAACAGGCGCAAAGTCTGGCAGAATTGGCTGCTCTGCGAGAGCCCTTGTCTCAATTGCTTATCAGCCTGAACCGGACTCCCGTAGTTGACAGTAGCGAAGAACCTGATTGGCTGGCCAGCCTTGATGCCACCCTGGAGGCGGCAGAAGATATGGCCATTGCGCAAACCCGTCGCCACAGTTTGGACCAGGAACTGGCAGAACTTGTAAGCGAAGCTCGGGCTGCAGAGGCTGCACTGGATTCAGCCGCCCACGCAGAACGTAGTCTCTTGGCCTTGGCCGGTGCTGTGGATGCTGAAGATTTCTTGCGGCAGGCCGCCCGGCATGAAGAACAGCGCAACCTTGCCCATCGCAAGATTGATCTTGAAGACGCTTTGCGTTTGGCTGCCGATAAATGCCCACTGAAAGAATTTTTGGCTCAATTTGAAACCGAAAGCCAGGAAACTCAGGAGAAACGCTGCATCAACATTAAGGATGAACTGGCTCAACTTCAGGATCGAGAGCAGGAATTGAGCGACAGAGTGAGTACGCTGCGCTCTGGAGTCGAGGCCCTGTCTCATAATGATGAGTTGGCGCAACTGCAGCAAGAAGCTGCCACGCTGGAAGAAAGTATGCAACGCATGGCTTTTGACTGGAGCCGGAAGGCATTGGCGCGGGCTATTCTTGAAGCTGCAAAAAGCAACTTTGAACGTGAGCGGCAACCTGAGGTTATTCGCCTGGCTTCAGAAATTTTTGCACGAATCACAGGGCGGCGCTGGCTGGGTATAAGTGCATCACTTGAGGATAAAACTTTAAGTATCCTGCCCGCGCAGGGTGAAGCCCTTGCTCCGGAAAACCTTAGCAGAGGCGCACGCGAACAGGCCTACCTTGCACTGCGTCTGGCTTATATCAAAAACCACGCGGCTCACGCCCTGCCCCTGCCCATAATTATGGATGAAGTTCTCGTCAATTTTGACCCCCAAAGAGCCGAGCGCACAGCCCGGGCATTTGTGGATTTGACTGATGCTGGAAGCAATAATGGGCATCAACTTTTGTATTTTACGTGCCAGCCCCACATGGTAGAGCTTCTGCGCAAAGCAGAACCTACGGCAGCACTTTTTCATGTGGAGCAAGGTCAAATCCGGGCTGCCTGACACAGTTATTCCACAGAGCGCATTACTTGAAGCCGTCGCCCAAGATAAGGCGGCGGCTTTTTTATCCATTACTGACCAATTGGTCATGTAAGAATAAATAATTCAGATAGCTTTTGAAAAATACTGTCAAACAAGTTGCCCATAGTTATCATCACACTAATCAATTAATATTGCAGACTATAATAATTATTATTTGAAAAAGAATTTCATTTCTGTTGACATTGATTTTCAATCATGACAATGTGCGCCATGCCAATAACGCATTTCGGAGGAAAGCATGGCGCATAATGGTAGTTCCACTTTGAACTTAGACGTTACTCACCGCTTCAGTCACGACAACCTCCACATCAGCCTTAATGGTCAATTTGATTCCCCTCAGGCCGATGCCGTAATTGCCCTCCTGCAGCATAATCACACGAATTGTAAACGCATATTCATTGATGTGCGCCAAGTCCACCGACCTAATCCTTCTGCCGTGGACATTCTGAAAAGCTCTCTACTTCTCAACGGTTTCAACAAAGAGCAAGTAATCTTTAAAGGAAAAAGCGGCTTTGATATGGCCGTGAGTGGCAATCGCGTGCTCATCCAGCAAGAAAAAAAACACGTTTGCAAGGGCAACTGCGCCAATTGCAAATGTGGACATCACAAGGACGGTCAGCACAAGCACGATCATTCTCACGACGATCAACACGCTCATCACGGACACAAAAATCATAATTGATCACTCTCTGCCTGCTCTAACGTGTGCATAGAGCAAAGTCATTGCATTGCTACCGCCTGCGAATAAACAGCACATATATCTTACGAGGATGACACCGATCAGGGCTCACAACGCGACAAAGTATTGATTTATTCAATACCGCAGCCGCGAAAACCATAACTGGAGGAAATGGTATGAATGCCAAGGAAAGGAAAGGTTTGCAGCGCTTTAAAAAGACCTGCATGGTGGCAGTGCTTGCTGCTGGTCTGCTGGTAGGCGTGGCCGGGGGGGCCAAAGCCATCGAATTTAAGGCCCAGGGCGAATGGCTTGTAGGCTTTGGCCTCGCCGACGCCACACTGTCCGAACACACTCGTGGCCCCAATCACGGCGATAAAGAGAAAACCAACGACAACGATACGTTTGGTGCTGCTCAGCGCCTGCGTCTGCAATTGGATGCAGTGGCTTCGGAAGCGTTGTCCGGTACAGTATACTTTGAAATCGGCACGCAGAACTGGGGCAAATCTGATGAAGGCGGTGCACTTGGTGCGGATGGCAATAACGCCATCAAGCTCAAGAATGCCTATATCGACTGGCTCATTCCCCAGACTGACGCGCGAGTACGTATGGGTATCCAAGCTCTTGCCCTGCCCAACATGGCTGGTGGCTCTTCAGTCCTCGATGCTGACGTTGCTGCCGTTGTTGCCAACTACAAATTCAACGAAAACGTTGGCCTTACAGCTTTTTGGGCGCGCCCAGTCAACGACAACTTTAACGCCAGCACTTACGGCAATGGCGATCACAAAGCCAAAAACAACTATCTCGACAACATGGATCTCTTTGCAGTCAGCGTGCCTATGACGTTTGACGGTGTTGAAGTGACGCCCTGGGCCATGTATGGCATGCTTGGTCGTAATGCGCTGCGCGGCCTTGAGACCGTAGATGACAACGAGCCCTGGGCGACAAACGATGGTGCTCTTGGTTTGACCATTCCTGGCTTAACACCTGGATTCAACTACGTTAACGGCACTCCGCTTGACTCCCGCACAACCAGCAAGCAGTACGGCAACATGTTCTGGGCTGGTTTGCCTGTGGGCATCACCATGTTTGATCCCCTGAACATCGAATTCGACATCAACTACGGCTATGTGGAAAGCATGGGCCGCTTTGATGTCAGCAAGCGCGGCAGCGATACTGACATTGTGCGCGGCAGCACTGAGCGTCAGGGCTTTGTCGTCAAGGCCTTGGTAGAATACAAAATGGATTGGGCTACTCCCGGCATCTTCGGCTGGTACGGCTCCGGTGACGATGGCAACATCAAGAATGGTTCTGAACGCATGCCTTCCATCGCGGGCGCAGGCAACTTTACCTCCTTCATCGGCGACGGCAATCTTGCCTGGGGCGCTGGCCCCGGTGATGTTGCTGACTGGAATATGACCTATGCTGGCACTTGGGGTATTGGCGGCCAGTTGAAGGACATGAGCTTTATGGAAGACCTCAAGCACACCCTGCGTGTGGCCTACTGGGGTGGCACCAATGCTCCCTCTATGGTCAAATATATGGCTGAGGCTTCTTCCTGGAGCGAAGGCTATGGCGGCGATGGTCCTTACCTGACCACCAACGATGGCCTGCTGGAATTCAACTTGATCAACCAGTGGCAGATCTACGAAAACCTGGAAGCCAACCTCGAACTGGGTTATGTCGTCAACATGATTGACCAGGATACCTGGAAGAAAGACGGCTACTACAATGGTGGCGGCAATGGCAGCTTTGATAAAAAAGATGCCTGGAAAGCCCAACTCGTTTTCGCCTACAGTTTCTAATACCTGACTACACGCGGGGGCTCGCGGGCCCCGGCAACTCAAACCACAACTGCGCGCGATTCCTTCCCGTGCGCTTATTGACCGCCGCCTCCTTTCTTGGAGGCGGCGGTTTTTGCTAACTCCCCTCTAACCAGTCAATAACTGTGTACAAACAATTCTGCCATTTTTTAATTATTTTATTATGTTAGCCAGCCACAACGGGTTGCCGCAGATTGAATTTGTATTTATGCCGAAAAAAGAGAAGGCGGATGACTTCGCACAAGCCGGCATGCCTTAAAGCTCAAATTGCCTTAAACTTGTGCTGACCAGTCGATTTTATGCGCGACAGACTGATGAACGGACAACGCTTTCGCATGTTCAACGTGCTCGGCGACAATGATCGAAAACTAAGTAAATGATGTCGATAAAAATCTTCCGACAGCGGATGGTATCCGTGTGCGTGAGCGTTTTGGACGTGCGTGGCTAGCTCCAATTGCCATTGGATCATAAAAATGCCCTCACGGATTTACCGGGAGGGCATTGAAAAAGAAGCAAACCAGACAAAACTATTCGTTAGTGGGTTCTACCAAGAAAAAATTTATTTACGCCTTGGCGCAACTGGCGCAGGCCTCGGGCTCTTTGCCGCTTTTCTTAAAGACGATCAGCGGACAGTTTTTACAAATGTCTGCGCCAGGGAAAGGATCGCCGGGACGCGTAATGGATGCAGCACCGGTTTGGGCTATGCGTTCCATCAAACGCTCGACCGTAGGCCCTATGTGCGCGCCGGGAATGAACACGTTCAGTTCACCGCGCTCAGTCTTTCCGGAGTTGTAACTGCCAGAGCAGGACGGACACATGTTCATGGTCTGCTCAAGATGGGTGAACACAGACCCGCCACAGGCGGAGGAGCTCATGGTCACCATGGGGCGCAGGGGATGGGTGTCTGTAGCTGCCATGTAATCTATCGCCAGGTGGTAGGATTGCATGTTGTCACAGTAAAAATGCACTACGTCTGGCTGAATGACTGCATCCCCCAGCGGGGCGACGGACACCGCAACAATAGAGTTCAGCGGCAAGCGGGGTTTGGAGCGCATGAAACGCTCGGCTTGCGCCAAATCTTTGCAGTATTTAGCCTGTGTTTTAATTTCTTTTTCGTCTATGTCCTTCCAGCCGAAGGATACGTGAGAGTTGGAACAGCCAAGATTCTCCTTGGTCGCCAGCACAGTCTGACCTTGCATCCGAGCGGCTATTTCCCACTGACAAAAGGTGATCGGCTTGACAGGCTCAACGTAGCGGGCCTTCTTTTTGAATGCTTCCACCTCAGCCTGATCTTTGAAAAAATTGACAGCAATAGGATAATGATACAGCCGCAGCTCCCGCATCAGCAGGTCCTGCATTTCTTTATAGGTCAGGGGCATTGCAATCTCCTTTGTATAATCTATAAACGTTACCAATATGGGTGACAATACTAAAAGAAATTGTTCACTATGGCTATAGCCTAAAGCGTGTTTTGGGGGGTTTTAGTTCGATATGGGCTAGGCGCAGGACGGGATAAAAAAAGGACTCACGGAATTTCCGTAAGTCCTTGAATTTCTGGTGCGCCCGACAAGAATCGAACTTGTGGCCTACAGCTTAGGAGGCTGTCGCTCTATCCAACTGAGCTACGAGCGCAACCTCATATATATATTTGCACGATTGCATGGTGTCAAGTTCTTTGCTTTTATTTGAAAATCATCCTTATCGGCAACCCCATCGAGGTTGGTTAAAATTATCAGTTGGTAAAAGAAAAAAGGAAAAAATTGCTTATACACAATCATTGGTTGCTGAGAGGGCAGTCAGAAAAAAATCTGTCCCCCGTTTACGATGCTAAATATGCCCTTCGCATCGCATTATGCAAAATCATTTGAACCTCATAACGGAGGCGTACTTCAACCGACTTAAATGGCGCCGTAACCAGTGACATGTCATTCTCAATGCGTCGAAGGCTTTTGGGACGGCAAATGAGTACATATACCGTAACATATTGCGGTTGATCTTATAAGAACAATCGCTCGACAGATTTTTGAAGTATTTTAGCTAAAAACATAACGTCTCCTGATGCTGGCTTTATCCGCCACACACTTTGCATGCTCGAAAGCCTTTTGCTCGTGCTTCTTGCGGGGATACCAGCGGCACGGTGCAAGCCTTGCAATTGAAATACTTACAACCACTATTGTGGTAAATGCGGGATTTTGCGTTGCCCCTGTAGGCAGGGCACTCAGCATGGGCTGGCATGCCTGGCGTCGCCGCCAGCAAAACGAGTGTCAAAACAAATATTACTGTCAAAATACGCGGCATGCGACACCTCAGTAAATGAATTTAGCTGAATGAATGCATTGTCGTGAGCTCAAAGTAACATCAACCAAGCCAGTTATACAGTGTCACGGGGCGTCCTTGCCCACCATAGTCTTTGGCACTGCCAAGCCTGCCTGTCTCCATTAAGTAATCAAAATATTTCTTCAAAGAAATTCTTGAAATTCCAGTTAATTGCTCAATGTCTTTTAAGCTGAATGGTGCAGCCTGCTTTCGCAAAACGCCCGCAACGGTTTCAAGGGTCTGCGCGTCCACTCCCTTGGGCCTTCCTGCTGTCCCTTCGGGCTTCTTAATGAATATACGCCTGTCCAGAATGTCCTGAGTCATAGGAACTTCAGGCGACATGAGCAGACGGCGTTTCTCCTGAAACTGCAACATTGATTCGCGAAAGCGCTCAAAAGTGAAGGGTTTGACTATGTAGTCAGCCACTCCGAGACGCAAAGCCCTTAAAATATCCTCGCTGTTCTGGGCCGCCGTGATCATAATGACATCGGAGTGGAAGAATTGGGATTTGATAATGCGAAGTAGCTCCATACCGTCCATGCCAGGCATGAATACGTCGAGCAGCACCAGGTCCACATGACACGTTCGCAAAAGCTCCAACCCGGCCTCGCCTGAGCGGGCAGTATGGTCAAGGCAAAAACCATCAATGCGCTCTAGATACCCGGCCGCCAGATCGGCTACCATAGGATCATCTTCAACTATTATTGTGCGAATCACGCCTGTCCTCCGTCAGTGAGCCTCGACAAGGGAACATGCACGGTGAAAGCCGCCCCCTGCCCCACACGAGAGTCTATCTCAATAGAGCCATCAAGTTCGTCAAGCGTCAAAAGCAGCATATACAAGCCGATGCCTCTTCCCGCTCCCTTAGTTGAAAATCCCTTGTTAAAAATTTTCTGTATATGCTCTTCGCTAATGCCGTGCCCAGTATCCGCCACAGTTATAACAAGGGTATCGTGATCACAGTGCACCGTCAGGGCTATGTGTTTTTCCTGCGTGTAGCTGACAGCATCAAAGGCATTATCCACAAGATTTCCGAGCACGGTCACAAGAGCGTGCGCCCCTGTTGAAGAAAGATGCGGAATAACCCCACTCCCCCCCAGTGACAACGTAACATTACGCTCGTGAGCCCGGCTGAATTTGCTTTCCAAAAGCCCCACCAATATAGGGTCCTGCACATTAACCTTGATAGACGAAGTTTCGCGTATTTTACTACCGATGATGTCCGACAAATATTCTTCCAGCTCATCATAGCGCTTATTCCGCAGCAGGCCCGAAATAACGTGAAGTTTATTCAGATATTCATGCGACCTGGAGCGCAATGCTTCTGCATAATTACTCAGGCCGGTCAATCGCTCCGCCAAGGCACGCATCTCCGTCATATCCCGAAA
The DNA here is from genome assembly GCF_047607245.1 of Desulfovibrio sp. Lineage (GTDB taxonomy): Bacteria > Desulfobacterota > Desulfovibrionia > Desulfovibrionales > Desulfovibrionaceae > Desulfovibrio. The sequence continues at coordinate 11,507 of NZ_JASGDK010000161.1, forward strand.
TGTTGCCACAGCGCCAACAGCTTTACCCTGAATAATAATAGGGGCACGGTTGGTCATGATGATCTGACCATTAATATTCTGCTCACAGTCATACTCTGGCTTGCCTTCGCTGAGAATAGAATCAAGCCTTGTTGATGGCACCACTTCATGTACAGGCTGTCCCAGCAACTCACCCCTGACTCCAGCGGAGCGAAGAATTTTCTCGGCCATCTCATTAACAACTACAAGTCTGTTGCTCTTGTTAATGGCAATAATACCTTCTCGAACGGTGCTCAAAATGGCGTTGCGCTCTTCAAGAAGCCGTGCAATTTGATGTGGCTCAAGCCCGAAAAGAATTTTTTTGATTTTGCGTGAAAGCTGTACCGCCAGCAGCACACCTATCAACAACGCCAGGCTGAACAGCCATGTCATGGGACTGGTAAGCCGGGAGACGTTTTTTTCAATATCTTTGGACATAATGCCTACAATCACAGCACCAATCTGCTTGCCCCGCTCATCAAATACAGGTCTGAACGCCCGCTGCGAAAAGCCGAACGTGCCACGGGCAGAAGATATATACGTCTTGCCCTGTAAGGCATTTCCCTCATCCCCACCCACAACATGAGCACCTATTTTATGTGTTTCAGGGTGGTAGATACGGTTGCCGTCCATATCAATAAGCACAATAAATTTAACGTTAGATACGCTGGTGAGCATTGTTAGAAAATCCACCATCTGAAGCCACATTTCACCATTTAAAGGAGACTGCATCCCCTCAATGACCGACGGAGATTCAGCTGAAAGCTGAGCTACAGTGGATACAGTCTGTTCCGCCTGCTCAAAGCCGTATTTGCTGATGAAATAAGAACTCGCCAAATGGCTCAAAAGTATAGGTGGGCAGAGAGCCAGGCTGACCATAATGACAAGTTTGACAAACAAACTGTTGTTTCTGATAAAATTCATTTTGGAATATGCCGGGCAGTTGCCGTAGTTTAAAGGTGCTCAGACAAAAAGCCCGTGCTCTTTTAACTGCCTGAAGTATGGGCAAACCTCAGGTGCATTTTGAAGAAAACGCGGCTCTTTCTATCGGCATTTCACGCAAGCCTCAAGACAGCAGACAGGCACTTTTCAGCTGCTATTGGGCCGTTGTAACGACCTGCAATCACAATAAATCATCAAGTATTACTATAATCAATTTTCGATATATAATTATTTTGCATAACAACATGCAGCCATGCTAAACAACAAAATATTATCAATGCGTTTACTCTTGCGGCCAGACATTACAACTGGGCCCGTAAATCATTCCTTTTCTTGCTGACTAACACTATCATGTTCGTTCGTTTTATTGGCAACATCTGCTTGATGATTTTCCACTGTTTTTTTATCAAACTGGCAAACCCCAATGCAGCGTATGCCGCCACAGTGTGGGCAGGCATTACGAGGTTGCGGCAAAAAAAGATCACGAGCTATTTTAAAAAAATTGCTTATTTTCATACCACTCCTTTATCGCAGCGACGACTAAACCGCAACGCTGCCCAGAGCAAGCAGCAATTTACCATTGTGAGCAACTTTAGCCAATTATGGACAAAGAAAACGCTTACGTAAGCATTGCAAAGGTAATAAAAGTGTCAAACAAAAGATTCATGGAAAAAGCCATAGAGCTTTCCGAAAAAAGCATGCGAAATGGCGGCGGGCCTTTTGGCGCCGTGATTGTAAAAGACGGCCAAGTAGTAGGAGAGGGTATGAATGGGGTTGTTCCTCTTAAGGATCCAACAGCGCATGCCGAGGTCGTAGCCATTCGTAATGCCTGCCAGAATCTTGCCACATTTGACCTGTCTGGATCAGTGATATTTACGAGTTGCGAACCCTGCCCCATGTGCCTGAGCGCTATATGGTGGGCGCGCATCGAAAAAATATATTTCTGCAATACAAGGGACGACGCAGCGGCAGCCGGATTTGACGACGCAGCAATCTACTGCGAGATCTCAAAGAACCTGTCAGAAAGAACACTCCCCATCGAGCAGCTTTCTTGTGAAGGAGCATGCAAAGCCTTTCGCGACTGGCTTGGCAGCGAAAAAAAAGTGGCTTACTGATTTGGGATATTGCGAACCGTCCTGTCGCAAAGGCATGATAGATACGACTCGCCGCCCTTATTGATACAGGTAAAGAATGCAATGACAGCGCATTCACTTGGCCTCTCCCTGACCAGGAGATACCTTTCTTTACAAGGGCCCACCTTGACAATCTGCCTTTTTAGCGCTAAGAGAAATAAGTTCAAAACCTGACGGTGTGCTCCAGTTTCATTGTGAATTATGACATCACACCTAGTGGTAGGAATAAAACTATCTTGTTGGTATCGCTCAAATTTCTTTTCACGCCGGTGATTTTTGGCGCTTTCTCTGCACAGCAAGAAAGCGCCCTTTTTTATGGTGGAGCACATACATGCAAGTAGCTGAATTAATTAATACCATTGAAGAAACTGCCCCTCTGGAAGCTGCAGCATCCTGGGACATTTCTGGCCTTCAGGTTACGGCCTTGCGGCAAGAGGTCAGCAGCATAGCTGTGTGCCTTGACCCGACACCACAATCAGTGCGGCAAAGTCTCGACCTTGGGGCGCAGTTTATTCTGAGCCACCATCCCCTCACGCTCAAGCCTGCCCTTCCTGCAAAGCTTGACGCATACCATGAAGTTTTGAGGCTGCTCATTCGTGCGGATGTGCCCCTGTATGCAGCCCATACATCATTGGATGTCAATCCACGCGGCCCAGTCGGCTGGCTTGCCGAGGACTTGAAACTCGTCAACCTCACAGTGCTCGAACCCGTGCCCTCAAAAATTGAGGAGCGCATGTTGGGCTACGGCCTTGCAGGCGACCTTCCACAACCGCAAACTGTGGAGCATATAATTCGAGCACTTGAAAGCATTCTGGACCTTTCAACAGCGACTCTAAGTGGGCCGCCCCCGGGGAAAATACACCGTCTGGCGTATTGCACCGGTTCCGGATCATCGCTTCTTGCTGCGGCTCACAAGGCCGGAGCACAGTTGTTTATCACCGGAGATGTAAAATACCACACTGCGCTGGACGCGGAAATATCCCTTCTGGACGTGGGTCACCACAGCCTTGAAGAAGAAATGATGCGCCGCATGTGCCACGTGCTCCAGCAACGGTGTAATGGCCTCACTGTGCACTTTGTGCCCTCTGCTTCGCCGTTTCGCACCGTTGCCCTGTCATGAATCACCAGGAGGATTTTTCGATGAGTAATGCCGTTTACTTTGAACAGATAAAGCAGCTTGTTGAGCTGCAAAAAGTTGATGATGCCATATACATTGTGCGGCAGGATATGGAGCGGGCCCCGAGCGAACTGGATTCGCTTGAACAGCGCTTCAATTCCAGCGAAACGCAACGCAACTATATTGTAGACAAGCTGACGCATCTGCAGGACCAACAGAAACGTCTTTCACTTGAAATTGATGATGATAGCGCCCGGATCAAAAAGAGCAAAAACAAGCTCATGCAGGTTGAGAACACGCGTGAATATCATGCTATGATGCGCGAAATGGACAGCATGGAAAAAGTGAACCGCTCACGTGAAGAAGAGAAAATGACTCTTCTTGAAGAGCTGCAGTTCCAGAAAGACGCGCTGGCCGAAATCGACCTCTCCCATACAGCCATTAAAGCCGAGCTTGAAGTAAAACGTGACGGCCTTGAAGAAAAGCTGAAGAAGGGAAATGCCGCTCTTAGCGAACTCAACGGCAAGCGCGCTCAGGTCAGCAAGGCCATTCCCCAGCCGGTCTTCATGCGCTATGAATTCATCCGTGAACGCCTTGAGCACCCCGTGATCGTTGCCGTCAAAGAAGGCATCTGCTCCGGCTGCCACATTTCTGTTCCGCCGCAGTCCTTTATTGAACTGCAGCGCGGTCAGCAGATTTTGAGCTGCCCCAACTGCCAGCGCCTCATTTTCTGGTGCGAGCACTTTAGCGTGGCTGATGCGCCGCAATGCGCTCCCAAGATACAGCCGCTGACTGACTAGAATTTTTGCTCATGAAAAAGACCGGGCCACTCAGCGAACATTGTGCGGTCCGGTCTAGTGCGGCGCCCTTTGCCGCCCATGCAGCTACAGATTGCGGGAGTCGGACAGACCGTCGCCGCGGGTGAAAGCCCGGGGAGGAAAGTCCGGGCTCCACAGGGCAGAACGCTGGATAACACCCAGGGGGGGCGACCCTCGGACAGCGCCACAGAAAGCAAACCGCCCGATTTCGGTCGGGTAAGGGTGAAACGGTGGTGTAAGAGACCACCAGATGCCGCGGTGACGCGGCATGCTCGGCATACCCCGTTCGGAGCAAGACCAAATAGGGAAGGCGGCTGGCCCGGCCATAGCCTTCCGGGTAGGTTGCTTGAGGGTGCGAGTAATCGCACTCCTAGAGGAATGACGGTCACACGCGGGCAACCGTTGTGACAGAACCCGGCTTACAGTCCGACTCCCGCATACTGTCAGCCAAAGGCTCAGCCATGCCTGAATCTTCCATCCCCCCCCCAGGGCAAAACAAGCCATGGGCCATTTTGCTGGCTGCCGGACAAGGCAGCCGTCTTGCTGCTGCCACAGGCGGCAGCGCCAAGCAGTTTATTTCGTGGCGTAGCGTGCCCCTGTACTGGCACGCGGCAAGAGCCATGAGCCGCAGTGCCACGGTTGCAGGTATTGTTTTTGTTTTTCCCCAAACCGACCATTGTGCGCATAAAGAACGCTTGCACGAGCTGCATGCGGCCGAAGATCTGGGATTGCCGTGGCTCACGGCGACCGGGGGCGATCTGCGACAGGATTCCGTCTGGAACGGGCTGCGCGTACTGCCTGCTAGCGCACGTCATGTTCTCATTCACGATGCGGCGCGCCCATTTGTGACGCCTGCTTTGATTCGCAGTGTGTGCGATGCCCTGCAGCAAGGTATCAGCGGAGTCATTCCGGCCCTGTCCGTGACAGATACCATCAAAACTGTTGCTGATGGGTTTGTTACTGGCACCCTGCCCCGCCAAACCCTTGTGGCAGTTCAGACGCCCCAGGGATTTTATCTTGAACATCTGCGTCAGGCCCACCTCAACGCCCAGGAAAAAGGATTGGGCGTTACGGACGATGCCTCATTGCTTGAGGTCTTGGGGCACAAGGTTCATATCGTCGAAGGCGAGGTTTCCAACGTGAAAATTACCAATCCGGATGACCTGGCCCTTCTGCAGGATGCCCCGTCCCTTCCGCGACCCTGCACAGGCATGGGCTACGATGTTCACCGGTATGCTTCGGGCCGCCCTATGAAACTTGGTGGAATTCTTATCCCCACGGGCCCTGAAGTTGTGGCCCATTCTGACGGCGATGTTCTTCTTCACGCCCTAACCGATGCGGTGTTGGGTTGCGCGGGGCTCGGCGATATTGGCCAGCACTTTTCTGATAAAGACCCCCGTTTTGAGAATATTTCTTCATCTCTGTTGCTCGATCAGGCTCTCGACATAGCGCGTCAGGCAGGCGTTCGCCTCTGCCATGCCGACCTGACAGTCGTAGCGCAAACGCCGCGTCTGGCACCCTATCGCGAAGAAATCAAAAAAAACATTGCCCGTTTACTGGCTCTGCCGCTGAACTGCGTCAACGTTAAAGCCAGTACTGAAGAAGGGCTGGGCTTTACGGGCCGCGCCGAGGGCATCAAGGCGTATGCAGTTGTTACTGCGTGGGCGGAAACCGTCCCTGCACCTGTAGCGCCTTCTTCTTTTTAACGCGACTTCTGATTCATAAGGATCGGCATGAACACAGAATTGTACCGTCCCTGGTTTGCCCATTATGACGCGTTTGTCCCCCGTATTACCGAGACATGGGACAAACCCCTATACGCCATGCTGGACGAAGCGGCGGACAGGTACCCTAACCGTCCGGCGATCATTTTTCATAATACGCGCATTTCCTATAAAAAATTGCGCGAATCCGCAGAACTTTTTGCAGGCGCACTCAAGCGGATGGGGGTAAAGACGGGGCAGCGGGTGGCCCTCATGATGCCCAACATGCCCCAGACTGTGATAGCCTTTTGGGGCATCATCAAGGCCGGGGCAGTGGTAGTCATGACCAACCCCCTGTATATGGAAAAAGAGATTATGGCCAATATGCAGGATTCCGGCGCAGAGCATATTGTGATGCTCGACCTGCTCTGGCCCCGGGTTTCAGCTTTGCGCGACCGCCTGCCGCTACGCAACTTCATTATTACCGGTGCTGCCGATGCCCTGTCGTTTCCTCTTAACTGGCTATACCGCCTTAAAAAGGCACGCAGCAAAAAAACGCCTATTCCCTATGACGGAAAGAGCATTTTTGAATGGAAAAAGGTATTCAAGGGCGCAGAGCGCTATTCGGCCCCCATTGCTGATCCCATGCATGATCCGATCATGCTTCAGTACACTGGCGGAACCACGGGCCTGCCCAAAGGTGTAACACTTACCCACAGCAATTTGGGCACCAATTGCCGTCAGGTTCTCGATATTATCAATGTAAAGGCCGAAGACCATCATACATTCATATCTCTTCTGCCTTTCTTTCATGTGTACGGCCTCACCACAGGCCTTATCATTCCCATTGCACTGGCAGCCACCACCCTGCCCTTGCCGCGCTATGTGCCGCAGGATGTGTTGCGCCTGATCGCGAAGCATAAACCCAGTATTTTTCCTGGCGCTCCCTCGGTATATATTTCGCTTTTGCAGCAAAAAAATCTGGCGCAGTTCGACCTGCACAGCATCAAAATATGCGTATCCGGCTCTGCACCACTGCCCAGAGAGATTTTCCGCCAGTTTCAGGAAACAACCGGCGCTTCCATTCTTGAAGGCTACGGACTTACCGAAGCGTCGCCCATTACCCACTGCAACCCCTTGGGCAAGCAAGGGCAGAAGCCCAACTCCATTGGTATGCCACTGCCTGGCACCGACGCTCGCATAGTGGATATGGAAGGCGGCTCTTTGACGCTTCCCCCTGGTAAAATGGGCGAACTCATTGTGTCTGGCCCGCAGATCATGAGCGGTTATTGGCGTCGACCTGATGAGTCGGCCAGCGCGCTGCGCAATGGATGGCTTTATACTGGCGACCTGGCCACTATGGATGAAGACGGCTATTTTTATATCGTCGACAGAAAAAAAGACATGGTCATCGTCAGCGGCTACAACGTCTATCCCCGCGAAGTGGATGAAGTATTGCTGGAGCATCCAAAAGTTCAGGAAGCCGTGAGCGTGGGCATACGCGACGATATTCGCGGCGAGGTGCTCAAGGCCTATGTTGTGACGCAGGAAGGTGAAGAGCTTACCAAGGCCGATGTTATTGCATGGTGCCGGCAAAAGCTTGCAGGATACAAGGTGCCGCGCCTTGTAGAATTTCGTAAAGAACTGCCCAAGACTATCGTGGGTAAAGTACTCCGGCGCGCCCTGCGTGACGAAGAAGAAGCCAAAATAGCCAAACGCAAGCAACGTAAAGCGCAAAGTGCCGCTGTTAGCCCAGATAACGGTGAAGAACCCTTGGGACACTCCTGATGCGAATTTTGGCCCAAAGGGTGACTGAAGCTTCGGTAAGCATTGATGGCCGCCAGGTGGCGGCCATCGGCCCCGGGATTATGGCCCTGGTAGGCTTTGGTCAGGATGATGGGGCAGATTTTCATACCCATCCCGCGTTTATGGGGATGATTCACAAACTTGTCGGTTTGCGCATTTTTCCCGGCCAAGGGGCGCTGGCTAACAAGTTTCACACCTCGCTTGAAGAGTTCGGTGGTCAGCTTCTGCTCGTCCCCCAGTTCACCTTGTATGCAGACTGCCGAAAAGGACGCCGCCCGTCTTTTACTGCTGCCGGAAATCCCACTTGGGCCGAACCCATGTTTGACTATTTTGTGAAGATGGTTGACGAATCTTGTAACGTCAGCGTATCTTCAGGCATCTTCGGCGCCGATATGGCAGTACGTCTGTGCAACTGGGGACCAGTCACTATATGGCTTGATTCGGAAAATCTGTTCAATAGTTGACGCCCCGCGTTATCCGGAGGACGGGCCCGTGTTTACCCTACAAGCGGAGTCTCACAAAAACGTCATAGTTCTGCGCTATCTGGGCGACATGCAATTACCTGATGTACCCCAATTCAGCCGCCAATTGGACGAACACTTCCTGACTCCGGGCATCAAGCAGGTTGTTCTTGATCTGAGCCATGTCGGCAAGGTGGACACATCAGGCTTAGGGGTGCTTGTAAGCGCCAGTACCAAAAGCCGTGGGCATGGCAGAAGACTTGTATTGCTAATGCCTGCTCCGCATGTGGCAGACCTTTTGAAAAAAGTGGAAATTGAAGGATTTTTTCCTACCTTTGATACTGAAGAGGAATTGAAGGGCTATATTCCCGATACTGCGGATTAACCGCGTCCGGGTGCATGCTCATCAGGTTCTACGGATGGTGCATGGTGCAATACTATCTGCGGCATTACTTCAATCCCGATTTTGACTACCTTCACCTTAAACCTGGTGGAGAGAATGGCTCGTCTGACGTCTACAGTCTGGGGTATGTCCAGAATGTCATTGACGGACAGGTGCTGGCTGAAATTATTCCTCTTGAAGATGCCGGGCCGGATCCTGACCCGCGCTTCATGCTTGACAAGCACAGGTTTCCCGCTGGCTCCAACACCCGCATAGATCCTCAATACCCCAATTACCTTCTTGCTGCCGCCAATGGATATGTTTTCTACCTGGACGGCCGAATTACGGTAAAGTGCCTGCTCAATGTCCGTCAGGACATCAGTTTTCAAACCGGCAATATCTTTTTTGTAGGCGACATGGCGATCCACGGTTCCGTCCGGGCCGGATTTTCAGTGCAGGCCAACAATGTGCGTATAATGGGCATGGTTGAAGGCGGCGTAGTTCGCGCCCGGCGCAATCTCATGATTGACGGCGGCGTACGCGGCGGTGCAGGGCAACATAGTCTTGTAGACGCAGGCGGCAAGCTGCTTTCTCCTTTTTTGGAAAAAGTGGAGGCGCGCGCGCGCGATAATATCGTCATTGAAAAAAGCTGCCTCTACTCCACTGTTTATGCCGGAGCCAGCATGGTTGTGCGTGAGCTGGCCTATGGAGGCATCATCAATGCCTACGGCAGTGTTTATGTTGGTAAACAGCTTGGCAACAAGGCCGGAATCCCCACCAAAATATACCTGGGCTATGACCCGCTGAGCATTCGCCAGCTCGAAAAAATTGATGGCATCATTGCACAGCAATCACAAACCATAACCCACCTCAACGCCGTGGCCGGACATCTGGCCCCTGAAACCAATGAAACCAGCCGAAAACTGCAAGCCCTGCGGATACAGCGCACACAGCTGATTAAAAGACGCGACGAGCTATGGGCGCGTCTTTCACAAGACGAAAGCTACATGCACAACTGCCGTTTGCTCGTGCCTGGGCGTATCTACCCCGGCGTGGAGCTCTCCATTGGGCGTGCCTTCCTCACCATTGACCAGACCTATGACAAAGTTATGTGCCGTCTGGTTGAGCACGAAATTATTATTGAGCACTTACAGCACTCCCATCTGGGCGCTCCTCAATGACCCATCCAGACTCCCGGTCAGACCAAGTATTATTCCGGGCGATCTCTCCTTCCGACGCCGTTCCCGGCGCACATACGGCCCCCATTGACCTGGAAGCTGTTGTTGGCGAACGCAGCTTTGCCATGCTGTCTCCCGGCGGTCCGGAAAGAGAAACAGCAGTTGTGCAAACGCTGCCATCTGAACACCTCAACACGGCTCTGCCAGTGCTTCTGGGGTGCGGAATGGGCCACGCACTGAAGCTTTTGCTGGAGCGCTGCTCCGGGCCAGTGGCTGTAGTGGAAAAAGAGCACGAAATTCAGAAAATAAGCGGGGTGCTTGCTGCTCTGACTCCACAAGATCGCCAAAGAGTGGAACTCGTTTCAACGGGCAATGCCAATGAAGCTCTGATGCAGCTGACCCATTGGCAATCGTGCCACAATGGGCTGCGCCTGTTGCCAATAGCCCTACCCTTCTATCTCCGGCTTGACCGCGCCTACTACGGGCGGCTGCAAAAAGAACTGGCCGCCAGTGCCCGCTTCGACTTCTGGAGCCGCGCTGCTGGCCCACGCTTTACAGACAACCAACCGCGCGTCCTTCTTCTTACCAGCAAATATTTCCTTATGGGCGAGGTTGAAGGCGCATGCCGTAAGCTTGGCATTGAACACAAGCTTGTGCATATCAAAAATGATACCGTGGCCCGCACCGACTTTGTCGAACAGTTGCTTGAGGCTGTGGTTTCCTTTCGCCCAGACTGCTGCATAACGCTGAATCATATGGGCGTAGACGTTGAAGGCGTGCTTATGGACCTGCTTGCCCGTCTTCAATTGCCTCTGGCTTCCTGGTTTGTGGACAATCCCCATCTGATCATCCACTTGTATTCACGTTGCGTCAGCCCCTGGACGACTCTGTTCACCTGGGATGCGGACAACATTGAAAGCTTGCAGGCGGCAGGTTTTGAGCATGTTTTTTATCTGCCGCTCGGCACAGACCCGGACCGCTTCCATCCCGACAAGGGCGCAAGCGCCCCTGCTTCATGGCAGGCAGATCTTTCCTTCGTTGGCAATTCTATGGTGTACAAGGTGGGCAGCCGCCTGAAAAACGGACGTTTTCCCCGTAATCTGCTGCTTCCTTTCTATAAGGTTTCACAAGCATTTATGGAGAGTGAACAACGCTCGGTCGCTGAATTTCTGCGTGATGCCTTTCCGCAGGTATTCACCTGCTATGAGGCCCTGCCGGACAATGAAGCCAAGTTGGCCTATGAAACCGCAATCACATGGCAGGCCACGCGTCTCTATCGCAATGGCTGCGTACGACGGCTGCTGCCCCTGAAGCCTCTCATAGTTGGTGATGACGGCTGGAAGGTGGAATTCCGGCACGAACCTGTGCAGCCACAGTATATGGAACCATTGAGCTACTATACAGATTTGCCGCTTTTCTATTGCCGATCGCTGGTGAATTTCAACTGCACAAGCAAGCAGATGAAAGGGGCCGTGAACCAGAGAATCTTCGACGTACCCGCCGCAGGATCCTTTGTTTTGACTGACTGGCGTCCACAAATGGAGCAGCTGTTTGAACCCCACGAAATGATCTGCTATCGCGAACCGGACGAGGCTCCCGACCTGGCACGACATTACCTGACACACCATACAGAACGCCAAAACACAGCACTGCTTGCGCGTGAGCGGGTGTTGGCCTGCCATACATGGGCGCACCGCCTGCAAACACTGCTGGAGCATATGCGGCAAATCTATGGAACTCCTGCGCTTAAAAACTCCCAGAGGCCCAGGGAGAGGGTATGAGCGCCGACCCAATACTTATTCTCCAGATGCACCGCATGGGGGATTTGATTCTTACCATGCCCCTGTTTGTTCATTTGCTCAGGCACTGGCCCGAGCACGAGGTTTGGGTTGCAGCCGAACCACAGTTTTTTCAAGGTCTCATGCCTCTTTTGCCCAATGTCGTTTTTTTCCCTCCAAGTCATTGCGCTGTCTTGACAGAACGTCACTACGAAATTGCCATCAACCTGAGCAGCCGCCCTCAGGCGCTGGACTGCCAGGCACGCCTTACAGCCGGCCGAAAACTTGGTCCTGAGTTTCTTTCTGGCAATCGCCTGTCGGATGGTATTAGCAATCAGCACATCAGGGGCTATTGGCAGCTGTACCGGGCAGCCCTTACACAAAACAATTGGAATAATGCCTTCCATTGGGCTGACCTTCACTTGCTCGACCTTTTTGAACACCCCAACCTTTCGCGCGTGCCACATCCACGCGCGCAGGCCGCCGGGTCTGGCCGCATAGGGCTGGTCCTTGGCGCAAGCGAGGCTGCCAAGCGCCCAAGCGTAGATTTTTGGGCCAGACTGGCCCGACGCTTGGCGGCTGAAGGGGCCGTTCCGTTACTGCTGGGTGGTTCTGCGGAGCAGGAGTTGGGCCGTGAGGTAGCGCGAAGATCCGGCTTACACGGAGCTGACCTCTGTGGACGCCTGTCTATCAAAGATCTGGCCGCGTTAATGCGCACGCTGGATCTGTGCATTACCCCAGATACGGGCCCAATGCATCTGGCCGATCTGGCTGGCGTACCAGTACTCAACCTTTCTATGGGGCCGGTTCACGCCCGGGAAACAGGACCAACCTCTCCAGGACAATACGTGCTTCGCGCTGCCATGAGTTGTGTTGGCTGTTGGCAATGTCATCGTAGCCAGCTTTATTGCAAGCAGGCCTTCACTCCGTCTGGAGTAGCAGCACTCGTCTTGAGTCTTTTGCGTAGCTCAGGGGAACTATATATTCCTCCAGGGCTAGCCCTGTATCGCACAGGGCGGGATTCTCTCGGCCTGCACAGCCTTGAAAGGCTTGGCACCGCCACTGAAGCAAGCTGCCGCCCCTTACTGGAAGATTTTTGGCAGGGTGTTTTTCTTTTTCTCTACGACCCTACGCAAAACGCTTTGGTGACCCAAAGACTGAATCGCTTGCATTCAACCTTCCCCAGTGTGGTGAAAAATATCGCCTCAGGGCTTGCCACGCTATGCAGCACCTGCGCGCAGCACCTCAAAGCGCCCAACTCCCGTCTGGCAGGGGATTTCTGGCGCTCACAGTCACCCTCCATTCGCCTTTTCAGTGGCTATATTCATATGCAGCTGCAAAATGGCGACTACTCTCCACAAGCTTGGAGAGAAGCCTTAAAAAGCCTGGACAAAACCAGCGCTTTTTTCACGAATCTGTCCTGAATTCCCCTTCCCCACAGTCATAAAGACTGCGCTTTGCTCCCTTGGCCTTCACGCATTTTCCGGTGCAGTAACTGCCTCGGCAATACTTGCCCTTTTCACTCGCTGACATTAAGACTAACACACTTATATAATTACATTTTAATTTTTGGAACAGTCCTTGAAAGAGATCTGGCGCAAGGAGTGCACGATGCAGATTATTCCCACTAGCGCCGGTTCATTTGACGCCCTCATTTCCAGCAGCAAGGAAAATTCATCCTTTGCTGACTTTTTCGCTTCCGTACATGAAGCTATTGATAGTATCCAGCGCGGTGAAAACGTTTCTGTAAGTGCGGCGCTTGAAGAAGATCAAACCACTACGGCTGCAGCTCCCAAGGTGCAAAGCCCTTACAGTCGATCCACCACGAATGGCGTGACTTATACTCTTGATGAAGTATGCTTCACCAAACAGGAACTGGCTCAACTGCGCCATGATCTCATCAAGGCTGGAGCCCCAGAAAGTGCTTTGAGCAAACTCGACGCGCTGGTCGGGCAACCCGATGGTGCAACGCTGGCTCAGATTATGGCCAGCTTACAGACGTTGAGCGGTGCTCCCCAGCTCAGCGATGATGATAAAGCGCAAATCACTTCACTGCTCAAAAAAATTGACTCCTCTGGCGTTCTGGATGCGAGAGTGCAGCAGCTCATGGCAGACGGTAAAGGCGAAGCGGCGCTTGGCACCGTCTATGCTTTTATCTCGCAGATGGACCTCACGACAGCCCTCGAAGTGGGTGCTACTGAAGCTATAGCGTTTGGCCGTGGACTGGGCCTCGATACTTCAAGCCTGCAAACTTTGGCCAACAGTTTTGGCAGCAATAGCAGCGCTAACATGCTTGTGGGGCAGCTCTCTGCCTTCATGGCTCCTGTAAGCAATTTTTTCAATGAGCAAAAAACTGCTCAAAAACAGCTGGATACTGCGTTAAAAACTACCTTGCAGCCACTTGTCAGCAAGGCGCGGGCACGCACAGAAAAAGAGCTTCAGGCCAGTGCGTTGCGCAACAAGGAAGCACAGCAAAGCAAGCTTCTCATTGACCAGACTGTCATGAAAAACAGCCGCCAAATGCTGGAAGAGACATTGAATGCTGGCGGGCAAGATGGCAAAAAGGCCGTTGATATGGAAACCGCGCTGCGCCAGAGTGACGCCATCAGCAAAAAGCTTGACGGCAGTCAAAGCGCTGGTATTGGCCATGCTGGCAGCCAGGAAGCAAAAGCTTCTGCCGACACAGGCTTTTCCAAGGCTTCTTCCAACAAGGAGCAGGCTTCCAACGCCCATAGCGTCACAAACAGACGATCTGAGGACACCCCCTTGGCGCACAACGCTACAGATGAGCGCCAAAACGAATCAGGCCGCCGCCACTCTGGCGACAATCGTCAGGAAGCCAACTCCGAAACAGGGCGTGATCCGTCCTGGAATGAAGTTACCCGCAAAGTTGAAACAAATCCCCTCTTCACCATGCGGCAGGATAATCAGGCTGCGGCTTCTATGATTCAGAACCTTGGCGCTGCTGTTGAGCAATCCGAAGCTATTTCACAGCCTGCTCCTATTGCCAGGTATGTTTCCCAGCAAGTTGAGCAGGGGCTGCTTTCAAATTCCCGCAATGGCACGACCCGTCTCGACCTGCAACTGCACCCACAGGAGCTTGGAGCCATCACCCTCAGCCTCAGCCTGCGTAATGGCGAGGTAAGTGCGACCATACGCTCTGAAAAAACGGAAACAGCCGAAATCGTCACACGCCAGCTTGAAGCCATTCGCACTAATCTTGAGCAGCAAGGGCTCAAGGTGGACAAGGTGGAAGTGCAGTTGAGTTCGCGCGAGCAGGACGAAAATGCCTGGCAGAACCTGAACCAGCACAATTCGTGGCAGGAAGAAGATGCCCGGCGTGAAGAACTTGCACGCCTTAAGAATCTTTCAACAGTACGTAATTCTTCAAGTAGTTCAGAATCGACTGATTTGGAACAACCTGTGCATTCTTCTGTCCATGCGGCAAGATATGCCACCCGTACACTAAACGTGGTAGCGTAAAAACAGCCCAGTGTGAGGAATGAATTATGGCCAGCAGCATTACAAAGTCACTGAACCAGACCAACAATGAGTTCAATACTGCCCTGAGTAAGCAAAAAGGCAGTAATCTGGATAAGGACTCTTTCATGCTTTTGCTGGTAACGCAGTTCAAGTATCAGGATCCGTTGAATCCGATGGAAGACAAGGAATTTATTGCCCAGATGGCGCAATTCTCCAGTCTCGAACAGCTCATGAATCTCAATACGAGCATGGGTAGCCTTACAGACGCTACCAACAATCAGCAGATGATCAATGCCACATCCTACATTGGCAAGCAGGTAACGATATCGGGTAATTCCATCGGCAAAGTTACGGACGAGACCACCAAGGAAGTCAGCGTCACGCGATTCCGGTATGCCCCCGCGGACAATACCGTTGGCGGTACCATCACCGTTCGTGATGCTGATAACAACACCGTCTATGTTGAAGAACTCAGCGCCAAGAACAAGGGTACGACGTACGATTTCAAATGGGATGGTAAGAAAAACGACGGCACTGTCGCTGGCGACGGCGTGTACACGGTCAACCTTGTGCTGCGCGACACCAACGGAGATGCCGTCCTTTCTGACCAGGTGGTGGACGCCAAGGTGACGGGCGTTGTCACTGATAATGGTGTGGTTTACCTCGGCCTTGAGGGCGGCCAGCTCATGCCGCTCGCCAATGTTCGTCAGGTTTCCCTGCCTACCACGACAGCCGGCACGGGCGCAGGTACGGGTACAAGTACAGATTCCGGTAGCAGTTCCACCGCAGAGAATGTCGCGGCCGCCGCCAAAAGCCTTGTCGCTGATGCCAACGCCGCGGCCAAAAACCTTCTCGCTGATGCCAACACCAACGCCAAAAACCTTCTCGCTGATGCCAACACCAGCGCCAAAAACCTTCTCGCTGATGTCAACGCCGGAGACATCAACCTGAGCGACGCACTTCTTAAACAGTAAACAAAGAACGGGGAGCGCTCAGCAACGCGCCCCCTCAAAAAAATATCCCCCTATCCCAAGACACGGAGGAAATCATGGGTCTTTCAGCCAGCATGTGGACAAGCGTTTCAGGCCTGCTCACTCACGGCCAAAAAATGAATGTGGTCGGCAACAATATAGCTAACGTGAGTACTCTTGGTTTCAAGAGCCAGCGCATGGATTTCAATGATTACCTGTACAGGGGCATCGGCACGACAAGCGGCAACAGCCAGATTGGCGCTGGGGCTGGTGTGTACGCCATTCTGGGCGATTTTTCGCAGGGGTCGCTTGAAACCACCAACTCAGCGACCGACCTTGCCATTGACGGCAATGGATTCTTCCAGGTGCGCAAGCCCAATAGTGAACAAATGTACTATTCGCGCGCTGGTGACTTCTATTTCAATAAAAGTCGTGAACTTCAGAATCCTGAAGGCTATCTTTTACAGGGATGGAAGGTAAACAACGAAAAGAAACTGACGTTCAACAGCGGCGCAACCAACCTTGGTAATGCCGATCTGAGCAAATCTGCCTATGTTGGCTCTGGAACGCCCACCGATATTGTGCTGGACAGCTGGAATATCGTTCCACAGCAGACCACCAACGTCACCTTCACTATGGGCCTTACCAACGATGGTACGGGCGATCGCACCACAAGTGCCACAAGCCCCATGACAGCCCTCTTCGACCTGTGGGATGGAAAAAGCACTCCCCCCATTGCCGATACCGCCTATGCCACGCAGTCCAGCATTGATGTCTATGACGAAGGCGGCGGCACCCATACCATGACGGTCTACTATGACCAGGTTGACGCCAGCAAGACAGATTCCAACGGCGATACCATATACAACATCAAGGGATTGCCCGCCGGATACACTGTGTACGAATATCTGGTCACCATTCCCCCTTCACAAGACAACCGTAGCTTTGGCGGCACAGGCTACAATGAGACCACCAACACCTGGACTACCGAGCCAACCAAGCTTTATAACGACCCCGTGGCTGGCACCAATAAAAATGCAGGTGTGCTCATGAGCGGCGTGATGATCTTTAACGCCAGTGGCCAGTTGGTCAACCAGACTGCCTACACGTACGGCGCTACGGAAACTCCTGCTGCCAACGATCAGGTGGCCGTGGATCCTTCGCTCAAATCTTCCTGGCAGCCAACCAAAGTATCCAGCAACGGTCTGCCGGTTTTTTCCGCCAACTTCACGGGACAGCCCTTGGCCAACAGTGTGAGCGAAACCGTATCTAATGGTGGGGGAACACCTGTAAGCCAAGTGCAGAACTACATTACTGAGCTGGATTTTGGCCTCAAAAGCATGGGCAGCCCAACATGGACAAATAGCACGACATCACTCGCCGACCTGGCAGTGCACAGTCCTACTCCACCAGCCACGACACCGCCCCCGTATGTCGACTATTCCGACGTACCCACTATGAGCTCTGCGCAACGCCAGGATTACGCCAGTGTGGCCAATACCAAATCCTATACCGTACAAAACCGCTCTCAGGATGGTTACGCTTCTGGCACATTGAGCAACGTGAGCATAGATAACTCCGGCGTTGTGCACGGCGTCTATTCCAACGGAAAAACGTTGCCCCTGTATCAAATCGCCATGTATGATTTCCAGAATTATCAGGGTTTGTACCGCGAAGGCGGCAATCTCTTCTCTGCAACAAATGATTCGGGCGAACCACGCCTGGGCGTCGCGGGTGACAACGGCTTTGGCACAACGCGTGCCTACAACATTGAACAGTCGAACGTGGACATGACCACGGAATTCGTGCAAATGATTTCTACACAACGCGGATTCCAGGCGAACTCCAAAGGCATAACCACTGTAGATACCATGCTGGAAACTGTTATCGGCATGAAGAGATAGTAGTTAGTCTATTTGAAAGGCTGGAGGGTCCGGCTGTTCAGCCGAACCCTCCGCAGCGCTGGGGATAGCGCTGTGCCCTTTCTCTCCGTGCAGGCGTCGGTCTTTGACCGACGCCTTTCGCTATAAGCCCGCATCATTCGCCAGTTCTAACCCCACGAATGCCTCTATTATTCATCAGCATGTAACAATCTGAAAAAAAATGTAAAGATCCGCTTGACACTTTGCGTATTTTTCACATAAAAGAACACCTCACAGCGCGTCCCCATCGTCTAGCCGGCCCAGGACAACGGCCTTTCACGCCGTCGACAGGGGTTCAAATCCCCTTGGGGACGCCAATGATTTTACAGGGTTAACGTGTTATCCCTTTATTGCAGCGCGCTGGTTACATGGCGCTGGTTACAAAATGCCTCACGAGCTGCAACCTCGTGGGGCATTACCTTTTCCAACAGATCCTCTGCCGCCGAGCCGATAAGGCTCTGGCCCAATGCCGCCAGAATTCCATCCTGACTGCTATACAGGCCCGCAGACCGTACATAACGGTCAGTTGTCGTTGCACGGCTGTGCCCAAGAAATACCTGGGCGCCGCTCAATCCTTCAGACTTGAATGTCACTGCCGCAGAACAATGCCGGATGGCATGAAAGCCGAAAGCCTTCACGCCGGCCCGCTTGCACAACAGACCCATGAGCTTGCTGCGCTGCTTGAACGGCTCTCCTAACGTTCCATCGCAGTGAAGCTGCATGAAAACGTTATCCACCTTGCAGGGCCGCGCCTCGCGCCACCACTCCAAAGCCTTACGCAGTTCAGGGTGTATGTCGCACCAGCGCACACGCTCTTGGCCGCCCTTGCCCTTATGGTCAATGAGCCTGATTCGGCCTTCATCCAAGTTCACATCCCTGTTCCACGAGAGCCGGAACACCTCGCCCCGGCGCGCACCCGTGAAAAAGAACGTGAGCAGCATGACCAAATCTTGCCCCTGGGCGACCTCAAGGACTTTTACCACGTCCTCTTGCGGAGGCACATAGCGTTCATTGTGTTCGGCAGCA
Source organism: Desulfovibrio sp. (assembly GCF_047607245.1). Lineage (GTDB taxonomy): Bacteria > Desulfobacterota > Desulfovibrionia > Desulfovibrionales > Desulfovibrionaceae > Desulfovibrio. Next base: position 30,245 of record NZ_JASGDK010000161.1, read on the forward strand.
AACGGCGGCACAACCTCAAAGGGCGACAATTCTTTCGGAAAGCCCTCAACATAAAGCTTGCCCCAATTCCAGGCGGCAAGAATGTTCTTGCGGTAGACATTGCCACGGCGTGGGCCGCGTTCATCTGCAACGTCAGCAAGAAAGCTGTAAGCCTTGGCCGATGACACCTTACCCAAAGAATCAAGAGCTGATTCCGCGCAGAAACGCAGGAAGGCCCGCATAACGGTTTTCTTCTCCACAAGCGTTTGCTTACTCATGGTGCGCTCCACATGGGCGAGATACTGTTCTCCCCAACTCAAGAGCAGCTCGTAAGCCGTAAGGGTCTTTCGCTGCACCATTTCCGCAGTTTTCTGTGCTTCTTTTTCCTCCCATTCTTTCGCGGCCCTCCATTCCGGGCCGCCTTTCTTTCCGGCGGGGAACATCAGGGAGGCAACCTGCTTCCCGTTCACGACGACCCGCGCCATCCACATATTTCCGCGATCTTTTCTCAGTGTCGGCATCGAAGAACTCCAAAACGCGCCCCCACTGAAAACGCCAACGGCGACCAATGCGCTTGCCGCCAAGCTCCTCTGCTACCCGCTTTACAGTACGGGGGTCAAGGCGCAAGGCGTCAGACACTTCATCAAGGGTCAGAATGGCGTCAGGGGCGTACACGGGCATGCTACACGCCGTAAGGCGTGTCCTCCAGGGCAGAACGTTCCGCAAGGTCAAAGCCCCCGCGTTTCTGGACAGCAGCAATCAGGTGCCCATTGAGCTTGCGCGCAAGCCGTAGACGCCGCTCCAGCTCTTCCTCGCGTGGGGTCGGCTGTGTCAGTGAGGCTTTTGTCATAGCCTTTTTTTCTTTTGCCCTGGCGGCTTTGGCCGCGGATACTTCCGCGCGCACCTTTTTCAGCGCCGCAGCAAGCTCATCACGCTCGTCTTCGAGAGCTTTGATGTCCTGTAGGTGCCTCGACTGCTCCGAAATCTTACGGCGACTTTCCAGCAACTCTTTTTCGAGCTCTGAACATTTTTTTACTAGAACATCGTAGTTATCTTGCCCTTGGCCCGGCTGCTGCACCAAACCAGCCATGCGGAGGCACGTAGCCACCGGAATACGGTTTGTACGCTGATCATGACCACGAAGGATAACTCGCCCCCGCGAATCGCATGACAAAGAAATGCCCTTGGGGCTAAATACCTCTCCATCCAGTGTCACTGAATAGCCAGGCCATCCCTGTATGGGATAATAATGTTGCTTAGAGATCAGTTCTGACATGGCTGTACCCTCTGCCCTAACGTGAGCCGATAGCAGCGCGGCATGTTGAGGTCATTCTGTTCGGTTGTTACGTCAATCTCGACAAGTTCAAATTCCATCGTAGTTGCAGTATATCCACGGTGAAAACGCACTACAGCGTAATCTTTTGCAAAAAGTCGCTTTGTCCAGAACGGCTTAATTTCGCGATACTCGTACCGTTTTTCGCCGCTAGCTATTTTGTCGTACCAACGATGTGTGAGGATAAGGCTTAGGACGGGCATGGCATTACTCCTCCCACGCCCTTACCAGCCTGCACATAGCCCATGCGCCCGCGCAGGCGAGTCACAGCCATACGCTCGGCGTAGCAATGTGCACAGCCCTCAGAAATCTTGGGGCCAGGGCAGCCGGTAATGGGATTCCATACATGGGGCACCCATTCGATTTTGGTTGCTGTCGTCATATAAATTCCCCGCGTGTGGTTGACGGATACGCGGCCCCCGTGGAGGGTGCCTATGAAATTTTAGTTCCAGCCAAGGCGCATATCCTTTCTGAACGACATTTCGTGCAGGGGAGTTCTCTATCGTCGTGCAGATGGCAACGAGCCACAGTTTTTATGCGTCGCAGGGCTTGCAAAGGACTTTCAACCCACAGTGACACCGCATGACGCAGTATCAGCCCTTCTTTTTCAAGAGGGCCGGGAAGCCCCAGGATAGGTATGCCAATGGCTTTGGCCATGCCCACCAGTACCGCGGAGTCCTTGCCGGA
>NZ_JASGDK010000162.1:0-20865 GCF_047607245.1 Desulfovibrio sp.
AGGCTGTTGCCGTTCTTGTCCGTGAGGCTGATCAGCCCGTCCTTGTCGTTGAGGCACACGCTCTGCTTACCCGGAGTCTCAAGGGTGAGGCTTTTGTCTTCCTCGTTGAGCAGCAGGGTCAGGCCGCTTTTGCTCGCCCAGCCTTTGCAGGTGTTCTTTTCATCCTTGGCGGACAAAGAGTCCGGCGCGGGGTTGGCCTTGGAGGGCAAGGCTCCCACAACAACCGGCGCGCGCGGGTCGCCGCCCAGAAAGCCCAGGAGCACCTCATCGTCTTTTTCCGGCCGGAAGACCACGCCGTATCCTTTTCCCGCATACGGCGCTGCCATGCGCGCCCATACGCCTTTGCCTTCCCCGTGCAGCAGCGGAATATGCACCTGGATGCGACCGCCCTGATCCGGGTCGCCGGAAATTTTTACGACTTTACCGGAATACAACCCCTGAACTTGTGGCAGGCCGCCTTGCAGCGGATGGGCGAGGCCGGGGTTGCTTCCCTGCTGGCCCAGCCTCTCCAAAAAGTCGTAGCCGAACTGTATATCCAGGCTGCACAGGCCGGAACGCAGTTCCAGGCGCGTAGCCCAGATGAGCGCGGAGCCGTCGGCAAAGCCCGCGATATCCTGTATGAGCAGCATATCACCCGGCATGGCCTTGTCATAGCCGCGCAACCGCGCCCGGCCACAGAGAAAACCCAGCCCGGCCCGCCAGAGCAGACCCTTGCCCAGGTTCTTAGCTTCGTCTGGCTCCACGGCGTGGGGAATGAGCACCTCCTGCGTAGCTTTGCCTTTGGGCTTTGCCGTGCCGGGGAATTCCGGCTTCACTCCGGAGGATTTTTGTACTACTTCCTTTTGCGCTGCTTCATCCCAGGCTTTCACCGTAACGGAATCCAGCCAGGAACGGCTGTCCCACCGCGTTTCCAGCTCCATCACCGACTCGCTTGCACCGTTCACCCGTACCGTATTGGTGGACACCGGAGCATCCGCCGCACAGGCGCTGACCTTTCCATCCCTGACTATGGCCAGCAGCCCGTTAGCCCATAGGCGGGAGAGCAGAAAATCCCAATCATTGGTCCCTGCCTGCTGCATTTGTTCATGTTTGAGCGTGGTGTGCGGGATGTCCGCTGTCAGGCCGTGCCCGGAGAGAATGTCCTTGCAGATGTCGCTGTCGCTCTTGTCCAGGTACAGGCGGGTTTGCAGGCCAAGGGTCAGGTTGTGCGCCGCATCCCGGGCTTCCAGGCGTAACAGGCGTTCGCCGCCGCGCAGACTGAACCCGGCGGAGGTGAGCTGCCCCTTGAAAATGCTTGCGGCTTTGCCGTCTTCCCCTGCTTTCACCTCCACTGCATCTCCGGGCGCAAAAGAATCTTCAACCCCCATTTCCAGGGCCAGAACGGCCCGCATAAAAGGGATGCGGCCTATTTCGCGGACAAGCGTCAGGGCTGTAAGCCACTGGCCATATTCTTTACCCGCGCACAGCAGGTTCAGGTGCGGGGGGGTGTCCGTGCACATACTCACTTGTCCGGGTAGATTGTTTGAAAAGTGGCGGTCAGGGCTGCGCGCAGGGGGGCGCCTTTTCTGTCCATAAGCGTGACGTCCAGCTTTACCTTGCTTACCAGGCATTTTGCGCACAAATTGCCCCAGACCAGTCGGCAAAAGGGCGGCTTGGGCTTGCGCGTGCAGTTGCGGTTGAAAACCGTCGTAGTCTCCATAAAATTCCAGATTTCCTCAGCTACGTTAACTGAGCTTCTTCCCAGTGCGGCGGCACCAACTCCTGTACCGTCGATGATGAACTTCATGTCAAATACCGAGCGGCTTATGCCTTCCACGGCCATAGAGGTTCCGCCGTTAATCAGCGGGCTTTCTTTGAAGGAAAATCCCCATTCCAGGGTATAGCCTTCAGGGTTGAAAAGCACTGTATAGTCCTTGAGTTTGGACCGATATGTTTTATCGGTATATGTCTCAATGACCATTTTTGAGGTTGCGGCATCCATACTTGCCTTGACCTTCAGGCCTCGTTACGGTCTTTCAGAATTTGCAGCACTTCCTCAACGCACCTGTCCACCACAATCTGCATATCGGGGCATGTTCTTCGTGCATCCGAAGAACCATCTTCCGGAGATGCGGCAGAACGCGCACCGTGATCCTGCTCGTCCAAGAGGGTCATTGAAATGCTGATTTCCCGTATCTCCACCGACATGAATAGCTCCTTGTCAGGCCAAGTGTTAAGTCCGCTGATAGGTCAAGCGCAGGTTGGCGTAAGCCAGTTCCAATGTCTCAATCACCACAGCATTTGCAGTTGCATCCAGTGAGGTTAGAGACCAACGCACCGGCCAGGCTTGATGGGCTTGCCAGGTCATCAGAGGCGTATGTACCTCATCCAGCAAGCTGACAGAAACCAGTAAAGGATTGAAGGTAAAGTCCTCCAAGGCATCACGGACCCACTGGGAAAGCCGGGAATCAGTCAGGAGTCCGCGCTTTAACGAAAGGTTGGAATGTATGAGCCCCTTGGGCAGGCGGTATACAAAGCCATATTCACCGCCTTCCCGGAGGTCTTCGGTCTCCACCTTTACCTCAAGCCCGCTCACCTCTTGAAAACTCATATCCACGGGCTCGCCCATACCGGCAAACTCCACTTTAAAGCGAAAGCCTATAAGTGGGTATGAGTTGGGCAAGGGCATTAACGAGCTTCTATTTTCAGTTCTTCATAGGCCAAAGTCAGAGATTCCAGAGCCACCTCATTACTGTCACCCTTGAAGGTAGGCCCTTCAATTTTCATCGGCCAAGCTTTTAGCAGGGTCCAAACCATTTTGGTTTTTCCCTCCTCATCAAGCAGGTTTATGGCAATATCTTTACGTTTAAGCTTGTTGTGGTTCGTCATGATCCATTCAAAAAACTTGCTGTCAGAAGGGAATATGCCTTTTTTCAGGGTAACATCACTTACCTTGGGCCTGCCGGGCAGCTTCATTTCGCCGTACTGCTTACTGAGGCCGTCGCGGTACTTGATAACTTCGTATTCCAGATTGGGGCCGCTGATTTCACTGAACCCGATAGGGTCATTGTCGAAAATGACGGAGTAGCGAAACGAGACCAGGGGGTAAATTGTTGAGGAATCGGAATCCGGCATAGTGCACCCACTTTGTTATTAAGATTGTTGCATTTTATGCATGAATCGCAAGATGATGAATTCCGCCGGACGCACCACGGCCATGCCGATATCAACAATCAGGCGTCCTTCTAATATATCCTGCTCGGTCATTGTGCTGCCAAGCCCAACGTTGACAAAATAGGCTTCACCTGGTGCTGCACCCGCAAGTGCCCCTTCTTTCCATTTTTGCAGCAGGTAATTGTCAATAGTACCTTTTACCTTAGCCCATAGGTTCGCGTCGTTAGGTTCGAACACCGCCCAGGTAGTGGCCCGGCGCACGGATTCTTCAACCGTGATGAAAAAGCGACGCACAGGAATATAGCGCCACTCCTGGCTGTTGCCGTCCAAAGTGCGCGCTCCCCAGACCAGATGGCCCTGGCCGGGAAAGCTGCGCAAAGCGTTGATGGATTTTCCGGCCACGGAATCACTGTTCAGGGATTCCTGAACATCGGCCGTAATGACTTGGGTGAGGCCCAGCACATTGGTCAGGCTGATATTGGCCGGTGCTTTCCAAACGCCACGCCGCCGGTCAGTTGAAGCGTAAACCCCGGCCATGGCGGCGCTTGGCGGTTGTACGCGTAAGGCTGTCTGCACAGCGGAATGGATGGAGCGATATACAGCGCTATTGCTGTGCAGCCCATCGGAAAGGCGATCTATATTTTTGCTGGTGGCAGTGTACAATTCGTTGAAAAGAAGTTCCTGAAAACAATCGTGAAGCTCTGTAAACACATCCGGAGTCAGCGCGATGAGAGTGTTATACAGTTCTTTAAGTATGCTAACCGTATCTTCAGCATGCTCAACAGCACTGTATTTTGCGGTGATGGCCATCAAGCTGTCTAGGGCATGCTGGATCATATCCTTTGACATCGTATGATTTTGGAAGTTTTTATATTCCAATACACCTTCCAAGTCTTCCTGCTGCACCCCAAGAATGGAGGCAAACAGCCGGATATAGGCTGCGGCAATGGGTTTTATGTTATCCTGCGTAAGGGTCGGATATTTTTTGCTGATCACCTCGGACAGAAAGCGAGGCAGGTTTTTAGACTTGGGATCTGAAAGCGCCACTTTGGCTTCATCAACGGCCGTCATGAGGTTGGCCCGGTCCTCCAGCGCGGTGTCCAGCGCCTGTATGGCCTTTTTCGCTACCGGATCAAGATCGGCCAAGGCCAGCCTGGCGGAAGCAGGGTTTCCAGCATCTTCGGATGCGGCCTGCGCATCCGCGTCAAACAGATAGTCCTTGATATGGTGATAGCTGAAGGCTGTGGGCGTGTCTGCAATGATATAGGGCGTGTACGTTGCGCCGTAGCTGAGGTTCATGATGCCGATGCGGTTACGGAATTCTTGGCAGTCTTTCCGCCAGCAATCAAAATTCGGAGTATGCCGCCAATGCAGCAAGGTGCTGCCTTCTTTAGTCTCCTCTTTAATGTCCAGAATGGCGAAACGGTTCATGCGTTTGGCGCAGTGAGCTAGAGCGGCCTGCTGCACGCTGTAGCAGCTTTCTCCCAGCAGCACGGCTTCTGGCATGACCAGCAAGGTGACGTCATCGATAGATTCCAGGGCTGCCACAGCATCAAGGAATACCTGTTTTTCGTAATTTGTTGTTTCCTCATACGCTCCGGTGGAAACAATATAGCATTCTCCACCGCCGTTGGCGAAATACATGTATACAGTTTCATATAACATGAAGCATTTTTTAAAATGTACGGAATCTACAGCGGAAAACTGACCGCTCTGATTTTTTGTGACTAAGATAGATTCAAGATACAGTTTTGACATTCCCCCAAAGCGTTCTTCAAAATCTTTAAAAGAACGGATGTGCTCGGGTACACCCAGCAGGCTACGCCCGTCATAACGGGTTTTTTCTGTGTACCCGATAAAGGCGGGGATGGCGGACTGCACTTCAACCACAACACCGGGCAAGGTTGAAATTTCCTGTACATAAATGCCTGGAGTCAGATAATTGTTGGCCATGGCAACTCCTTGTGGTCAGTTACGAGATGATGCCGAAACAGCTTAAATCCACATGTACTGTGCCTGTATACTGTTGCAGATCCGCATTCCAGTTAAGCTGGGTAAGCTTTGGAGCCGCAAGATTTTCAAGCAGCGGCAGAAGTTGCCCTTGACCGTCTTCCATCATCAGATCAACGCCTTCTGCCGCGCGTTTTGCCAAAGGAAGCGGCGTTTGCGAGATAAAAGCTACACAATCCTCATCCGCCGTTGTCATGAGACGAAAATCATGAGCACTGCGTATATGTAGCGAAAATTCCGGTTTGGGGCTTACTGTGTATACCCAAAATATCCGGCGGGGCAGAATGGAAAGCCTCAGGCATAGGGGCTTGTTCCTGTCCGGCAACGGAAAGCGAACCACGCCGACAGGCGGTTGGCCAAAGGCACTGCCGAAATATTTTTTTCGACCGTCTGCTACTTCTTTACGTCGTTCCGGATTGTAGGCGACGACTTGCGGCGTTTCTTCTTTTTTATCTCCATGCGGAACGCTAAACAGCAGCAATTCACGGCCCGGAGCAAAGACAGGGATGTCACCCGCACGTATAAAATATGGTTCACTGCAAAATAGGTAACATTCTAGAAACGGGTTTGAATCGACGTCAGTTTTCCCTATCACGCTGTGGGGAGGCGTATATTTTGTTTCACCCCATATGGTCAGGCATCTGCCGTTAGACTTCAGGAACAGGCGCTGCCTTGAAAGAAAATGCTCGCTTGCTGCACTGGGCAGGATTTGCCAGAGCGTAAAGTCTGTAATCGGATGTTCAATGCTTAGAGTAAGAAATTCAGCGTATTCCATTAACTGCCTCCCTTCATGAAGGCTGTGTCAATTCCCTTAACAGCGGGAGCAGCGCTTTTTTTCGCTCTAAAGCGCAGAGAGCGTAGCTTGTAAAACATGAAGGGGATGGAATCATCCATAAAGGGATTCCACGTCTGCAGTTGCTGCACCAGGGGGAAAAAGTACGGTTCGATATGGAGGATATGTTCCGGCAGGTTCAAACCTGGAAAATCCGCGCGTGTGACCGAACTGGTCTCTTGGAAGCAGGACAGAGCACTAGAGAGATGGCGCAGACTTTCGCCATAATCCGCAAAAACGGAGTACAGCATAAAAATAATATTGGCGTCCAACGACATGCCCTGCAGCACATCGTGTTGCAAGGATGTTTCCTGCTCTAGACCGATGAACATTAGTCCCAGGTAATTCCGTTGTCCTTCGATTCCTTTGCCGGGGCAGGTGATATGAACAAACGGCTCACCGTTGGGGCGGGTTCCCACCCGCCGCCGCAAAGTATCGCGCACCGCGCAAAGGCCAGTGTGGATCATCGTTACACCTACGATTCACGTTAAGAAAGCGTCACGATCATCTTGTAAATAGAAAATGGGCATGACTAGCACAGAGGCCAATAAGGGGCTAAAAGCTAGTCATGACCCTAGGAAATCTATCTTTTATCCGATCAAAGCCGTGGGGCATCCCAACGCGATACTGCCGCCGTGTGCCGTAGCATCACCCATGCGGGCAGCGGGCAGTCCGCCGATCAATACTGTTGAGCTGCCTTGAATGATTGTATCTGGAGGGCCGATGCACACAGCCATGTCACTCACGCGAGCGGCAGGGAGAGAGCCTATCAGTACCGTGGGGCAGCCCGGTGGTAGAATTGGCCCACCCACATGCGGTATGGGGCTTGGAAAAGCTGGGGTCTGCATGGGGCAGGTGTGCATGTCAGTTATTCGTGCAGCTGGAGGCATAGGAGCTCCTGTTGTCATGACAGACGCAATGTCGGATAGTTACCTTCGTCCTGTGTTGCACAGCAGCCTGCTAAAATTCAAATTTCAACTGTAAGCTCCCGGCCACGCCTTCGCGCACGCCGGTATAGCCCTGTACACCAAGGTCAATGGAAAACCCGCTATCCTTCACCGGGCGCAAAGTCAGGCCCAGCTCACCCACGCCGGTATCGCCCTTGAGAGATGGCGAACCGATGTCCACGCCGTTGACGGATGAACGCTGCCTGCCGTCGAACTCATGTTCCCAGTGCGCGCCCACGTAGGGCGTGGCGTAGTCGCAGACTGCGTAATTGAAGCGTCCGCCCAAACGTGTGCGCAGGGAATCGGCATCCTTGAAGCGCACCTCGTCGTCATGCACGGTGACGTCGTCGCTGCCCTGATGCGTCCAGATAAGCTTGCCTGAAAGGTCGAGCATGGCCTTTTCCGTAAAGCTCCACTGGTAGCCCAGCCCCCCGTGTATGCCGTAGTAGGGCGCGGAGGTGTCGAAATCGGCTTTGCTGCCGTTGTATTTGATGTCCGAGCTGCCGAAGTTCGCGCTGATGCGGCCCATGCGGGCGGAGGCGTCGAAATAGAGGCCAGATGCCGGGCCCTGGGTTATGTCGTAACGGCCCAGGATGCCGCCGCCGTAGTAATTGGTGTTGCCGTTACCCTTGACGGAAGCATAGTTGCTGAAACTATTGTAGGAATCATAGCTGCCCCAGCCGCCTTCAAAGAACAGACCGGCCGTCAGACGGCCAATGCCGAGACTGTTGCCTATCCCCAATCCGGCCAGCATAGAGGCACCGGAAAGGTCAACGTGGCTGCCGGTGTTGTAGCGGCTCCAGCCGCCTTGCCCGGCAGCGAAGGCGTTAAACGAGAAGCCCGGCCCGCTCGTGGCGCGCAGAGCCGAATCCATGCCCTGATTCAGAATGAGGTCCGCGCCCTGACTGACAAAGGCCAGAGAGGCGGCACGGCCTTCGGCAAAGGCCTTGAGGCGCTCGTATGCCGGACCGGTGGGAGAAAGGGTGGACAGCGCGGCCATGAGGTTGTTGCCGGAAACAGTCAGGATATAAATGTCGCCGTTCAGATTTTGCATGACCAGCTTGGTATTGCCGTCCGTGTTCAGCAGCGTGTTGGCGTGAATCAGGGTAAACTGCTCGCCCGCGGCCAGATTGGGGCGCACGGATCCGTAACCGGCGGTCAGGGTTGTCCCCTGCAGGTTGGCAGTGCCCACGGTCAAGACGGTGCCGCCCGCTTGCAAGGAGGCGGGTAATACAATGGTCAGGTTGGCGTTCTGGGCGCTCAAGGTATTGATGACCTGTTGTCCGCCGTCGGCTACAAACAGCCGTCCGCTTCCGCTGACGTTCAGATTATTGATCACCATAGTTGCGACGCCGTAGTCCATGAAAAGTTCATGCCCGCCGGAAAGATTGGCCGTGTTTATTGAAAAATTTAGGGCGCCTACATTCCCTTTGGCCGTCAGGATCGTATTCTGGCTCCTGACGTCCAGGGTAGTGATATTGACGCTGATATCCCCATTGTTTAGCGAGTTATCAACAGTGACGGAAGGCGCGATGAGCGTGCCGAGTACCGTTAGAGTGGATTTTCCGCTCCAGGAACCATTGGAACCGTCCTTTTCGCTGATGACGGTGATGGGGCCGGTGGAGATGACGGTGGTTCCCCCGGTGAACTGCAAGGTAGCGTCTCCGCCTTCGTCAGGAGCCACGGGGGGAATGCCGGTGGAGGTTCCGGTGTCTCCGCCGGTGCCGCTGCGCACAAGGATGGAACCGGTAGTAACGGTCGCCCCGGTCATGGTCTGGCTGGCGCTGCCGCCTTTGCCGCCTCGGTTGCCGCCCCCGCCGTTGCCTCCGTTGCCGCCGATGACGGTGATGGCGTCAAACAAGGTTCCGTTGTTGTCAGCAGGTGTGGCGTCACTTCCATTCGCGCCTACACCGCCGCTGGTGCCGTCACCGCCGTCACCGCCTGTGACCGAAAGAGCCGCAGCATGAGCCGGAAAAGGCACTGCAAAGGCCAGACAAAAAATCCCAAGGGCCAGACCAAGTATATGCCTTCTCACATGCCCTATTCTCCAAACCATGCACCCACTCCTTTTTTTCCACTGACCATGTCTAGCCCTAATGATTGAATGCGCAAAAAATTTATCAACATACATCATTTAGAACTCGTTGGAAAAGAAAAATTCCAGCATACACTTAGGTACACTGGAATTTGGAGTTATAAAATATGACTGAGGGAGTATTTTAGGGAGTATTTTTGATCCAGGCCGCAATTTCACTCCGGCTATGGATTCCCAATTTTTTGTGAATGTTCGCGAAAATTTTCTTCACAGTGGTAGGAGCGATATAGAGTTCCGTCGCTATGGCGGCATACGATTTGCCGCTTGCGGCCAAGCGGGCCAGTTGCAGTTCCCTTTTGGTCAGCGGGCTTTTGCCACGCGAAAAATGTCGTGTAACCATGCCGTTGCGAGACTTTTGCCAGGCGGCGGTAAGGCGGCGGATGGCGGCAAGGCCGGAGCAATATGGGGACATGGTCCGAAGCGAAGACATTTCGGTCATGTTCCCATATTCCGTGTCCCCGTTTCCTGCCAGCAACGGGGCCAGAAAATCGCCGTTTTCCGCAAAGGGCATGTACAGGCCGTCCGGCAACGCAGTTTCCAGCGCCTGCCGCAATGTGTTTGCCGCCTCAGTATTTTTGCCCATAGCCAGCAGAGCTGCTGCCTGATAGATGCCCGCGTATATGGCAAAGAGCAGATTTTTGCCGAATACGTCTTTTTCCAGCAGATAGCCGAACAGGCCAAGAATTTTCGTATACTGACCGGAAAGGAGCAAGAGTTTGCCGTGGACAATGTAATATGTGCCCCTGGCAAAGGCATATAGGCGACTGTCTTCGCCCAGGTCGCTCCGCAACCAGGCCGGGACAGTTTCGGCTTCGCTGCCGCCTGAACTGGTGGCCTCTTCCCCGGTCCTGTCGCTGTCACGATCACCTGTTTGGCCGAGGGCCACGTACAGCCAGCCCTGGCAGATATCTACTGTATGCAGCAAAAAATAGTCGCGGCTTTTTTTAATCAACCCGCGCATGGAATTCACTAGCCGCCGTGCTTCCGTGAAATTTCCGGTTACCAGTGCCAGGCGCATCCGCAAAAAGAACGCACAGAGCACGTTGCTAAGTTGGCTGTGCCGCAGCGCCATAGCCTCAGCTTTGTGGCAAATGACGGCGGCTTGTTCAAAATTTCCGGCGTTGTATGCGGCTTCTGCTTCCAGCAAATACTCGCCACCGGAACCATGCCCGGAAGCTAGCGTATAATAATGGGGCAGGCATTCGTGCATCCGGCGGATTTCTTCCGCCAGTTGCCCGCTCTCACGGTAAAACATGAAAAGCACGGAAGGCGAGCCAAGTGTCCAGGGCGAATCCCGCCCGAACAAACGCGTGGGGCGGGCCAGCAGCGCGTTGGCCCGACGGTGGTGCGCAGACATGGCCTCGATGTCGTTGAACGCGGCGAGAGAAAGCAAAAATTCCAATTCTCCGCGCCAGACATCTCCCGCGCGCCCCTGCGGCAAAGCCGCGCAATGCTGCGTCAGCCAGCCGACTTGCGCGCCGAAGGCTGGAAAATCCGCCGCGCTGAAAGCGGCAATGGCGTATTTGAAGGCAGCACCCAAGTGGCGAGCGAGAATTTCTTCCGGGCAGGCTTTGAACATATCCACAAAAAAACGGGCTTTTTCCGTGACGTAGTTACCGCCCATGTCGCTTTCCAAAACCGTCAGGGCGGACTCAAAATCTTCGGCGGCGTAAAAGGCGTCTATAGCCTGTACAGCCTCCCCCCGAGTGCGGAACCATTCGCCGCAGCGAGCGTGGGCGGCTTTTTGCCGGGCCTTGGGCTGGCGGGCGAACAACTCCAAAATGTACTGCCGGAAAATGCTGTGTGGGGTATAGGTAGCGCTTGCCGGATCAAGGAACACAAAGGAGTTTTTACGTACCAATTCGTCCAGCAAAGGACTGCTATCGGAATTGAACAAAAAATCCGCCTGCGCCGCCGTGGCCTGTTCCAACGGAGCCAGAGCAAAAAGCAGTTCTTTGAGCGCCGGGGAAAGGGGCGCGTACAGCTCTTTTTCAATGAGACCGTTCAGGGGCGGAACACCACCTTTTTGCGGGTCAAAAGCGCCGCCTTTGCCTTGGTGGAGAAGGCGCAGATACAAGGCGCTGATCCAGCCGCCGGTCTGCTCATGCAGGGCGCGGGCTTCATTCACATCCACGGTCACGCCGCAGGCCGCGTAATAGTGCTGGATATCATCCGGTGCCAGAGTGAAGTACTCCCGTCCTACTTGGCGGAACAGACTCTTCAATTCCAAAAATTCCTGTCTGCCTGTGTAAGCGGCTCGACTGATCAAGGTCAGACGCAGGTTCGGAATGTCGCTTTGGGCCAGCAAATCGCACAACGTGGTCAGCCCGCGCCCGTCATCGTCCAGAAAGTGCACATCATCAACGATCAGCACGATTTTGCAGTTGAATGAGAAGCCCGAAAAAATTTCTCGTGCTTCATGCGCACGCGCGGTATCATAAGGATAACCTAAGAGCAAAAGCGATTCCGCAATAGCCGCACAGCGTGGAAAGGCGCTGGCAAGCTCGCGGCATAAAGTGCGCCAGAAGGCGTCTGACGAAGGCCCGTGCACGGAAACCCATATGGCCCGAGCCGGGATCGTGGCCAGAATTTCGCGCACGGCCACAGTTTTGCCGTAGCCCATAGGAGCTTCCACAAAGGTCAGAGGAACATCCAGTATGGAAGACAGCGCTCCGGTGAGGCGGGGAGTGAAGTACAGCGCGGCTGTACGCGGTTTTTGGGGGGAGGGCGTTTTTTGCTGCATAGCGCGGAATCTTCCTTAAAAGGCTATCAGGATGGAAAACTCATAGCGGGTATCTGTGGACAAGCGCATGGAGGTGAAATCGTCCTTCATATAGTCGTAATCGCGGTACACGGGGAATAGCACCGCCACGCCCAGCATAACAAAGGGGGCATCCAGCGGCTTGAACTGGATTTTGGGGCCAGCATAAATTTCCTGAAAACCGTTCTGCTGGCCTTTACCATCTATTTCGCTTTGCTGCTCAATGCGGTAATACGCTTCCGCGCCGATGTCGAAATAACGCGAGAGCGCCCAAGAGTAATGGGTGTGGAAGAGTGCAAAATCGCCCGGTTTGATGCCATGCGCGCCTTCGGTATAGGCCGCGTAGCGGCCGTCCAGATCCACGCGCTGGTTATGATCGACCCAACTGAAGCCACCGCCCGCAATGACAGAAAAAGCATTGGTGGCAAGATGTTTGTCCTTGTCCTCCACCTCTCCGGTGGGCAGGGTGACGCCGAGATCAAGGGCCACGGAAAACGGAGAATTTTCACTGCGTGTTATAATTCCGTACCGCAGCATCATAGTGGTGTCACCCCAGCCGCCCTTCCATGAACCGTTGTCGTTGTGGTTGTTAAGGTTCAGGTCGATGAAGGGAGTGGCCGTACGAATTTCAAAACGGTCGGTAATGCCGTAGCGAAGTTTGAATACGTTGACGAACTGATCTGCATCCTTTGGGCCGACTTTCATTCCCTTGGCCGGGCCTGCAGGAACACGCATGGTGTATGGTGAAGAACCTCTGTAGGGCTTGTACTCCGCCAGGCTGAAATGATTCATCACCGCGAATAGATGCGCGGGTATGGTTTCGCCCCCCGGCCATGCCTGCGGCAGCACCATCGGGCCGGGGATGCGTTTTTCAGACTTTGGGGGAGCGTCGGGAGCGGCGAAAATCGCAGCGGGCAATGCGAGAACGCAGAGAAAAAATAGAGCGCACCCGCGCATAAACGCACCCGTGGAATACCGCTGCATTACATCTCCTGATATGGTTGTTGACGATTTATTATGCTATTATGGGCGGTTTTACAATGTGCAGTGTGGAAATTGGTTCAGATTGGCCGATATTGGTCTTTGGTACCAAGTTAAAAATTAGTGGTACGCCGTTGTCGCCAAGAAGGATCAATTAGATTTTCCAAACGGTTGATATAGTCTTTTAAAGAGTGTTCCTTATGCACCGTCAGCTAGCAATGTGATGGTTTGGCGCTGAATCAACTCGCTAATGAGGATCGCGGATTCCTGAGGCTGCTTGTCTGAAGGTGGCACAGTGATAGTGTGAGGCTACACGCGAAGGTAGGGGAGGTACTGTGCGCCATACATCGGCTCGCTTGTGACCCCATTGTGATCCTTGTGGGGACGGAGCGTATTGGGGGCGCCAAAGGGCCGGAAAGGTGTATTTCAAGCTAGGAAAAAACAAAAAAGGATTACAACTAGCTAGCTGTAATCCTTATGTTGACTGATTCGATTCCCAAGATGGGACTCGATTAGTAGTTGAACAATTTTGTTTGTGACTCAGAGCCTATGCAGACGCCTCTGCTGTAAAGATTGCGTTTTCGTCAGGCGCTGGCTGTTTTTCGCCACTATGTGGTCTGGCCGGGCAGCCGCAGCATACCCTCGCGAATGATAAAGGCGATCACAGCCTCAATGCCAGCTCCGGAAAGCATTTCGGTCAGTACATAGGGGCGTTCGCCGCGCATGCGGCGGGTGTCACGCTCCATCACGTCCAGCGAGGCATGCACCATGGGCGCAAGGTCAACCTTGTTGATAATGAGCAGGTCGGACTTGGTGATGCCGGGGCCGCCCTTGCGCGGGATTTTATCGCCGCCGCTTACGTCAATGACATAGATGGTGAGGTCGGCCAGTTCCGGACTGAACGTAGCGGACAGGTTGTCCCCGCCGCTTTCCACTAACACCAGCTCAAGGCCGGGGTGACGCACCTGAAGCTCTTCAATGGCCTGAATATTCATTGAGGCGTCTTCGCGAATGGCGGTGTGCGGGCAGCCGCCCGTTTCAACGCCGATGATGCGGTCGGCTTCAAGAGCGTTGTGGCGCAGCAGAAATTCTGCATCTTCGCGGGTGTAAATGTCGTTGGTGACGACGGCCATATTGTAGTGCTTGCGAAGGCGCACGCACAGGTGGCGCAAGAGGGCTGTTTTGCCGGAACCCACAGGGCCGCCAACGCCCACTCGCAGACAGGGTCTATTGGTCATGACGTTCAACTCCTGAAAAGTCGGGTGTATTGTCGTTCGTGTCCGGCGCTGCACAGGGCAAGGCCGGGGAGGCTGGAGCCGATGTCTTCATCGGGCAGGGTCGCTGCCTCGACCACCAGTTGCGGCACGGCAGGCATGAACTCCAGCAACAGTTTTTGTGCGGCGGTCTGCCCCAGGGGCACGGTTTTGCAAGCGACGGCCACCTGATTTTGCAGCCAGCTCCACACATAGGCGCAGGCCGCGTCCAGCCCGTCGCGTTGCTGCGCGGCAGGATCGCAACAAGGTTCCATACTGCGTGCGTGCTGGTCGAGCATGACGGCGGCAACTGCAAAACAGGCTGTGTATCCCGCAGTGTCAGGCAACGGCCAGGGCGGCAGCATGTTCTGATCGTGCAAAATACGGCGCAGGGCACGTCCCATCTGGATTTCTTCCTGCCACAGTTCGCGGCTTTCACGCCCGGCAAGCATAAGAGCGTTCCAGCGGGACAGCGCATCGGCATCAGCACTGCATGCTGCCGCGTGCATACGCAGCAGAAGGGGCAGATCGTTGTGCGCAAAGCCCATCCGCAGCACGCCCCAAAGCCAGCGGCGCACGCCTTCCGCAGTGTCTGCATGCCCCCGCTCCACGGCGGCAGCAAGGCCCTGCGACCATGCAAAACCGCCAACAGGCAGGGATTGCCCCGCCAGATAGAGCAGGGCTGTCAGACCAAACTGCGGCCCATGCCATGCCCTGTGGTTACAGCTCCGGCTATCATGCGGCCCGGCCTGCCCTGACAAGTTTTCCGCCTGCCTCTGCGCTGTGCGCTGTTGAACAAGGCAGGTTCCGCCTGCCAGCGCCCTTGCAGGAAGTGGCAGCTCGGATGCCAGATCATTCATAAGTCCAGCCGCCAATTCAGCCATGACTGTGTCCGTGCCCACCATAGGCACCGCCTTCGGGCACAAAGGGCAGATTGTCGCGGCGCAGGCGCAGACCCAGATTTTCCGCCAGTTCTTCAAGCACGTGGTCGGGCATAAAGCGCAGCCACTTCTGCCCAAGCTGCAAGGCGGCGTGGCGGTTGCCAAGGTGATAGCAGGCGCGGGCCAGAGTTGCCCAGTTGGGGGCAATGCCCGTCACCACGGGTTCCGCGCGATTGCGCACAATCACCAGCACTTCCCCGGCGCGCAGAATATCACCCTCACGCAGAACCTGCCCGCGCGTGAGGAACAGGCCTGCGTCTTCGCCGCTGTCCAGCCGCAGCCGCTGACGGCATTTCCCTCGCTGCTCCCAGGTCAGGGTAAGGGTGGCCGTAGGCTCCAGATTGGTGTGCTGCCCCATGTTTTCGGTAAATTCCAGCATGGCCGCTCCTTGGATGGTTGCCTAAAGCATTTTAACCTTCAAATTGTATATATCCACACTAGTTGAACCAGCCTTGGGCATGGTTTGAACAATACAGTTAGAACAAAAAATACCGTTGCGCCAACGGCAGCACTTCCGCCGGAGCGCAGGTGAGTATTTCGCCGTCAGCGCGGACTTCATACGTTTGCGGATTCACGAAAATGGACGGTGTGGCGCTGTTAAGCAAAAGGTCGCTCTTGCACAGGGTGCGCGTGTCCCGGCATGGGGAAAGCCCACGCCGCAGTCCCATCTCCCTCAGCCGCTCTTTGCCGCCGTTTTCCATAAAGGCGCGTGAAACAAAGCTCAGGCTGGCGGCAGCCGCAGCTTGGCCCAATGCGCCAAACATGGGCCGGTAGTGCATGGGCTGCGGCGTGGGGATGGAGGCGTTGACATCGCCCATGGGCGCGGCGGCAATCTGCCCGCCCTTGATGACCAGCGATGGTTTGACCCCAAAGAAGGCGGGCTTCCACAACACGAGGTCGGCCAGAAGGCCGGAGGCAACAGCGCCGATTGCGTGGGAAACGCCGTGGGTCACAGCAGGATTGCAGGTGTATTTTGCCAGATATCGGCGTACGCGGAAGTTGTCGTTGCCGTTCCCGCGGTCTTCGAGCAGGGGGCCGCGCTGAACCTTCATTTTGTGGGCGGTCTGCCATGCGCGGGTGATGACCTCGCCCACGCGACCCATTGCCTGCGAGTCGGACGAAATCATGGAAATCACGCCCATATCCTGCAAAATATCCTCTGCGGCAATGGTCTCGCGCCGGATGCGCGAATCGGCAAAGGCCGCGTCTTCTGGCAGGGAGGGGTTGAGATGATGGCAAACCATGAGCATGTCCAGATGTTCGTCCACGGTATTTACCGTGTAGGGTCGGGTGGGATTGGTGGATGAAGGCAGCACGTTAGGCAGGGAGCAGGCGCGCAGGATGTCGGGCGCGTGACCGCCACCTGCTCCTTCCGTGTGATAGGTGTGGATGGTGCGGCCACAGAATGCGGCCAGCGTGTCTTCCACAAAGCCCGCCTCATTGAGCGTGTCGGTATGGATGGCGACCTGCACATCGTATTCGTCAGCCACGGTAAGGCAGGTGTCAATGGCAGCCGGGGTGGTGCCCCAGTCTTCGTGCAGTTTCAAGCCGCAAGCTCCCGCCTCGAGCTGCTCGCGCAGGGCTCCGGGCATAGCGGCGTTGCCTTTGCCCAGAAAGCCAAAATTCATGGGCAGCGCGTCTGTGGCGGATAGCATGCGTTCCAGATGCCAGGGACCGGGGGTGCAGGTGGTGGCGTTGGTGCCCGTGGCAGGTCCGGTGCCTCCCCCAAGCATGGTGGTGATGCCGCTGGCAAGGGCTTCTTCCACCTGCTGCGGGCAGATGAAATGGATGTGCGAATCCATGCCGCCAGCGGTGAGCAGGCAGCCTTCACCAGCGATAATCTCTGTGCCGGGGCCGATGATCACGTCCACATGGGGCTGTACATCGGGGTTGCCCGCCTTGCCAATGGCGGCGATGCGGCCACCGCGTATGCCAAGGTCGGCCTTGATGATGCCGAGGGCCGCATCCATAATGACTGCATTGGTTATGACGGTGTCCATAGCGCCGTCAGCATTGCTGATCTGGCTCTGGCCCATGCCGTCGCGAATGACCTTGCCGCCGCCAAAGCAGACTTCATCACCATAAACGGTGTGGTCGCGTTCAATTTCGATCCACAGTTCCGTGTCCGCAAGGCGGATTCGGTCGCCCGTGGTGGGGCCGTACAGTTCGGCATACTGGCTTCTGGGGATGCGGATCATGCTTTTTCCTCCCTGGGGGCTTCGGCATCAAGTGCCCCCATGATCTGGGCGCGAAAGCCAAACACGCGGCGGGCTCCGGCGTAAGGCACAAGGCGGACATCGCGTTTCTGCCCCGGCTCAAAGCGGACGGCGGTTCCGGCTGGTATGTCGAGCCGCATGCCGCGCGCTGATTCGCGGGCAAAAATCAGGGCAGGGTTTACTTCAAAAAAATGGTAGTGCGAACCCACCTGAATGGGTCTGTCGCCGGTGTTGGAAACTTCCAGCACCACCTCGTGCCCTTTTGAAAGTGCGTTGAGGGTTATGTCTCCCTCTGCAATATGAATTTCACCAGGAATCATGCGCCCCCCTTGTGTGTTCATGCGGGTTGCCGTTGTGGGTTGCCAGTGGGCGGCCCTGATTACAGAATGGGGTCGTGCACGGTCACAAGCTTGGTGCCATCAGGAAAGGTGGCCTCCACCTGCACTTCGTGGATCATCTCGGGCACGCCGTCCATGACGTCCTCACGCGCAAGCAGGTTGCGGCACGAACCCATGAGTTCGGCCACGCTTTGACCGTCGCGCGCGCCTTCAAGCACGGCCAGACTGATGTAGGCTACAGCCTCGGGGTAATTGAGTTTGAGACCGCGAGCCCTGCGCCTTTCTGCCAGCAATCCGGCGGTAAAAAGCAGTAGTTTGTCTTTTTCTCTGGGCAAAAGTTCCATTATACCTCCAGTGTACGCGGCACGCCGCATTATTTCCGTAACACAGTATGGTCGCAGCTTGTCTGCAAAGTACTCCAGAGCAGATCAATTTTGAAAATGTACATTCTCAACATTTACGGCACGCTCGCTTCGGCGTCTAACAACGCAAATAAATAGCGGTGCTGTCTTCGTCCGTAAGTCCTGCGGGCAATGGCTGAAGCTACACTTACGGCTTCGCTGCGGGCGACGGCTCACGCCGTGGCCAGAGCAATTTCAAAGTGAAAATGCTCTAAAAAGCTCCGTACCAGATGCGCGGCATGTGCGGCGAACAACCGGTCAACGCTGGCCGCAGCATATTCCAAGCCGTCAGCAGCAGGTTGCGCGCTTCTTCCATGTCCGGCCCCAGATAACGCACCACAAGCACTTCGCCGCGCACAGTGGCTCCGGCCCGTTCTCCCATGTGGGCAGACAGGGGAGCGGACTTGGCCTGGGCAGAACTGTCGCTAGCAGCAGGGCTTTGCCTTTCAGGCGCATCATCAGGCATATCATCGGGTGCAGCATCAAAATCGCGGTTGGGCGAGAGTATGCCTTGCAGGGCGGTGCAGCATGCTTCCAGTGTGGTGAGGTCTTGCCCGCCATCCGCTCCGCGCCCCACGGCAAAAAGGGTGGCGGAAACCGCCTGACCTCTCAGACCGCAGGCGCATTTTTGCAGAGCATCGCCGCCTTTAAAACGCAGCACCTCATGTAGTATGGGTATGCCCTCGCGAGTAAGGTTGAGGCTCTGACGCACGCTGCCTTGGGTAAAACGTTCATTGGCGGCAGGGCGGCCAAGGCAGATCATTTCCCATCCAATGCAGGCGCTGGCATTGTCCAGTTCCACCAATGTACGCATTTCGGCCCGCGCGCCGTCATAGATGATGGTTTCACGCGGCAGCCATTCCAACATGCCACCTGTCACGTGCAGGTCTGTGACTTGGCGTTGCGCCACGTTGTGCGCATCTGCAGCGTAGAATTTGGAGGCCGAGGGCGCGGTGAGCAGTGCGTGCGCGCCTTGCTCCAGCCGTACGGCAAGGCTCAGGTCGTCGCCGCTTACAAGGCCACCAGGCGGATGCAGCAGGCAGCAGTGGCAGGGTTGGGATGCCTGCGCCCGGCCTGG
The DNA here is from genome assembly GCF_047607245.1 of Desulfovibrio sp. Lineage (GTDB taxonomy): Bacteria > Desulfobacterota > Desulfovibrionia > Desulfovibrionales > Desulfovibrionaceae > Desulfovibrio. Next base: position 19,007 of record NZ_JASGDK010000162.1, read on the forward strand.
CACATTCGTGGGCACTGCTTCGGGATAGAATGGCCGCTGCACACGCAGAGGCCCGCTGAATTGCATTTTTGCCAGCGTGGTACGCCCTTGCCGCACCGAAAAATCCAGCTCCATGCGCGCGCTCCAGCGCCGGTCAGGCGTAAAGCAGTGACCGTGGAGATTGTCGGCAGGGTTTGCGGTGGTGGCAGACATGCGGTTGCTCCTGGATTCCGTGGTGGAAATCAGACGCTCAGAAAGGCTTTGACAGTGGCATCGTCCAGTCCGCGCATGTTGCCCTGCGAAACGATGTGCCCACGATCCATAATCATGTATGTATCTGCCATGCGGCGGGCAAAAGGCACTTTTTGTTCCACCAACAGCACGGTGAGGCCCATTTCTTCGTTGAGTCTGCGAATGGTTGTGGCGATGTCGCGCACAATATTGGGCTGAATGCCCTCGGTTGGTTCGTCCAGAATGAGCAGACGCGGCTCCAGCGTGAGAGCCCGTGCAATGGCAAGTTGTTGCTGTTGGCCGCCGGAGAGATCGCCGCCTCTCCGGTGCATCATTTCGCCCAGCACGGGAAAAAAATCAAAGATGAACGGAGGAATGGCCCCGGCCCTATCCTTGCGCATGGGCAGCGAGAGCTCCATGTTTTCGCGCACGGTCAGCAGGGGGAAGATTTGGCGGCCCTGCGGCACATAACCGATGCCCAGGGCTGCCCGTCGCTCCACAGGCAGAGGAAGCACGTCCGTTCCGTCAAGGAGAATATGGCCGGAGCGTGCGGGTAACACACCCATGATGCACTGAAGCAGCGTGGTTTTACCCACGCCGTTGCGCCCCATGAGGCAGGCGCACGAACCGGCCTTTACCTCAAGGTTAACGTCGCGCAGGATGTGACTTTCGCCATAAAACTGGTTAAGACTTGTGATATGCAGCATAACGCTCCTCCTGGAGCAGGGGATTCGAAAATTGGCTGTTTGCAGCATGCGCCCGCCCAAGATTAGCCAGCGGCTGACCAGATGCCAGGCAGAGCCTAGGCAGCGCCCATCGGTTCCCCCAGATAGGCCTCAACCACGGCGGGGTGGTTCTGCATCTCGTCCATGGTGCCCTCGGCCAGCACGCTGCCCTGATGCAACACCGTTACCCTGTGGGCAATGGCCCGTACAAATTCCATGTCGTGCTCCACCACCATGATGCTCTGTTCGCCTTCAAGGTCGTGCAGCAGATCGATGGTGCGGTCCATTTCTTCAGGCGTCATGCCCGCAACGGGTTCGTCCAGCAGCAGAAGCTGCGGTTTCTGCATGAGCAGCATGCCGATCTCAAGCCACTGCTTTTGCCCGTGCGAGAGCTTGCCAGCCTGCAACCGGGCCAGCTCCGTTAGGCGGATGCGGTACAGCACTTCTTCAATAAAGACCTTGTTGTCGGCAGAGAGCCGCGCACGAAACGTGGGCCATACCCTTTTGTCGCCTGCCAGTGCCAGTTCCAGATTTTGCAGCACGCTCAGAGCCTCGAACACCGAGGGTTTTTGAAACTTGCGGCCAATGCCAGCCTGGGCGATGGCGACCTCATCCATTTGCAGCAGGTTGCAGGTGCGGCCAAACCATGCGGAACCTGCATCAGGCCGGGTTTTTCCGGTGATCACGTCCATCATGGTGGTCTTGCCCGCGCCGTTGGGGCCGATAACGCAGCGTAGCTCGCCCTTGTCCACATAGAAGGTCAGGTCGTTAAGCGCTTTGAAGCCGTCAAAGCTCACGCTGATTTTTTCCATGTACAGCGCGATGTCTGGCTTGCACACCATGTGACGCGGGGGCCGGGCGCGCATCATCAAGGGGCGCTTGTCAAAGGGGGGGTGCGTTTCTTCGTAAACGCGGGCGGCTTCG
>NZ_JASGDK010000163.1:0-7073 GCF_047607245.1 Desulfovibrio sp.
AGCCAAGAAGAGCCAGAGCAAAGAGCAGCAGCTCGCCAACGACCAGAAGCAGGGTACGGTATTCGTAAGCCATATCCTTGAGGCTCAGGGGCGTGGCTACTGCAGAAATATTTTCGGAAATGATCTGCCCTTTGCTTTTTTCGTCAACATCCATGAGCTGCTTGTTGAGCAGGGTAAGCAGTATGGGCGGCATTGTCGCGTTGACGGCCAGGCGGGTATCTTCAAAGCCGTTATACCCCTGCAGCGGCAGGATGTCTCTGAAGCGTGGCTTGGTCAGAAGGTAGTCCACCTCAAGCGTATTTTGCAGCAGCAGGTCAGCCTGATCTTCGGCGACCGCTTTCAGGCATTCTTCCGTATTATTGAAGAAACACAGCCGCATGTCTGGATAGAACATTTCAAGGTAGTTGCGGCCATCATACCAGTTTGCAGGCATGGCAACCGACAGGGACGTCTTGGGAGTAATTTCAAAAAAATTTTTGCCGTACAGGCTTAATCCACTGCGCAGCAGGGGAGAAGAGAGCCTGTAGACAGGACTGGTCTTGTTGCCCGGTGTGAACATGACCCCGGCGCACAGATCAATCTTGTCGCGTACAAAATACTCATCAAGATTTGTATCCGGCTCATTCATGGGCACAAAGGTGAAGCGCAGGCCGCTGGTTCGTCCCATAAGGCGCAGAATGTCGGGCAATATACCTCTGGCTTCGCCTGTTTCTGGCTCAAACCAGGACATGGGTTTGCGGTCCGGAACGTAGCCCACGCGCAAGGCGGGGCTTTCAGTGACAAAATCGCGCTCAGCCTTGGTCAGCGGGGTCTGGTAGCTGCGCCACATATGGGCGCGGGCCAGCCTGTTTTCAAGATCAGGCTGTTCGAGCTTCAGCTGGGCCATGGCCTGTTCCAGCTCTTCCATCAGAGCTGGGTTGGAATTGGTGGTTATAAAGAAGAAAGGCAGGGGATCATACTTGGCAAGAATGGTTTCGTCGTCCTTGAGGGCGGTCACCGTGGTCAGTATGGCGTCCAGCTTGCCTTCGGTCATAGCTTGCCGCAGCGCTGTGAGGTCGCTGAAAGGTAGAAGCGGTGGCGGTGTGAAGCCGCTATGCTTGGCGTAGTTCGCAAAGCCCTTTTGCCAGGGGCTTTCGACAGTTCTGCCTATGCGCAGTTTTTCAAAATTCTTGAAATCTTCATAGATAAAAGGTGTGCCCTTGGGGGCGATGAGGGCCGTGTAGGTGGTGCCGTAAGCATAAGGGCTGTACAGAAAACGCTTGGCGCGTTCAGGAGAGAACAGGGCGCCGCCCAGAAGATCTATGTGTTCTTTGTTCAGAGCTTCAAGCGCGGCATGCCAGTTGTCAAAGTGAACGTACTCCACCCGCCAGCCGGCGTACCTGCTGACGTGCTCCAGATAATCCACACTGTAGCCGACAGCCTGGCCGTTTTCCATGCGGTGAAAGCCCGCTAGAGGAAAGACCCCCACCCATACAGTACGGGAAGCAGCATAGGACGGCAAAGGCGACGCCGCCTGCACCAGGCAAAGAACCGCCCAGGCAAGAAGCGCCAGGACGCGTATGTTCCTGTGCATGTGCCCTTGTCCCCCATTGAAGCCTTGCGCCAGTAGTCGATCCGGCATCGTTGGCTGGCCGCTGACACGCTATACGCTATGCCCGTTACCGGCAAAGACCTGTCACCACGCGCCAACCGCAAATGCCGGGCGCATACATTGCAGCGCCAGTTTCGGCTTTCGAACAGTTACCGTCTTAACCGCCACCCCGCAGCCGTAACGCATAAATACGTGCGGCCAGAGCCTCGACCACACGCGCAGGAGTCAAACCGTATTGCAGGGCGTCCTGTGCTTCGGCGAGCCATTGGCAGACCAGAGCCAGACCTTGTGGCCGCAGGGTCGCCAGAGCTGCGTCGAGCGGTGAGGATACGTTATCAGGTATCGGTTTTGATATTATACGGTTTATGGCTTTCTGGCAACCGAGCATGAGGCGTGCGGCCCCTGTGGCGTCCAGAGCTCCCTTGGCTGCAAGAGCATCAAGAAGCCCCTGGCCGCTCAACAAAAAATGCGCCAGTTTTTCTTCCCAGGGGCGCATGTCGTCGTCCACGCTGTGGCTGTCGGGCCAGGGCAGGGTGAGGCAGAACGAACGGGAAACCAGGGTAGGCAGAAGCTGCTCGCGTTGGGGGGCAAGCAGAACAAATACTGTGGTGGCGGAAGGTTCTTCAAGCGCCTTGAGTAAGGCATTGGCGGCTTCGTCACGGGTAAGGCTCAGTCCAGAGAGAACAACCACCCTGCGGCCAGGGCCGTGTGGCGCATCGCGCAGGCGGCTTTTAAGCTCCCGCACGCGCTCCATATTGAAGGCGCGCACGGGGCCGGGATTTTCTTCGTCTTCGCGGTTGCTGATGCGCCCGTCATAGGCCGCAAGGTCCAGATGCTCGCCCGCAGCCGTTTGCAGGCAGGCAGGGCACGCAAGGCAGGGGGAACCCGTGCCGGAGGCCTGCGGGCAATTGATGCGCGCAGCCCAGTAAAGGGCCATGTCGCGCCGCTGGTGCTCGCTGCCGCCTTCAAGCAGCAATACCTGAGGCGGAGCCGCCCCAAGGCGGTTCAGAATTTCCTTGAGGCGGTCAAAGGCCGTACCGGCAATAGCCTGTAGCAGTGGCGCGTTCATAGGCGCACGGCAGGTGCGCCTTAGCGCACGATGGTCTGCTTGCGCTCGGCGCCCACGGAAACCAGGCTCACCTTCACGCCCACAAGCTCTTCAATGCGGGCAATGTAGGAGCGTACGGTTTCGGGCAGGTCGTCAAAGCGGGTGCACCCGGTGATGTCTTCTTCAAAGCCGGGCAGATCTTCATAAACCGGGGTGACTTTTTCCAGAGCGCCTTCTTCCTGCGGCATATAGTCGAGCTTGCGGCCTTCATGCTCATAGGCCACGCAAATGCGCAGGCCGGGAAGGTTCTGCAGGACGTCCAGCTTGGTCAGGGCAATATCTGTCATGCCGCACAGGCGCACGCTTTCACGCAGCACCACGGCGTCCAGCCAGCCGCAGCGGCGGGGGCGGCCCGTGGTTGCGCCGAATTCGTGGCCCTGAGTGCGCAGGTAGCTGCCCGTATCGTCAAGCTGCTCTGTGGGGAAGGGGCCGGAGCCCACGCGGGTGGTGTAGGCCTTGACGATGCCTACCACGCGGTCGAGGCTTGAAGGGCCAACGCCGCAACCGGCGGAGGCATTGCCCGCGACGGTATTGGAAGAAGTCACAAAGGGGTAGGTGCCGTGGTCGATATCCAGGTGAATGCCCTGAGCGCCTTCAAAAAGAATGTCGCCGCCTTCCGCCTGTATTTCCTGAAGCCTGTCTTCCACTTCAGTCAGATAGGGCACAAGGCGCGGAGCCAGCGCCAGCAGTTCTTCGCATACGGCGGCTTCGTCCAGCGGATCAAATTTGTACAGGTCGCGCAGCAGGGTGTTTTTTTCCTGCAGGGCGTGCGCCACTTTGGCGCGCAGCAGGGCAGGATTGGCCAGATCGCCAGCCCGCAGGCCTACGCGCGCGGCCTTGTCTTCATAACAGGGGCCGATGCCGCGTCCGGTGGTGCCGATCTTTTGGGCGGCGCGCTTGGCTTCGCGGGCTTTGTCCAGGCTCTTGTGGTAGGCCATGATGAGGTGGGCCTTTTTGCTGATGCCAAGCCTGGCGGGAGAAACGTCAATGCCCTTGGCAGCCAGATGGTCCACTTCTTCAAGGAACACAAAGGGGTCGAGCACTACGCCATTGCCGATGAGGCATATTTTGCCATCATGCAAAATGCCGGAGGGAATGAGGTGCAGAATGGTTTCTTCGCCCTGAACCTTGATGGTGTGCCCGGCATTGTTGCCGCCTTGAAAACGGACAATGGCCCGGCTCTGGGCGCTCAGCATGTCAACGATTTTGCCCTTGCCTTCGTCGCCCCACTGTGCGCCGATGATGACCGTATTAGCCATGATATTACCTGCCTGAAACGCCGCGGCCGGGGCGGCGTGCTGTCATGAAGGAAGCGTTGTGCGCCTTTGGACGCAACAAATGAACGCTTTGTCAACGTGCCAAAAACGGGACGCAAAGCCTTTCATGGTACCTATCTCGTATGCAAATACAAGTCAAATGTTCATAATGGGTTGGAATCTGGCTCCTGGCGGCCTTTGCGCAGGGGCATGCCCATGCGCCAAAGGTTGTTGGCGGCAAGGGCAGGGCGTAGCCGGAGTTTGTGTAGATATTGCCTGAGACCCGATTGCTTGAAATGTTTTATATTTCAAGGGGGAGACGCGCTAAAGCCGTATTTTTCAACAGGCCGCCCGTGGCATGACAGCGGACGGTTCGGTTTCCGCCTAGTCATTAACCGTGCTCAGCGCTGAAATTTCCTACTTGCCGTCATTTTCGCCATTTTCGCTGTTTTGCTTGAGGGGGCGGAACTCCAGAACCCTGCAGCGTTGTGCGGGCGCAGGTTCCTGCGGCGTTTCAAGGGCAAAGTCGGGAGCGAGGTTGGGCAATTGCGGATCAAGTCCTTCCTGTCCCTGGCTCTGACGCGACCAGTGAAAGTTGAAGAGCTGGTTTTTCCAGCGCTTGGCCTGGATGAGAGAAAAGATGAGGGTTGCCTCTTCCCATCTTTTGGTGGGTTCAAAGCGGCTGGTTGTGGTGGCGTACTTGCTCCACAGCGACATAAGCGACGCTTCGTCAATAGTATCCAGTTGCTGTGCCAGCCGGGCGAGCAGTTTTTCCATATATCCTCCGCTGATGCGGGCCAATGGCAGCAAACTGCGGCCCGCGTTGTGTGCCCCGTGGGGGACAAGGCAATGTAGGGCCTGGCTCGAATTTCGTCAACGCGTGCGAGCAGCCGCCGGGCGGCTGCCTTGGGTCTGGTGGCGCGGGGCATTCTGTGCTATGCAGAGCCCTCACCTGACCAGCGAACATCTGGAGGCACGCATGTCGGATCTCAAGGCCATGTACAGCACTGTCCGTAAGGACGCTTTTCCCGAAACTATGACCATTATTCTTGGTGATGAAAAACTCGTCTTTCAAAAGCGCGTCTGGACGCTGGATGGCGAGGAAAAAGGCCTGCGCTACGGGGAGAACCCCGATCAGCCCGCAGCCCTTTATGCCCTGAAAGAAGGTTCCATCACCTGTGGCGGCCTCCAGTGGCGTGGCCCCGGACACGGCATTGTTTCTGCTATGACCGAAGAGCAGATGATCCAGGCGGGCAAACACCCCGGCAAAACCAATCTGACTGATGTCGATAACGGGGCCAATATTCTTCAGTACCTCGCTGACCGTCCTGCGGCCATTATTTTGAAGCACAACAATCCTTGCGGCGCGGCCTGGAGCAAGGACGGCGTGGCCGCTGCCCTTGACAAGGCGTTCTGGTGCGACCGCATCGCCGCTTTTGGCGGGGCTGTGGTGGTCAACCGTCCTTTCACCCGTGAAGCCGCAGAAATTGTGGCTGCCAACTACTTTGAAGTGGTGGCTGCCCCGGCTTTTGAAGAGGGCGCGGTTGAGATCCTCAAGGGCCGTAAAAATTTGCGCATTATGGAACTGCCCGGTCTTGGCCGGCTGGAAGAACTGACCTCTTCGGCGTTTCTTGATATCAAAAGTCTGGCCGACGGCGGCATTGTGGTGCAAAAATCTTTTGTGAACCGCATACTTTCCGGCAAGGATTTTCTGCCAGCCACAGCCACCACCAAGGAAGGCCTTTCCGTGGCGGCGCGTGCGCCCAGCCCGGCGGAACTGGATGACCTGCGCTTTGCCTGGGCCGTGGAGGCCGGGGTTACTTCCAATTCGGTCATTTTTGTTCGCGACGGTGCAACCCTTGCCATCGGCACAGGCGAGCAGGACCGCGTGGGCTGCGTGGAGCTTGCCATCCACAAGGCGCATACCAAATATGCTGACACGCTGGCTTTCCGCGAACTGGGCATGACCTTGTACGAGCTCAAGCTCAAGGCTGCGCAGGATGCAGATATGGCGGAAAAGCTGGCCGACATCGAGCGGCGTACTGAAGAGACCCACGGCGGTCTCGTTGGTTCGGCCCTGGTGTCTGACGGCTTTTTCCCCTTCCGTGACGGCGTGGACGTGGCTTTGGCGCAGGGCGTTACTGCCATTGCGCAGCCCGGTGGTTCCATGCGCGATGCGGAAGTGATCATGGCCTGCAATGAAGCCAGCCCGCAGGTGGCAATGGTGTATACGGGGCAGCGTTCGTTCAAGCATTAAGGAAACGCTGATTTATTCCGTTTGGCGGCGTTGCTTCCCTTTTTTTGAAACAGTCGAGGACGGAAGAGTCCACTCCTGCTTCAAAAAAAGATCGCGCCTTGCCGAACGAAATAACTGCTCGTTTCCAGGAGGCTCTTTAATCAGTGCTTCCCCAAGCAATACTCAGACAGAACGGCCCTTGAGGATGCGCGCCTGCGTGTGCGCATCCTCAAGGGATAAAGACAGTTTTCTGCCTGGCGGTATGCGTGCCAGCAATACAGAGCGTCCTTGCTGCACCGCGAGCCGCCCTGCGTGAGCGAACGGTTTGGCTGCGATCTGTTTTTCGGCAGTGCCAGAGTCCCTTTATCTTGAAACCGCCTGACAGCAATTTTTCATCCACCCGGTCTGCAACCTTACTGCCCCAATCTGGCCCGATCACCACGCGGAGCGCCATGAGCCAAGTAACCACGCCCCATACTGCCGTCCTGCCGACGTTTTTGCCCCGGCTTTGCGTGACAGCCCTTTCGGGCGGCGGCGGCAAAACTCTGCTTTCTTTGGGCTTGTGCCGCGCCTTTGCCTTGCGTGGCGTCACGGTGCAACCCTTCAAGAAAGGGCCGGACTATATTGACGCGGCATGGCTGCGTCTGGCCGCTGGCTTGCCCGCCGCCAATCTTGATCCCTATTTTCTTGAAGCGCCGCGCCTGCGCGCGCTTTTTGTACACACCATGCGGGTTGCTGCTGCCAGACAGGTCAATGGCTGCGGATGCGGGGGCCTTTCTGCGCCGCAGTCTGGGCGCTTGCTTGGGCTGCTGGAGGGCAACCGGGGATTTTTCGACGGCATGGACGCACAGGGCTCGTGCTCCACAGCCGAATTGTCGCGAG
>NZ_JASGDK010000164.1:0-11995 GCF_047607245.1 Desulfovibrio sp.
GCCCACAAGAACAACGGTCATACAGGGCACAAGAGCCGTGAGCGGCAGAATGCGCAGGCCGCCGATATGCCACTCTGAAACCAGCCAGTCAGGCTGCAGCACAGGGCGCGGTTGGCCGGTAAAAATCACTACTGCCAGACTTTCAATAAAAAAGGAGACAGCAATGGCGCTTATGAGCGCCGAAATTCGCGGGGCGTCGCGCAAGGGGCGGTAGGCGACCCTTTCGATGACAACACCCAACAAGCTTGCACCCGCAACGGAAACCACGGCGGCCACACCCCAGGGCCAGCCGAAAGCAAAGGTGCCAAAAAAAACAAAGTAGGCGCCAATCATCAAGATGTCGCCGTGGGCAAAGTTAATAAGGCGCAAAATGCCGTATACCATGGTATAGCCGATGGCTATCAACGCGTAGAGCGACCCCAGGGTAAGGGCGTTAAAACAATGCTGCAAAAACATGTCAAGGCTCATGTGGCCACCTCAAGCTGCCGTTCAGGATAGCGACGGAATAAAGGGCACAGGTGCCCTTTCCGCCTGAACAGCGGCAAAAAAGAGAAAAAGCGCCCCGCGGCGCATGCGCCGCGGGGCCGGAAAAAACAACGAGCTTATTTAGGCGTCACTTCGCCCACGTATTCGCGCTTGCCATCTTTGTATTCAATGATGCCCACGGGCATTTCAGCGTCGTGGGAGGCATTGATGGAAAGCAGGCCAAGAGCCGTAGGCAGATCCTTGGTTTCAGCCAGAGCTTTGGCAATGGCCTGGGGCTCGGCGGAATTGGCACGCTTGATGGCATCAAGAATAAGGAAGTAGGTGTTGTAGCCAAGAGCGCCGTTAACGTTGGTTTCCTTGTCAGGATAGGCGGCCTTCCAGGCTTCGGTGAAGCGCTTGGCGGCTTCGCTCATGTTGGGCATGGCGGGGTCGTAAGGGAAGGTGGTGTGCAGGAAGCCTTCAGCAGCCTTGCCGCCGAGCTTGAGCGTGTCGGGGTTGTCCATAGCGTCCGCACCCATAAGGCGGAACTTGGCACCCAGTTCGCGGGCCTGCTTCATGATGATGGCGCCTTCAGCAAAGTAGGCGGGCATGAAGACGATGTCAGGATTCTGGGAGATCAGCTCGGTGAGCTGGGCCGTGAAATCCTGGTCGCCGGAGCTGTACTTGAGAGTGGCTACCACATCGCCGCCCTGCTTTTTGAAAGACTTGGTGAAGAAGCTGGACAGGCCGACGGCATAGTCATTGGTCATGTCCATAAGCACGGCGGCTTTCTTGAAGCCCAGGTTTTCACGGGCATAGGTAGCCGCAGCGGCGCCCTGATAGGGGTCAATAAAGCAGGCGCGGAAGTAGTACTTCTTGCCCTGGGTCACAAGGGGGTTGGTGCAAGAAGTGCCCACGCCGGGAACTTTGGCTTTTTCGGCGATTTCCGCACCAGCCATAGCCAGAGAGGAACCGTAGGTGCCGATAAGGGCCACAACCTTGTCACGTTCCACAAGGCGCTTCACGGCGTTTGCGGCTTCGACCTTGTCAGACTTGTTGTCCACAACAACCAGATCCACGGGGCGGCCCAGAACGGTGGGCATTTCCTTGTGGGCCAGACGCACGCCTTCAAGTTCAAGCTGGCCGCCAAAGGCATTTTGTCCGGTCAGGGGAAGGTATACGCCGATTTTGATAGGAGCGGCATCAGCGGCAGGCGCCTGGCCGGCAAAACCAAGGGTGAGCGCCAGCCCGGCCAGCGCTGCAAAAAGTTTTCCCAGTTTCATCCTTTCCCTCCAGGTTTTTTGTGTTGGCAGGGCTGCGCCAAAGGGCGGGCCACTAGGCCAGCACTATAAACAACTTGGGCATGGCCTGCAATTCAGAAAAGCCCATGACCGTATAAAAATCAGGCAAAAAGACTCGCATAGCGCGCAAAAAGCCGCTTGCCGGGGCGTGAAAAACGGTCCCACTCTCCTGTAAGGGCCAAACCGGGAACAATCGCCCGCACCACGGGCAGGTTAAAATCCTTGCGGCTGATGTCCACGTAAAGTGGACCTCTGCCGTGATCGCACAACACAGCTTCCAGAAGGCGGCAATTGTCAGCAGGCGACGAGAGGCTGTAGTCTGGCAAATCTTCAAGAAAACGCGCGGGTAGGCCTGCCAGGCCGGGACCGGAAGGCTGAGGAGGCGTCGTTTGCGCCGTGGAGTACGGCCACGGAGTTTCAGTGAGGGCAGCTATAGCCGCGCGCGAACCGTTCAGATTCGCCCCTGTGGCACGGGCGACGCTACCGTCGCGGCCCATGACAAAGCACTGATACACGGGCAGCCCAAATTCCGTGGTTATATCCTGAAACTGCACGTTGATGCCGCAAGCCGCGTAATCGTCCAGCAAGGACTGCATACGGGCGTCGCGGCTTTTCAGGGTAAAGCAGCGCGTACGGCTGAAAGGCGTGGTTGCCTCGGCATCCCGCTCAAAAATTTCGGTCAAGGCCGCCTGTCGGGCTTCATCCAGCGTGTTGCCCGAGGCAAGCCCTGTTGAGCCGCCTGCCAAAAACAGAGCGGGTTCATCCAGATTGCAGAACAAAAAGACTGCCTGAACAGGAACCAGCACTTCGTTTCCATCAGTGTTCGCGGCGCTGACCCAATGCAGGGGGGCATCCAGGTACGGAGCCTCAATGGGCAGAACATTGGGATCAAGGGCCGCCCTGCCCTGTTGCTGCAACTCGGAAAACCGCGCCTTCAAGAGCGGCATGGGATGTTTGCGGTGCAGCACCTGCCCGGCTTCACCCTTGCTGCCATCTTCAATCGGGCCAACGCTTACATAGGTACTGGCTCTCTCTACAATTTCCATTGCGTAGGAAGCACGGGCGGCTGCCAGCGACATTCCCCGGCCATAGGCAGTAGCCTTGCCGTGCAGGTGATGCCTGACAGCACCGCTATGCACCTCAATATCCACCTGCCAGGACCGTAAAAGGGCAATGGGGGAAAGTGAAGCTTCGTGCCGCATTTCAGGCCCGTCGACAGTAGCTGATTCCATAAGCGCATCCAGCGCGCGCAGAAATGTCTCCTGCGCTGGCGGGCGCTGCCACGCGGCTGCAGGATCGGCAGACAGCCGTGCATGATGCCTGGCCAAACTGTCCGTACTTGCTGCCATATCCCGGGCTGCCGCTTCAATTTCTTCCTGCGAAAACAGTGGCGGAACTCCGGCCTCGTCAGGACGCGGCAGAGCGTGGTGGTCGCAGATATTACTGCGGAACAGCTCACTCCAGGCAGCGCCGGCTTCTGCATCAGGCTGGCTGATGGCACGAAGATACAGGGCTGGGCTGGACGGGGCCAAAAGAACCGCAGCATCTGCGGGAAAATTCGCGCAAGCCTCAGCATGTTGCGGCAGCAACGTAGCGCATTCAAGCAACAGGGCCGCCAGCACAGGTCTGGTAAAGACATTCTGGGCAGCATCGTAGCACGAGGCCGCCAAACGGGCCAGCTCTTCGGTTTTTTCAGCGCTCAGCAGACGCAAAATGTGCTGATGCAGAAAATCGTCCATTGGTGCGGCTTCAAGGCGCTCCAATGCTGCGTCAAAACCAAGATCAGCGGGCGGCACGCATGAAAAATATCCAGTGGTGGCCTGTGTTTGCTCATGCGTATAGGCATACTCAAGCACAAGCAACTGGCCGCAAGAAAGGGGAATATCCCTGGTCATGTCAACTCTCTTTGACTGTTTGAGGCGAGGTATATTCCACACAACATACACTTTTACTGGGAAAATACCAGCGCAAAAGCGCTACGGCATGACAGTACAAAAAAAGCGGGCCGCAAGCGGCCCGCCAAATAAAACGAAAGCCCTGACAGGCAGGGCTTTCGAAAGGCGTATTAACGCTTGGAGTACTGGTACCGGGCGCGGGCAGCGCGCAGACCGTACTTTTTACGTTCTTTCTTACGGGCGTCGCGGGTGAGGAAGCCAGCCTTCTTGAGCATGGGGCGCAGGGCCGGATCAACCATCAGCAGGGCACGGGAAATACCGTGGCGCACAGCTTCAGCCTGACCAGTCACACCGCCACCAGCCACATTGATGCGCACATCAAGCTTGTCGGCAAGCTTGGAAAGCACCAAAGGCTGACGAATAATCATCTGCAGGGTCTTACGGGGAAAGTAGTCCTCGAAAGAGCGCCCGTTGACCGTGATGCCGCCGGAGCCGGCATAGATGCGGGTACGCGCCGTGGCGGTCTTGCGACGGCCGGTGCCGTATTCAAATTTCTCGCTCATGGCATTCTACTCCTTAATGCGGCAGCGTCAGCGGCTGGGGATTCTGGGCCGTGTGCGGATGCTCGGACCCGGCGTAAATCTTGAGTTTCTTCAGCATGGCGCGGCCCAGGCGATTCTTGGGCAGCATGCCCTTCACGGCGGCCATCAGGACGCGGGAGGGCTTGTCAGCGAGCACATCGCCGAGAATGGTGGTCTTAAGACCGCCAACCCAGCCAGAGTGCCGGTAATATTTTTTGTCGGCCAGCTTGTTGCCGGTGACCTTGATCTTTTCGCAGTTAACTACCACGATAAAGTCCCCGTTATCCATATGCGGGGCGAACTCCGGCTTATGCTTGCCGCGCAGGCGGTGGGCGATCTGGCTAGCCAGACGGCCGAGCACCTGATCCTGAGCGTCAACCACGAACCATTCGCGATTGATGTCTTTGGGGGTGGGGCTGAACGTCTTCATCGGAATGACTCCTCACATCTGCAAATATCAGCAGCCGTTGGCTGCAAAAAAGTTCATTGCGCGATAGCCGTCGAACGGGGGTGACGATATTTATCGCAGTAAAGATGGCTTCAATACGGCAAACGCCAGACACTGTCAAGAGCCGTCGCACTATTATGCGCCCAATGGCCGTAAAAACCGGACAGTGGCATGAAGCCCTTGAGCTTTACCCCATCTGCACCTATACTGCCAACTGTTTTTCCGACCCACACCCGGAGAAAATATGGCAGATATTCGCAAGAGCCTGCTTCAACTGATTTTTTCAGGCGCATACCTTTTACGCTGGAACGACAAGCTGCGCCCGGTGGAGCTGCTTGAAACAGACAAACAGGCACACAAAATGTTGCTGGCCTGTGTGCTGTGGCATGAAAACTCCCGCCACATGTCTGAAAAAGAGCGCGTAAGTCTTGCCACTGAAATCATCGAGGGCGGCCTGTTTGATTACTTTTACCGGCTCATCATCACCGATATCAAGCCGCCCATCTTTTACCGCATCAAAGAAAATCCCGAACAGCACCGCCAATTGACAGAGCATGTGCTTGACAGCCTGCAGCCAGCCTTGTCGCCCCTGGGGCCGTTCTGGCAACGCATGTGCCACTGGCACCACAACCCGGACGAAGACAGCCTTTCCCGCCGCATACTCACCGCAGCCCATCTTTACGCCTCACAGTGGGAATTTAATCTCATCAAACCGCTCAACAGCCCTTTTGATGACGAGATGGATGACATCGGCCAATCGTTTGTAGACAGGCTGGACAGTTTTCATGATCTGAAAGGGCTGGAACAAATGCGCCAGCCGGGCACAGCTCTTCTCAGGCTGGCCAACCTTTGCGGCCAATTGCGGTTCCAGATTCGCTGGACACAAGCGCCACGCATTCCAGCCACTTCGGTTCTTGGGCACATGTTTATTGTAGCCAGTTTTGCCTATTTTTTCAGTTTGTCTGTGAACGCATGCCGCGCGAGGGCCAACAACAATTTCTTTTGCGGGCTCTTTCATGATTTGCCGGAAGTGCTTACCCGCGACATCATTTCGCCTGTGAAGCGTTCCATAGCAGACTTACCTAAAATCATTAAAGAATACGAAGAAAAAGAACTGGAACGGCGCATTTTTACTCCCTTGCGCCAGCAGGGTTTTACTTCGCTGGTGGAGCGCATATCCTACTACCTGGGCCTTGAGGTGCAGTCAGAATTTCAGGAATGTGTTTGCCGCAATGGAAAAACGGAAAAGGTGCCTGATTTCGATGTTCTTCAGCGCCAATGCAACCAAGACGACCTTGACCCCAAGGACGGACGCCTCATCAAGGACTGTGACAACCTCGCAGCCTTTCTTGAAGCCCATAGCTCCATACGCAACGGTGTTTCTTCGCCGCACCTTCTGGAGGCCCGCGTTCGGCTGCTGACTTTTTTGCGCCAAAGCCCTCTCACCTGCCTCAAACTGGACGCCCTTCTGGCGGATTTTGACTAGCCCATGCCGATTATAACAAGCTTTTCCACTGTCCTACATAACAGGATGCCAGATTTCACGCCGTCAAAGCTGATTGCACTGCGAGCCCTGCTGCTTGCGCTGGCTTTCTGTTTTATGCCCTGTCAGGACGTTTTGGCCCTTACCGCCTCCAAAAATCTTTCATTTTATGCGCGAGATATGGAGTTTTATTATAAGGAAAAACGGGCTGAAACCTTGCCGGGCATTCTTCGCACTTTTGACGCACAGAACGTCCTTTATGACCGGCAGAAGCAGCTCACACTGGCCGCATTTCTTGCGGAGACGCTCAAGTCTGAATCCACAGCACGCCAGACCCTGCTGGCGCAGGTTCCTACACTGAGCCGGGACGGCAAGCGTACCCTGGCCTGGGCTGTGCATCTGGCGCAGCTCACAGATGAGGCCGCGCTTATGAGCCAGTTGCTGGACCAGCGCGATACCGTGCTTTTGCAGCAAATACGCCAGAACCCCACGCCCCTGTTGCAGTGGGACATCACCAGCGAGAAAACCGTTCTCCAGATGTATTGGGCCGCATACACAGCCTCGGGCAATGTTGCCTATCTGGATGCCATTATTGACGCGGCCCTGCGCTATGCAGATCTCAATTCCAGCGGCCGCCAGAATGACCCGGCCTTTCCCGTGAGCCAGACCGCAGCAGCGTCACTATACGAGATGAGCCCCCGTCATGAGGCTGTGCAAAGCCGTGTTGAGCAGAGGCTCAAGGGTCTTTCCGGCCCACAGGCCGAAACTTTGCGTACCGTATTACGCAAGTAGCCACCGTAGCGAACCCTTTTGACAAGAAGCTTTGCTCCGGGCAAACCCCGCCGCGAGAACGCACATCCACTCCACAAATAATGGACAACTTCTGAAGTAAGAAGCGCTGCCTTCACGCGAGTACGCATTGCTGGCAACCCGCCATAGCGCCACGCAACTGACCTGACAGTTGCGCTGTCATTCCCACACAGCCCCACCAATCTGATAGCACGAGTTTTCGCCGCCACTCACAGCAAGGGTATTACCACAAGCAGAACTGCCATTAGCATAAGGCAGGCCCCGGCCAGAACTTCAATAAGGCCCAGTCGCTTCCGCAAAATATTCTGCACGGCAGGATGGGCAATGGCAGCAGCAAGCCCGGCATCCCAGGCAAACACAAGCCCAGCCATCCACGCGCCTGCAAAAAGCTGCTGTTTCAAGCTGGCGGCTGACCCCATAATGGTTGTCATGAGTGTGAGATAAAAAATGGCGTTTTTAGGATTGAGCAAGGCCGATGCCAGCCCGGTGAGCAACTGCCTGCCAGCAGCAAGAGGAACTGCCGCTGTGAGGCGCAAGTCTGCTGGCTGCCGTCCTGAACGAACAAGAGCCCAGCCTATCCATAGAAGGTAGCACGCCCCTGCCAGCTCTACGCAACGGTAAAGCCACGGCCACTGCCGCACGAAAGACCAGCCCGAAATGGCCAGAGCAATATAGAGGGCATTACCCAAAGCAATGCCAAGGCAGATGAACGCCGTTCCCCGCAAGCCACGCCGCACGGCGTGCCCCACCACCAGAAAAAAATCAGGCCCGGGGCTGAGCAAGGCCATAAAGTGCGCCAAAGCCAGAGCAGGAAAGGTAGGGGCGATAAATTCCGCAAGAATCTGTGTCATGAGCTTTTGCCTCCAACACAGACTCTACGCCTCCGGCAGCCTATTTCTTGTACGAATGTGACCCGCCTCTGCGGTAGCAGCCGGGCGTAACGGAATAAAACTTCACGAACATGCGGTGCAGATGGCTTTGATCTGCATAGCCCACAGCAACGGCGGCATCAGCAATGCTTTTGCCCTGACGCAGCAGGCGGCGGGCCTTTTCAAGGCGCAGGCAATGCAAATAGCTCCCTGGCGGAAGCCCTGCGCCTCGTCTGAAAGCGCGGGAATAACTTTCGCGGCACAGGCCGGATTTTTTCGCCAGTTGCGCTACCGCATGCCGCTCTGTGGACAAGCTGCCCTCTTCTTCATCTGGCAGAAATTGCGCCGTAATTGAAGGATGTACCACAGCGGCCCTGAAGCAATGGTACTCGCCCTGCAACCGGATCAGAAATGACAGCAATGCCTGCTCGCTGCTCGCCTGCCCGGTGACCACGGCTTGCACGATATCAAGGGCGCAGGCAAACAGCGCACGGTCACGTATCTGTGGCAGCGCCACTTCATAGTTTTCTGGCAAAGCTAAAGCCGGGCAGACATTCTGCGCAAACCAGCGGCTATCAATATGGGCCATGTGATAACTTCGGGCTTGTGCCCCCACGGGGTTGCAGCTGTGGGGCACGCTCGGCCCGATGAGCACAAGATCGCCCTCTCTTGCTTCATGCGTCTGGCTATGAGGCTGACCATGAAGCTGAAAGCACGTACACCCTTCAAGGATCATCCCCAGCGACAGGCTGGAATGGAAGTGCTCCGCATATGGCTGCACACTGCCCAAGGTAGTGCGCACCTCCACAAAAGGGAGGGATTGCGGGGCCGTGAAGGTCTGCACGGCAATTGGCGCATGGTACCGCATGGCTCTACCGGGGTAAAAGGTGAAGGTGGTGGAACTGCTTACAAAAATTAGGGCAGAAACAGCACATTGCAACTGGGACATTTAAACTTTGAAAAGGTAAACACCCTGACACTGCACAAGCGTGCAGCACACCGCAGCGCTACATGGATTCTGCCGAAGTTTGCATTTCCGGCAGAATGGCAACCTTGGAATATAAAGCAGTTCAAAATGAATTTGCCTTAGATGTACTACTCCAGCAGGTTGCCCCTTTACCAATCACCGGGTGAGGACGAAGTTGAACAACCTGTTAATACTCAACATCCAGAGAATGTCGTCACGAGATGAATTTTCAGTCATATCAGGTAAACCAAGCCTTTTATACCAGAAGTGTACTCTGATGGTACTCGACCGGAATAAAAAGAGACGTTCGACGCAAAAATAACTGAAAAGGCGCTCGTGGCGATGTCGCCCAGAGCATTTCAACGCCAAAGATGTTGAAATGCTCGACGGCAAATAGGCAGAACCGTCCGCCGCAAGGCGGCGTGGGTTTACCTGAAAACCGCGTGTTAGGATAAATGTCAGCTTTGAAACTGGCTACAGCTTCAAAGCGAATCAATTCTAATGAGCGGAACCCCAATTATCTCCCACACCCCAATCAACCACAAGGGGGACTGAAAGAGGTTCGTTGCCCGGCATGACCGCACCCATCAGATCGGCGACGCGCTTTCCAACGGTCTGGGCAGCTGCCTGCGGCACTTCCAGCAGGAGTTCGTCATGTACCTGAAGAAGCAGGCGCGCCTTGCTGTCTCGCAGTTGGGTATCCTCGGCCACAGCCAGCATGGCCAGCTTGATGACGTCAGCTGCCGATCCCTGAATGACGGTATTTATGGCCTGTCGACGGGCCAGCGCATAGGCTTGCCCATTGGCCGAATGAATATCGGGCAAAAGCCTGCGGCGTCCACCAAGCGTGGTAACGAAGCCCTGACGTTTTGCTGTGGCTTCAACGGACTCATAAAATTCTTTGAGGCCCGTGAGGCGGGAAAAGTACCGTGCAATGAATTCCTTGGCTTCATTCGTGGTAATTTTCAATTCCTGAGCCAGTTTTTGCGCTCCCATGCCATAAATAAGACCGAAGTTGATGGTCTTTGCATTGCGCCGCTGGTCTGCGCTCACTTCTTCTGAGGGCAAATCATAAACCAGGGCGGCTGTACGGGCGTGAATATCCTCGCCCTTGCGGAAGGCTTCAAGCAAGGCCTCGTCCTGCGACATATGCGCCAGAACACGCAGTTCCACTTGCGAGTAGTCGGCAGAAACAAGCGCGAGGTCCGGCCCCGCTATAAAGCAGGAGCGCATGCGCTTGCCAAGCTCACCCCGCACAGGAATATTCTGCAAATTCGGGTTGCTTGATGAAAGTCTGCCCGTGGCCGTGGCTTTTTGATTAAAGGTGGTGTGAACACGCCCATGCTTGTCCACAAGACGCGGCAGAGGGTCAAGATAGGTGGAGCGCATTTTTTCAAGCTTGCGAAACTGAAGAATACTGTCCACCACAGGGTGGCGGCCCGCCAGTTTTTCAAGGGTTTCCTGGCTGGTAGAAGCCTGCCCGCCCTTGGTTTTGCGTGGCGAGGGAAGCTCAAGAGTACTGAAAAGCACGTCCCCAAGCTGCTGCGCCGAACGGATATTGAACTCCTTGCCTGCCACCGCGTAAACTTCGGCTGTCAGCCTGTCCAGCTGGGACTGCACGTCGGCAAGAAACGTTTCAAATGCCGCAGCGTCAATGGCTATGCCCCGCCCTTCCATATCTGCCAGCACAGGGGTGAGCGGTAGTTCCAGCTTTTTATAGAGTTCCAGCAAATCATCCTGCTGCATGCGGGACTCAAGCACCGCCGCCATACGCAAGGCAAGCTGCGCAGGGCCGGGGCCGTCTGTGCGCAGGGGGCCGCCCCAGTGAACGGCCAGACGAGGCCATCCGTAATCGCTTTCTTCCGGATTGATAAGATAGGCGGCCAGCCCAAGATCCATGAAGAAATCAGGCGATTTTTTCCGCAAAAGCTCACGCCAGCAGGGGGCTACGGACAAGAGGTTCTTTATGTCAGGCGTAACTATGCGCCGGGCGTCAGAGGCCCAGCGGCACAAGTCGTCCACACCGCCAGTCCAGCAGATGTCTTCGCAATCAGCCACAGCCGCATGAGGCGCAGCCCCAGTACCCCTAGGCCACACAAGGGCCACATCAAGGCCCTGGCAATCTGGAAGATCTGTAACGGCACCCACCTGAGGCGCCACTTTTTCTTCGGCCACATCAAGAAGACTCATTTGCGCGCCCGCCCCTCTGGGAAGCTGGGCCGGAGCTGCTTGCTGCGCTGAAGCTGTGGACGCACCGCGCGCGCCTTCATTGGAAGATGTGCCAGTTTCAGCGCGTTCGCTGTCACTCTGCGCATGCACCTTTGACTCTTCTTTCGCCCTCACAGGCTGCCCGGAAAGCTGCATCCGCTCCAATGAAGCCATTTCACGGCGCACTGCATGAAGTTCAAACTCTTCGGCCAGGGCCGCACAGCGCTCAGCGTCAATGGGGCGCACCAGCAAATCGCTCAGTTCAAGTCCGGTGCAGACATCCAGCGAAAGCGTGGTCAGCTTGCGCCAGGTAAACATTTCATCCAGATGACTGCGCAGCTTGTCCTGCATTTTGGGCGGCAACAGAACAAAATGGTCGCGAATATCCTCAAGGCTCGGACATATCTCAAAAATTTTGGCAGCGGTCTTGGGGCCGATGCCCGGCACGCCCGGGATATTATCGCTGGTATCCCCAACAAGGGCCTGCACATCGGGCCACTGGGAAGGAGTCAGCCCGCTTTCTTCCGTAAACTGGGCGGCAGTAAGCAGTTTTTCATCCTTGAACGCCGGGTCCCACATGAAAACGTTGGGACCAAGGCATTGTTTGAGGTCCTTGTCGCCACTGACAATGACCACCGGGCGCTCTTTTGACAGGCGCGCGGCCAAGGAGGCTATGCAGTCGTCGGCCTCGCAGCCGTCGGAAATCTCCAGGCTCATGCCAAGGGCGGTGACCATGCGCTCGATAGGTTCCATCTGGCGGATCAGGTCCTCAGGAGTGGCATCGCGGTTGGCCTTGTACAAGGGAAAAATATCATGCCTGAAATTCTTGCCTCTGCCATCCTTGACGAAAAGAAAATACTGCGGCCTTTCCTCACGCAAGATGCGCAGAAGTACGCGAGTCACCACTACCAGGGCGTTGGTGGGAAACCCGTCCGAACGCTGCATGTTTCTGTTGGCAAAAAAACCCC
>NZ_JASGDK010000165.1:0-10964 GCF_047607245.1 Desulfovibrio sp.
AACGAACTTATCGTTCTGCCGCCCATGACGAAGGTCATCGGCGATCTGGCCCCTGCTGAAACCATTGCTGGCGGATTCTTCGGCTCTGTGCGCGAAGACGGCAGCCTTGAAGTGGAACTGCAGGCCATTCTTGGCGCGACCAATGAACTGGGCTTCAACCGCATCGGTGGCCGCACCCTATAGGGGAGCGCTGCCAGCTCAAGGAGCAGGAGATCATCATGGCATATAAGCTTGTACACTATATCAATCAGTTTTTTGCCGGAATCGGCGGTGAAGAAAAGGCCGACATCGCCCCCGAAGTGCGCGAAGGCCTTGTGGGGCCGGGCGTGGCTTTCAAGGCGGCGCTTGCCGGTCAGGCAGAAATAGCGGCAACATTTGTTTGTGGCGACAACTACTGCGCCAATCACCTTGATGAGGTGGCCACCCAGATGGTGGAAACCGTAAAGCGCTTTGGGGCCGACGGCGTCATTGCTGGCCCGGCCTTTAACGCTGGCCGCTACGGCACAGCCTGCGGCGCTGTATGCGCGGCCGTCAACAAGCAGCTTGACTTGCCTGTGGTCAGCGGCATGTATCGCGAAAGTCCCGGCGTGGACCTGTACCGCAAGGAAGTGACCATCATTGAAACTTCCGACAGCGCCCGTGGTATGGGCAAGGCCGTACCCGCTATGTCCGCAGCCATGCTCAAGCTTTTGCGCGGCGAAGAAATCACCGATCCTGAGGCCGAAGGCATCTTCCCTAAAGGCATCCGAAAGAACATGTTTTATGCCGAACCAGGAGCGGAACGCGCTGTGCGCATGCTTCTCAAGAAGATCAAGGGCGAAGAGTTCAAGACTGAATATGCCATGCCCATCTTTGACCGTGTGGAACCCCGCCCGGCCATCGCTGATCTGAGCAAGGCTACCATTGCCGTGGTCACCTCGGGCGGCATCGTGCCCGAAGGCAACCCTGATCATATCGCCGCTTCGTCGGCGCAAAACTTCGGCTCATACAGCATCGAAGGCGTTAACGATCTTGAAAAGGGCAAGTACCTGACCGCACACGGCGGCTACGACCAAACCTACGCCAACCAGGACCCCGACCGCGTGCTGCCAATTGATGTGCTGCGCGATCTGGAAAAGGAAGGCAAGATCGGCAAGCTCTACAACGTCTTCTACACCACCGTAGGCAACGGAACGTCCGTGGCCAACTCCCGCAAGTTCGGCACTGAAATAGGCTCACAGCTCAAGGCGGCTCATGTGGATGGGGTAATCCTCACCTCCACATGAGGAACCTGCACGCGTTGCGGCGCAACGCTCGCCAAGGCCATTGAAGAAGCCGCTGATGTGCCCGTAGTCCATATGTGCACCATTGTTCCCATCTCTTTAAGCATCGGGGCCAACAGAATCGTGCCCACTGTCTCCATACCCTACCCTCTTGGCAATCCCGAACTGTCCCCCGCAGAAGAAAAGCACCTTCGCCGCGATCTGGTGCTTAAGGCGTTCAAGGCTCTGACCACCAAGGTAGACGGGCAGACGGTATTTTAAATCCCCTCCGGTAAGGCTCCGGCGGTCCTTGGGTGCTGTGATCCTCGGGTCGCCGGGGCTGAAGGCGGAAAAAGCACAGCAGATTTTGCCAGGTGGCTCAATGCATGCCGCAGTCGCATGCTGGCCACCCCGACAAGGAGTTTTTATGGAAAAGCGTGAACTGGTCATCATCGGCGCTGGCCCGGCAGGACTTTCCGCCGCTATCTACGGCAAGCGCGCAGGCCTTGACACTCTTGTGCTTGAAAAGGGCCGTCCGGGAGGCCAGATCCTGACGACCAGCAGGGTTGAAAACTACCCCGGTATCATCGACGGCACAGGCACGGGTCTGGCCGACGCCTTTCGCGCCCATGCGGAATTTTTCAAGGCGGAATTTCGTTCTGTTTCTGTGCAGAAGCTCGAAGTTCGCGATGGAGAAAAAATAATAACCCTCAAGGACGGCAGCGAAGTAGCCGCCGGAGCCGTCATCGTGGCCAGCGGGGCCCATTTTCGCAAGCAGGGCTGCCCCGGAGAAAAAAAATACACGGGCATGGGCGTTTCTTATTGCGCTGTGTGTGATGCCGCCTTTTTTGAAGACCTTGAGGTGGCCGTCATCGGCGGAGGAAATACCGCCGTGGAAGAAGCCTGCTACCTCACGGGCTTTGCTTCCAGGGTTTACCTTATCCACCGCCGCGATGAATTCCGCGCCGACAAGCTGGTGGTGGAGCACGCCCTGGCCAATCCCAAGATCGTGCCCGTTATGGACAGCGTGCTGGAGTCCATTGAGGGCAGCGACATCGTGGAAAAGATTGTAGTGCGCAATGTGAAAACCAATGAACTGCGGAACATCGAACTGAACGGCGTGTTCATCTTTATCGGCACATTGCCCAATGCCGAGTACACGCAAGGCCTGCTGCAAACAGACGCCGCTGGCTGGATTATTACCGACGACAAACTGCAAACTTCGATTCCGGGTATTTTTGCAGCAGGCGACGTGCGTGACACCTCGCTGCGCCAGGTGGTGACGGCAGCTGGCGACGGCGCGCGGGCTGCCATGTCGGCATACTCATACCTGCAATTTTAAGCACGCGGAGGATAGCATTATGATGACCGTTGGCATCAAGGCAGCCGCATATTGCCTGAATTTCGCGCCGGAGCTGGCCCTGCACTATGGGGGCACTCCCGCTCAAGAACGCAAGGCCAAGCCTGACTCCGAATTTCTGCGTGAACTTCCCAAACACGCGCAAACTTGGGAACAAGCCGCCGCCTACGCGCCCAATAAAACCTATGTGGGCAGCATGAGTCTGGAGGAGCTGGAAAAGGCTCCTGCACCCTGGATTGACAACTTGGGCGAGACGCAGCGTTTCGGAAAGTTTGGTGAAATCATGCCCGAAGACGAATTCATCGGGCTTATGGATATATGTGACGTCTTCGACCTCATATGGCTGGAAGAAAGCTTTGCGGCAGCTGTGGCCGTAAAGTTGGCCCAAAATCCGGTCATGGGCGAAAAGCAGATTGCCCGTCTGGAAAAAGGAAGACCTGAGCCTGAATTGCGCGAAGTTATTGAAAAACATCATGCCCTGCCCCTGTATATCAAGGGCAAGCTTGTGGGCTGCTGCCGTCGGGCACACGATACGGACGAGAATCTTGAAGCCGGGGTCATGCTGGAAAACCTGGCCAGCAAAGCCAGCGGCGTGCTGGCCCTGCTGCACCTTATCAAGAATGCTGGCATCGCTCCGCCAGATGTGGATTTTGTGGTGGAGTGCTCTGAAGAAGCCGTGGGCGACGCTATGCAGCGCGGCGGCGGCAACATGGCCAAGGCATTGGCCGAGATAGCTGAATGCGTCAATGCCAGCGGGTTTGACGTGCGCGGTTTCTGCGCTGGCCCAGTGGCGGCCCTTATTACTTCTGCCAGCATGGTGGCTAGCGGTGTGCGGCCCAATGTGGTTGTGGTCAGTGGCGGTTCGGTTCCCAAGCTCTACATGAACGCGCGCGACCATATCAAAAAAGGCGTTGTACCGCTTGAAAACTGCATCGGCAGTTTTGCCCTGCTGCTGACTCCTGATGACGGCCAGACCCCGGTAATGCGGCTGGACGGCATTGGCAAACACACTGTGGGCGCTGGCGCTTCGCCTCAGGCCATCACAACTGCCATCACTTTCGATCCGTTGGCCAGCGTGGGTCTGAAACTTACGGATGTAGACAAGTACGCACCTGAACTGCACAACGCTGAAGTAACCCTGCCCGCAGGAGCTGGCAACGTGCCAGAGGCCAATTACAAGATGATTGCCGCCCTGGCCGTCATGAAGGGGCAAATTGAGCGCGGCGACATTCCCAAGTTTGTGGCAGAGCGCGGCATGCCCGGTTTTGCGCCCATTCAGGGGCACATTCCTTCAGGCGTGCCCTACGTGGGCCACGCCATTGAAGCCATCAAGGAAGGCCGCATCAAGCGCGCAATGATCATAGGCAAGGGCAGCCTTTTTCTGGGCCGCCTGACCAATCTGGCCGACGGCGCTTCATTTATTATGGAAGCTCCGGGGGCAGGTGCGGCAAAGCCGCAGGGCGTCAGCCAGCAGGACGTGACCGAAATGCTGCTGACAGCCTTGGGCGATATGGCGGCCAACCTGCAAAAGGATCAGTAGGAGGCAGGCTTATGGCAAGTCAAAACGACAAGCGCGCCATCCTCGGTCAGGCTCTTGAGGGTCTGGTGACGCGGGCGCGCAGCGGGCGCGAACCGTGCCGCATCGGCCTCATGGCTGCTGGCGGCGAACATTCTGATACCGAATTTCTTTCGGCTGCCGCTGCAGTCATGAAAGAAGACACTTCCTTGACTGTGGTCGGCGTGGGCCCACGGCCTACGGCTCTTATTCCTGCAGGTATGGACTGGATTGAAACAGGCTGCGAGGGCGGTGAATTGGCCGCAGGTATGGAAAAAGCCCTGGAAGAGGGGCGTATTCAAGGTGCTGTGGCTCTGCATTATCCCTTCCCGCTGGGCGTGACCACTGTAGGCCGCATTCTGACTCCCGCTCTGGGCAAGGCAATGTTTGTGGCCTGCACGACGGGCATAAGCGCGTCCCTGAGGCAACAGGCGCTGCTGCGCAACGCCGTTCTGGGCATGGCTGTGGCTAAAGTTATGGGCCTGACGTCGCCCTCGCTGGGTGTGCTCAATGTGGACGCGGCCCCGCAGGTGCTGCGGGCGCTAAACCGCATGGCAGAACGCGGCTATGAGCTTCGTTTTGGGCAGAGCGTCAGAGGTGACGGCGGCTCGCTGCTACGCGGCAATGACCTTCTGCGCGGCGCTGTGGACGTATGCGTTACAGACACGCTTACAGGCAATGTGCTTATGAAACTCTTTGGCGCGTTTACCTCTGGCGGAACCTATGAAACCACAGGCTGGGGCTACGGCCCCTCGGTGGGCGAAGGCTGGAGCCGGGTGGTGAGCATCATATCTCGCGCTTCGGGCGCTCCGGTCATTGCCAACGCCCTGGCGTATACAGCCGCTGCCGTGCGCGGCACCCTGCCTGCCGTGGTAGCTGATGAACTGCGCCGGGCCAAAGCCGCCGGGTTGGACGAGGAACTGGCCGCTTTTGAAAAGGCGGGAGCGGCCCCTGTGGCAGAAGTGCAGTCCCCGCCTGCAGAACCCACGGACGAGGAAATTCACGGTGTTGACGTGCTGGACCTTGAGCAAGCGGTACGTTGCTTGTGGAAGGAAAAGATATACGCCGAGGCTGCTATGGGCTGCACCGGGCCTGTAGTCAAGCTGGCTGCGGCCAATCTTGAGAAGGCCCGCGAAATCCTGACATCCGCCGGGTACATGTAATCCTCCGACAGGCGGGCCGACCTTGCCGGGTTGTCCAGCAAAGGCCCCGGCCCGCCCTTATCGGCAAAGATTCAACATACGCAAGCAAAGCGAGGTGCATAATGATTATTGTCGACAAGGAAAATTATGAAGCCGAGGTACAGCAAAGCTCCATGCCCTGCGTAGTGGACCTGTGGGGTCCGCAGTGCGGCCCCTGCCTCGCCCTCATGCCCGCTGTGGAAAAGCTGGCCGACGAGTATGACGGCAAGGTAAAATTCTGCAAACTTAACGTGGCGGAAAACCGCCGCCTTGTCATCAGCCTGCGCGTCATGGCCGTGCCCACCATTCTGTTCTACAAGAGCGGCGAATGCTTGGCCCGCCTGACGGGCGACGCAGTTTCCCTTGAGTCCATCAAGGCAGAAACGGAAAAACTGCTCTAGGCCGTGTCGTCACGAGCGCGTTTCCGGTTATCCTGTGTCGGGCTACACCTTTTATTCTAGTCGAGTGCCATAAGAGTACACGTCAGCATGAAAGGCTTGTTCGACCTAATGTGACAAGGAAGTCACGCCGCGACAACATCATTAAGAACCCTTCGTATTGGCTCCGCCACGACGGAGTAGACGAGACAACAATGTGGACGACGGGCTGCCGCATCGGCCCGTACAGATAAAAAGCCCATAATCGTAAGGAGTAAAGCAATGGCTAAGCTCGAAGGAAAGAAGCTTCTGCTGCTTGGTGAACGGGACGGTGTACCCGGCCCTGCCATGGCGGATGTCTTTACCAATTCGGGAGCGGAGATTTTGTTCTCTGCCACCGAATGCTTCGTTTGAACGGCCGCAGGAGCTATGGATCTGGAAAATCAGCAGCGTGTAAAAGACGCCGCTGAAAAGTTTGGTGGTGAAAACATCGTGGTGGTTCTCGGTTCTTCCGACCCTGAAGGGGCGGAGATTTATGCCGAAACTGTTACCTTGGGCGACCCCACCTTTGCCGGATCCCTGGCCGGAGTCCCGTTGGGACTCTGCGTGTACCACGTGCTCGAACCGGAAATGAAGGAAGCTGCCGATCCCGCCAAGTGGGAAGAGCAGATAAGCATGATGGAAATGGTCCTCAATGTGGATGCGCTGGTAGCTGCAGTGAGCAAGATGCGCGCGGACAACAGCAAATTCAAGCTTTAAGTACCATCCCCCATTAGATAAAAGAGTCCCGCGCTCTCTGTTTTGGTGAGTGCGGGACCAATTTTATTAGCGTCGCCCCCTCCAATACCCACTAGTGTGTCTCAAAAAGTGAGTGCTCGCGAAGTGGCATGCCCTTGCTAGCTATGTCCATGCCATCAAGGGCTGCTTGCGGTTTTCAACCGGGACATCACCGCCTTGATCCGAGCATCTGCAACACCTCATCACGAGAGAAACTGAGCAATAATGATTGAAAAATTCATACTTGGCATACGGAGTAACAACTATACAGAGAACACCTCTAAAGTGCGTTTGCTTAGTTTCGTATTCTCATATATTTACAATTTTTAATTACACCTTCTTTGTCCACTATAAAGTTCATGATTACAGTAAAATACACTCTTACTGAGATGGGTTTCAGATTAAATGCTGGATCATCAGCTCCCGCATCAAAATCTTTGTCGTAGTAGTAGTAATATGCATATACGCGACCACCATCTGACAATTCTTTATAAATCTCGTTTGATTCGAATTTTCCACCATTATAGTTACCATTGACACAGTAGTTTATGTATTTTTGAACAACGAAATCGTATATGCCTGGCCGTGCATGCATGTTTTTTGGCATCCAAAGGGTAAAGCCGTCAGTATCAATAAAATTTTCTGTGTATTCCCCAAAAAGGCCGCTCTGGTTTCTTACAGGCAATGGACCGCAAGAACAGAGCAATACAAACAGGCAAAAGAAGGCGATATTTTTATACATATTTCACCCTATCTCCCGCTGCCTGATGCTGGTTTGTTTTTAGCTGGAGGACTAAACATCGTTTCCAGCGCCTTTCGCAGAAAGGTCATTGGGTCACGGCCAAGATCTTGTGAAGCTTGTTCCGCAGCAGTGGGCTTTTGGGACTCTGGCAAGTCGGAGGGGCTGCTGTTTTCTTTAGCCCCATCCTTACTTTTATTGCCGCCTAATAATCCAGTAAGTACCCCCTTTGCAAAAAACTGCCCGGATCAACAGACAATTCATTTAATCCGTTCAGTATATTAATTGTAGTGTACGGATTTAACGCGGTATCTACGTAACTGAACGCGGGGGCAAGGTTTATTGGCGTTGCCCAGAATACTCACACCGTGCCCCTCCAAAAAATGCCCCCCCCACTACCATATCTTTAGTGGCTATGATCTGATCCTTTCAATGCTATTTGAGTCATTCAACGTAACAGTACTAGCCTGATCTTGACAGATTAAACGCATCACAACGTAAAATCTGCGAACGATGATTGAGAATTTCACGCTCGGCATACGGAGTAACAACTATACAGAGAACACCTCTGAAATGCGTTTGCTCAGTATCGTATTCTCATATATTTGCATTTTGTAATTACACCTTCTCTGTTCACTATAAAATTCATGATTACTGCAAAATATACCTTTACTGCGATTGGTTTTAAATTAAATGCTGGATCATCTACTCCCGCATCAAAATCTTTGTCGTAGTAGTAGTAGTATGCATATACGCGACCACCATCGGGCAGATCTTTGTAAACTTCGTTTGATTCGAATTTTCCACCATTATAGTTACCATTGACACAGTAGTTTATGTATTTTTGAACAACGAAATCGTATATGCCTTGCCGTGCATGCATGTTCTTTGGCATCCAGAGCGTAAAGCCTTTTCCATTATCATAATTTTCGGGGTACTCCCCAAAAAGGCCGCTCTGGTTTGTTACCGGCAATGGGCCGCAAGCGCAAAGCAGAGTAAAAAAACAGAGAAATACGATATTTTTGTGCATATTTTACTCTATTTCCCGCTGTCTGATGCTGGCTTGTTTTTATCTGGAGAACTAAACATCGTTTCCAGCGCCTTTCGCAGAAAGGTCATTGGGTCACTGCCAAGATCCTGTGAAGCTTGTTCCGCAGGAGTGGGCTTTTGGGACTCAGGCGAGCCAAAGGGACTGTTGTTTCCTTTAGCCGCAGCCTTATTTTTATTGCCGCCCAATAATCCAGCAAACACTCGTTGCAAGAAACTACCTGGATCAACAGACAGGTCATTTAATCCGTTCAGTATATCAGTTGTAGTGTTCGGGTTTAAGGCGGTATCAACGTAACTAAACGCAGGGGCCAGGTTTATGTCTATTTTAGCAGTTGTTTCCGTACGCATAGCATTATCGGGGTCGCGGTTCAGACCTTCCAAAGACTGACCAGGAGTATTGCGCACAGTTATTTCACCATTACCGATGGTGGCATAGGCGGTCTGAGTCGTTTCTTTATAGCTGTATGAAAACTTGTCTGGTGAGACATTGTGCAGAGTATTTGTCTTGAAGTTTATCCATTTTTTTTGCCAGTCTTTTTGCGAATCCACCAAAGTTGTCATCCACGGTTTCGCTTCTGGGTAGAGTTCTGATCCTTTTTCTTTCACTGCAGGTTGGTTCACCAGTCCAGGTTGACCACTTTCACCAAAGTCTGTGGCTGGTTGCGCCTCACCTTCCGGTGTAAAACTTTGCTTCCACTTGATGCCTGCGCTGATACCAGTTTCCGTCGTTTTGCCTACTATATTTTCATAGCTCAGGGTACCAGTATTGAGCTTGAGGTTATCGTTGAGGGCGGCGATGATGGCCCCGGCCACATGAGTATTGTTTTCCGTGTAAATATTCACGCTGTTGCCGCCCAAGATCGAGGTCTGCTCGCCTACGGCCTTGCCGTTACTGTTCTGGAAACCAAAGCCCAAGTTGGCCCCCTGAGTCACGCTGACGTCAGCCCCGTACCCCACTGTAACGCTAGCACCCGCGTTGTAGCTGCTGCTTTGTGACGAACTGGAATTCTGCATACTGGCAACTGTCAGGTTGCGGCCCACAGTCATGTCAACATCCTTTGCCGTCAAGTTGCCCCCAGCCACTATAGTATCTTGGCCGGAAACCGTGGTCAGTTTTTCCCCGGCGGCCAGCTTTGCATTATCACGTGTATGTGAAGTTTTGTCTCCAGTTGAGCCGTTCAGCGCCAAAGAACTCGTTATGCCCAAGGCGTAGCCGCTTTTGCTCACTGATGCCCCGATGCCCGCATTGGCCTCAAATCCACCTGAATTACTGGAGGAACTTCCCGAAGACTGTGCCGCATAGATATTGATGTCACGCCCGGCGGCAATGCTCATATCCCTATTGGCCTGGGCCTGCGTGCCCTGCATGCTCACGTCACGGCCAGCAGCCAGCGACATGTCACGCCCGGCAAACAGTTCTGAAAGCACAGCCTTGGCAGTATGGCTTTCACTGCTGCTCCATGAAGAACCTACGCCCAGAGTCAAGCTTGCCGATGCCTTGGGGTTGGTCAGGGCCTGCGCACTGCTGTAGGCATCATAAGCCTGACCTCCCGCTCCAGTTACGTTTTTATCTTCCACATTGCTGACAGCCTGCTTGCCAGCCGCATAGGCATTTTTGGCATTGGTCGTGAGATTTTGCGACAAGGTCAAGCTAAGTCCGGCACGCAGCCTTTTTTCGTAAGCGCTTACACTTTCGGTTTCCGTGGCCTGCAATATATTGATGTCCTTGCCAGCGGTCATGCTCAAATCCTGATTTGCGGTCAGCTTTGATCCGGACATATTAACATTTTGTCCCGCGTTGACGGAGATATTATTGTTTGCAGCTATCTGGCTGGCAGCATTTTTTGAGGTATCGTGGTTTTTTCCTTTGCCTGTTTGTTGATAGCCAAGAAAGAAACTGGTTTTGTCCAGGCCAAGAATACCTTCTACGCCAAACCCAGATGCAAACTTCTCCTTGTTGGACGAACTGGTGTTGCTTCCTCCTAAAATGTTGGCATCGCGCCCGGCGTTGATGGTAATATTATTGCCCGCCGAAAGCCCAGAACCAACGATGGCAGCATCGCGACTCGCAGTCAGTGTGATGTCATTTCCCGCTGCCATATTTGATCCGACGCTTATGCTTTGCGCGCCCTGCTCCTTTTTGCCTTCAGTACCGTAAAAACTGGCAAAACCGTCGCCTCCGCCAAGGCCGAAACCAGTCTGCTTTTTGTATGACCACGAAGTTGACTGGTTGGCTGCATCAAGTACGCTAATGTCGCCATCGCGCGCTGTAAGGTTGATATTTTTCGAGGCAATAAAATTTGATGCAGCTATGCCAATGCTTTTGCCTGCGTCCAACAAAATATTCTGCCCCACCAGATTCGAGGCAACTTGGGTAACAGAAGTCTTGCCGCTGGCCTTGGAAGAAGAACTCAAACCCAAAGCGCCTGAGGAAGATTTTTTGACGCTGCTGTAAGAACTGTTTTGTGCAGAGGCCACATTGACATTACCTGAAGCTGCCACCGTAAGATTCTGGCCACTGGCGAGATTGGAGCCCACAACTGAAGCATGCCCGGTTTGTGTGGATGAACCGGGGGTCAAGCCAGATACACCGGCTAACAGGCTGAGATTGCCCCCAGCAGCAACATTTGCGGACTGGTTTGTCACCAGTTCTTTGTTGCGTCGTGAAGAAGACGATCCTCCGA
>NZ_JASGDK010000166.1:0-14719 GCF_047607245.1 Desulfovibrio sp.
CTGACAACGCAGGAAATGGACGCCCTGTACGAAATCCCCTTTACCCGGCGGCCTCACCCAAGCTACCGGGAAGCCATACCCGCGGCTGAAATGATGCGCACCAGCATTACCAGCCATCGGGGTTGCGGTGGCGGGTGTTCGTTCTGCTCTTTGGCCCTGCATCAGGGCCGCCGCATCAGTTCCCGGTCTGAATCTTCCGTGCTGGACGAAGCCCGCAGACTTGGGCAGGAAAATATGGATCGTGGCAAAGGGCCAGTGGCCATTTCAGATGTGGGTGGCCCTACGGCCAACATGTGGCAGGGATACTGCGCCCTCGACAAGGCAATGGCCGGGCACGGCGTTTCCGAAGAAACTGTCGAGATATTGCCCAACGGCCGTGGTGAAAACAATGATGCCCATGCTCCAGCGGACGCGCCATCCAAAAGCCGCTGCCGCAGGACCAGCTGCTGTTATCCCACTGTCTGCAAGTTTTTCACTACCCCCCAAAACAGGCATGTGAGCCTGCTGCGTAAGGTGGCAGCCTTGCCTGAAGTCAAGCAGGCACGCGTTGCCAGCGGTGTGCGCGCCGACCTGGCCCTGCGCGACGCTTCTGCTCTTGCGGCCTACACGGGCGAGTTCACGGGCGGGCAGCTCAAGGTTGCGCCGGAACACTGTGCCACAGGCGTGCTGTCGCTTATGCGCAAGCCGCCTCTGGAGGTTTTTGAAGCTTTTCTGGCAAGCTTTGTTCGGCAAAGCAAAGCTGCGGGGCGTGAGCAGTATGTGGTGCCCTACCTCATGAGCGGCTTTCCGGGCTGTACGGACGACGACATGCGCACCCTTTCCAGCTGGTTGCGCCAGCGCAACTGGAATCCGCGCCAGACACAGTGTTTTATCCCCACGCCCGGCACCATCGCCACAGCCATGTTTTACTGCGGCAAAAACGAAGCCGGGGAAGACATCTATGTGGCCCGCACCGATGCCCAGCGGCTGCGTCAGCATGGCCTGCTCATGCCTGGCAGAAGCCCGGGAGACGAGGACGGCAACCGCCCACGCAGCAGGGACGGCCAGGACCATGCCCGCAAGGATGCTGGCAGGGATGCTGGCAAAACCCGGCAACGTGCGCCCGGCAACCGGGATAGCCGTGACGCCCGGCGCGGCAAGGATGCTGACCAAAGCCGCAAACCCGTCGAAAGGCCGGGGCAAAAGCCCGGCAGGCAGGGTGGGCGCTCAAATGAAAACAGGCAAGATAGCCGCAAGCTTCCGGCCCCTGGACGCCGCGCCTGATAGCAGAAGCGTGGCGAGCAGGAAAGTGGCGAACAGACGAATGACGGGCAGGAGAATCTATGTCGCAAAATCTTGAAGATCGGCTTACCCGCCTGGAAGAACTGACGTTCTTTCAGGAAGAGCGTATTGAAAAACTTGACGCAGCCCTCACAGCCCAGCAGATTCAGCTGGACAATGTGGAACAGGAGCTGGCAAGCGCCCGCACTGTTATCCGCGCGTTACGCGACAAGCTGTCCCAGCAGCCGGAAAACGGCCTGCCGCCGCACTCCATGCCCGAGCGCTGGTAAGCCCTTGCCAGGAGCACTTCACGATTGGCGGGCCGAGTCCACCCTTGATGAAATTCATGCAGGAATATCAAGCCCTATTGGGCGCATCGCGTCAGACCAATTGAGAATGCTGTCATGATAAGAAAAGCTGTAGCTGGCGACGAGGCAGCCATTCGGGAATGCGCAGATAAAGCCTTTTCGGGCTATATTCCTCTGCTCGGCCGTCAGCCAGCCCCAATGTCAGCAGATTTTCCTGCTCAAATTGCAGCAGGTCAGATATACGTGGCGTTGGATGATGGCGGCGACCTGCTGGGCTACATCGCTTTCTTCCCACAGGGCGGCCATATGCATCTCGACAGCGTCGCAGTACTGCCTGCGGCAGCCGGGCGCGGCATAGGCAAAATGCTTATCACATTCTGTGAGGATGAAGCCAGACGCCTTGGCCTTGAGGCGGTGCATCTTTATACCAATGAAATGATGACCGCCAATCACTCCATCTATCCGCGTCTTGGCTACATTGAAGTTGATCGCCGCACGGACGAAGGATTTAACCGCGTTTTCTTTCAGAAAAAGTTGGCCTGAGCAGAAGAGCCAATACATGTCTGCAATCATGCGGCCTGTTCGCCATTTTAAGCGCGCTTGACTGCGTCAATTACAAGAGGCCCGCACTTCTGTCGAAGTGCGGGCGCCCATTTTGATGACACCTGCGCTTTAAAATCGCAAGGTGCACCGCCTGCGGCGGCCATGCCGCCGGGCGGAAAGACACGAAAACTGCTCACTCTCGGCGCGGCAGAGCCGCGACCTGTTCGCCATTTTCGGCGCTCTTGACTGCGTCAATTGCGAGAGGCCCGCACTTCTGTCGAAGTGCGGGCCTCTTAACACAAAGGATGGTAAGGGCTAGAAGCCGAAACCGTCCGAATTCGAACCAGACGCGCCAAAGCCGAAATCATCGGGCACGGCGGTTTCATCAATGGCTTCAGCCACGGCTTCGTCGCCGGAAGCAGCCAGAGCAGCACCAGCGCCGCCAGCCATAACCATGCCCTTAAGGCCGTCCTTGATGGCGTCCTTGATGTTCATGAGCAGGTCGTCGTGATTGACGGCAACCTTACCTTGGTATTCAGCCGTCTGACGGCGCAGACCGCCGATGTCGGCATTCAGGATCTTGATCTTGGCTTCCAGCTCATCAACCTTTTTGGACAGAGCTTCGGCACGGGCTTCGGTGGGCTCAAGGGCGCGCACGCGCTCTTCAAAAGCGGTGGCAGCAGAGGTCTGGGCGACCATGCTGTCATAAACTTCGCCCAAAAAGTCCAGCACCTGATCCACCATAGCCTTGGTGTGACCGTCCATACTGGGAAGGGAAACATTGTCGCCAAGCAGGCTTCTGCCGTTGTTTACAAAGGCATCCCAAGATTGGCCTTCTTTCCATTCCAGATCCATAAACTTGGGGAAACAACGGGCCAGCCAGGTGGCGGCGAAGGGGCCCACGGCCTTGGCGCAAGTGTCACAGACAACGGTGCGTCCGGCCACAAAACCGGCGATTTCCTTTACGTCCACGCCTTCCTTGCCCACCACCAGGGCAAGCACGGACTCAACAGGAAAAACTTTGCGAGATGTATCGGACATGGCGGCCTCCTCCTCGGAGATCGTTTTTTTATTCATGAAAACTCAGTTCCAACAGTCCAGACTTTGGCATCGCCCCCGGCCAGCATGACAGCCAGCCGGGGTCCGTCAGCTAGCTTCTGCCGTACATGCGTGCGTACAGCAGCGCCACCGTGCGGTATAAGATATGCCCGAGCTTGGACCAAGGCAGATATGCAAAGAGCATCCACACAAACACCAGGTGCAGGTAGTACACCAGGAAGGCGGGCACAATGGCGTCCGCCAGGCGGAAGCCCTGAGCCATCACGCCCGTGAGCGCTACTACCCAGATGATGCCCAGCAGATACCAGTCGTACCAGCTGGAGCCCTGGAACTTGGGATTCAGACGCAGACGGCGTACCGTCAGCAGGCCCAGACCCAGCAGCAGCATGAATGCGCCAATGTTGGCCAGAATCTTCACCGGGAAGGTCAGCGGCATTGGGGTTTCGATCTTGATGAGCGGAATAACCTTGCCGCCCCAGTGCCCCAAAGCCACCACAGCCGTCACAAAGGCCAGAATGGCAAAGCTCCACACCAGCAGGAAATGGCCATTCTTGCGATTGGGCGTCTCCTTGCCGGTAACAGGGCCGTTTTCGCAATCGTTGAACTTGCGGTGGGTGATGATTTCATCCCACAGCACGTCCCACAGATGCCATATCCAGCACTTGGTCTTGCCGATAACGGTCATCTTGCCCTCAGGCTTGAACTGCCCCCACAGCTTCATGGCCCCCCGCGCCAGTATGAACAGCGCGGTGAAAAAGGTCAGCATGAAGATGGGGTCAATAGTGTAATCGCCATAGAATATCTGGCCGAAAACAATGCGGCCGTCGGCAGCGCGGGGGAACCACTGGCCGCCGTTAAAGCCGGCGCGGATCCACCACACGATAAGCCAGAGCACCGCGGGGATGGCGAAGAGAACGGGCAGACCGGAAGGCTTGCTCATCCACTTACCGACAATCGAAGGCTCGGTCAGATCTTTATAGATGACATTGCGGGCCGCGCCCATAAGGTCGGCGGGCTTGGCTCCACGGGGGCACAGGTCTGAGCAGTTGCCGCAGTTGTGGCAGAGCCACAGGTCGATATCGCTGCGCAGCTTGTCCTTGAGGCCCCAGGAGGCCCACACCATTTCTTTGCGCGGATAGGGCGCATTGGCAGGAGCCAGGGGGCAGGCCACGGAGCACGTGGCGCACTGGTAGCACTTCTTGAGGGACTCGCCCCCTGCTTCTTCCAGCGCCCTGGCGAACTCCAGGTCAGGTTTGATTGTAATTTGTGCCATTGCTGCCTTCCTCCTACATGCCCTTGAACGGGTTGGGGCCCATTGCCATGATGCGGTCCACAAAGCCGTCGATGAGGTTGGGGACCTTGTCGTATTCGTCAATGGCCACTTCAAGCAGTTCCACCCGTTCAGGCTGCACGCCCAGGCGGTTGAGAGTCTCGGCTATGTTGTCCTTGCGCTTGGCGCAGATTTCGGAGCCTTTCACAAAGTGGCACTGGTAGTCGTCGCCATACTTGCAGCCCAGCAGCATCACGCCGTCATAGCCTTTGCTCATAGCGTCGGACACCCAAATGGCGTTTACCGAGCCGAGGCAGCGAACCGGGATAATGCGGCAGTAGGGGCTCCAGGGCTTGTGACGTTCACCGGCCATATCCAGGGCAGGATAGGCGTCGTTTTCGCAAGCCAGAATGAGCACGCGCGGGCCTTCTTTCTTGAAGTCCTTGGGCACCTGCACTTCACGAATCATAGAGCCGATCTGGTCGATGTTGTAGTTCGCGAAGGAGATCACGCGTTCGGGGCAGGCCCCGAAACAGGTGCCGCAACGGCGGCAGCGCGTGGGGTTGAGCCTGGGCGTACCCTTTTCGTCATCGTCCAGCGCGCCGAAGGGACATTCTTCGGTACAACGCTTGCACTGCGTGCAGCGCACCATATTGAACAGGGGGTAAGACAGGTCACCCGAGCGCGGGTGTACGGCAACGCCGTGGCTTGACGCTTCAATGCACTGCACGGCCTTGAGCACCGCGCCCTTGGCGTCTTCTTCGCAGGCGTCCATGGTCAGGGGCTGACGCACGCAACCCGCTGCGTACACGCCTGTGCGGCGCGTTTCGTAGGGGAAGCAGATGTAGTTTGAGTCGGCAAAGCCGTCAAACAGCTCCAGATCGGGGAAGTCCGGGCCCTGACGGTAGTCGAAATGGATGGTCACGTCCTTGGCCGTAGTGGGCACAAGGCCCGTAGGCAGAACGACCATGTCCACATCAAGGTCAAAGTCCATACCCAGTAGGGTATTTTTGCATTCCACAACCATGTGGCCGCCGGCTTCACGGATGTCCGTCACGTCGGCCTTGGTCATCATGACGCCCAGGCGGTCCTGCATCTTCTTGTAGAAGCGTTCCAGAATACCGGGAACCGTCATGTCCTTATAAAGGATGAAGGTCTGGCAGGCGTCGTTGGTCTTTTCACAGACCGTGTTGGCCAGGCGCAGCATGCCCACGCTGTTGACAGCGTTGGAGTAAGCCAGATGGCGGATGCTTTCGAGGTCTGCTTTCACAAAACCAGCTTCACCTTCCGCAGCGGCAGGGGCAGCTTCGGCAGGGGCTTCCCCATCAATGGGGCATCCTTCCGCAGCCTTGGCCACAGCCTCTTCAGCTATGGTCGTGTCCAGCACAAAGGCTATACGGGTGGCCTTGACCTGGTCGGCAACCAGCATTTTGCCGAAAGTGGCAGCGTCCACCACCATCGGAGTTTTGTCGAGGCCCATAGGTGCAAGGTACTTGTGATCCAGAGCCACCCAGCCCGTGGCCAGCACAACAGCGCCCACTTCCACTTCCACCGTGCCGGTGGCTGTGGCGATGGCCGCTTTGAATTCGCCCGGCTGGCCTTCCAGCTTCTGCATCTGGGCGTTCATGTGAATTTTGATCTTGGGGCTGCCCATGGCCTCGCTGACTTTGGCAACGATGTTGGTAGGCTGCTTGTCTACCCAGGGAGAAGCCAGAGGCGACGCCATAGGAATGTTATTGGCCGCGCCGCCCAGCCTGTCGCTCTTTTCCACCAGCACAACTTCGTAGCCAGTGGTTGCAGCTTCAAGGGCCGCCGTCAGGCCTGTCCATCCGCCGCCGATAATCAGAATGCGCTGCACGCCCGACACCGGAGCGGCTTCGGGGGCTTCGCACTTTTGCAGTTTCACAACGCCCATGTTCACGTAGTCGCGGGCCATGAGCGTCAGCAGTTCGGGCGCGCCCTTGGCAGTGTCCGTGGGGCTTCTGTCAGGATTCTTGTAGGCCTGCACACACTGCTCGCGCAGGTTCACATGCTCTACCAGAACAGGCAGGCGATAAAGTTCGCCATCCACGCGCGGCGAAGCGCCGCACAGCAGTACGCCGTCCAGGCTCTGAGCCTCAATGTCGGCCTTTATTTCATCCAAGGCCAATGCCAGCACGGGAACAACCTTGACCACAGCAGTGAGGTCGCCCCACTTTTGCGTGGTCTGTTCGGCAAGCGCCTGTAGATCAAGGCCGCCGCCAATGTTCTGCTGGTCAAAATAGACGCCAATCTTTCCGGCCATGCCGCCTACCTCCCTTTCACCGTTTGTACCGCCTTCAGGGCGGCGGCTGTACCGGACTGGGCCGAACGCATCACATCCAGGGGCATGCGCGCGCAACCAGCAGCAAAAATACCGGCCTCTTCGCCGCCCGCCACAAAGCCTTCTTCATCAAGAGGCAGAGGCAGAGGCGCGTCTTCTCCGGCCAGCGAAGGCTGCATGCCCGTGGCCAGTACAACAAGGTCATACTCAAGGGTGAGCTTTTCAGCGCTCACGGCGTCTTCGGCAGTGAGGCGAACCTTGTCGCCTGCGGCCTGCACGACATCGGCCACTTTGCCTTTCACGAAGCGGACGTTGGGCATGGCCCTGACCTTTTCAAGCACTTTCACGTAGCGGCCAGGGGCGCGCATGTCGATGTAATACACCGTAATCTGCGTTTCCGGGCTTTGCTCGGCCAGATACTGACACTGCTTGAGCGTGGCCATACAGCAGATGTAGGAACAGTAGTTCAGGTGGCTCTGATCGCGTGAACCGGCGCACTGCACAAAGGCCACATGATGAGGGCGGCGTCCGTCCGTGGGGCGCACGATGCGTCCGTTGGTGGGGCCGCTGGGCGCAGCAAGGCGCTCAAGCTGCATATTGGAAATGCAGTTCTTCACGTTGCCCGCGCCAAGGTTGGTAAGGCGTGTCACGTCGTAGGGCTTCCAGCCAGTGGCTACAACGACAGCGCCCACGCTGAGGTCAATTTCGCGCGGTTCTTCATTCACGTTCAGGAACTGGTTTCCGGCAATGCGGGCCTTGTCGGCCTTGGAAAGAGCCTGCTTGTCCAGCGTGTAACGGCTGGGGAAGGCAAAGGGCATAGCCTTGAAAAGAGCCTTGCGCCGGGAAAGGCCAAGGTCAAATTCGCTGGGGGTTTCACCGTCCAGACTGGATGCCAGCAGGCTGAAATCCACGTTGTGGGGTGCCGTGTGGCGCGGTTCAATGCGCACCTTCACGGTATAGTCGCCCTTGACCCCGCTGAAGCCAACGACTTCTGCCTGGGTAAAGAACTTTACGCGCGGATTTTTCCTGATGCGCTGGAACTGGATTTCCAAGCCGCAGGAGGGAGGACAGAGTTTGGGAAAATATTTGTTGAGCTGAGCCACGCGGCCCCCGAGCCAGGGCGATTTTTCGACGATATAGACGTCGTGCCCCAGTTCCGCCGCTTCAATGGCGGCTGTAAGGCCTGCAAAGCCGCCGCCCACGACGAGAATGGCATTGGACATCCTGGATATCCTCCTGCGTTGTTGCATAGCGGCTTGAAGAAGTGCCAACGGCCTTCCGCCGCAGAAAAAGGAGTGGCCGCATCCGGCCGGTCCTTACGGGCTCCGGCTCAAACCGGCTGCCGTCAGTCAGCCGCATTGCTTGAATGCGGCGACCCAGAGCCGTGCCCGATTGCCCTCAAGACGCTGTCTCCCCATAACCGGCAAAACTCCCGCTGGCATTGTACTGCTCAGCGGGGAGCGTGAAGACCAAGCATAACACAAAGTTGCAGGCTTGGCATCCGGGCTGAACGTGCCGGGGCCGGACCGTTGCCGCATCCACGGCAATGACCTTTTCTTCACACTCTCTACGTTTTTTCGCACAAGATCTGGCTGCGCATATGCTCCAGCCAAGGGGGCGGCCATAAGGCCGCCCCTTTAGTGCTACAATGCCGCCGA
The DNA here is from genome assembly GCF_047607245.1 of Desulfovibrio sp. GTDB lineage: Bacteria > Desulfobacterota > Desulfovibrionia > Desulfovibrionales > Desulfovibrionaceae > Desulfovibrio. The sequence continues at coordinate 8,401 of NZ_JASGDK010000166.1, forward strand.
CTAGTCGGGGATGATCTGGTGATAGGGCTTCTTGAAGATCTTGGTCTCGCCAGTGGCGGGATCATACTTGGAGTTCACGAAGCACTTCCACTTGGTGTCGTCCAGGGCCATGAAGTCCGCACGGTAGTAGAAGCCGGGGTAACGGGATTCTTCGCGGAAGGAGATGTGCTGCATGTGCAGGCGCACCGTCCACAGGCGATGGTAGTTTTCCCAGCAGCGCAGAAGTTCGTGCAGGTCACGGGAAGCCAGCTTGAGGGAGTCTTCTTCCATCATGGCAAGCAGGTTGAAGCCCGTGTCGAGCAGAGCCTTGGAGGTGGTGTAGTAGGTGCTCACGCCACCGCCGTATTCGTCGGTGCACTTCACGAGACGCATCATGAAGTTCTTGGGCGTGATGTAATGCGGGTTCACGACGGGGTCGGTGGAAGCGTCTTTGCCCGCCAGGAAGTTGTAGTAAGGACGGTAGATCAGCTTCTTCAGTTCGTCGGCGGTTTCCTTGAATTCGGGCTTGAAGTCCTTGTGATCAAGGCACCAGCGCACCATCTGCTTACCGGCGATGCGGCCTTCAGCATGGGAACCGGAAGAGAACTTGTGGCCGGAAGCGCCCACGCCGTCGGCGCAGGTGAACAGACCTTCAACGGTGGTCATGCGGTTGTAGACCTTACCGTTGGCAGCGCGCACCTTGTAGTCTTCGGGCACCCAAGCTTCGTCGGGACCGGACACCCAGATGCCGCAGCAACCGGAGTGGGAGCCGAGCAGGTAAGGTTCGGTGGGCATGATTTCGGAACCGCGTTCTTCAGGAGCGGTATTGGTGCAGGCCCACAAGTTGGCCTGACCAACGCACATGTCCAGGAAGTCTTCCCAAGCTTCGGACTCAAGTTCCTTCTGCTGTTCTTCATTAAGAGTAGCAAAGGTGGTCTGCAGGGCAGTCTTGGTGTCCATATAGATGGGGCCGCGGCCTTCGCGCATTTCACGAAGCATCATGTGGTTACGCAGGCAGGTCGGAATGACATGACCCTTGGCGTAGCCGCGTTCTTCGTAAGGCTTCAGCATGGCACGGTTGGTCACGCAGTAATCTTCGCCCTTGCTGTTGGTGGCTTTGGCCTTGAACAGAAGGAACCACGCGCCCACGGGGCCGTAACCGTCCTTGAAGCGGGCGGGCACGAAGCGGTTTTCCATCATGGTCATTTCAGCGCCAACCTGAGCGCACATGGTGTAGGTGGAGCCGGAGTTCCACACGGGGTACCATGCACGGCCCATGCCTTCACCGGTGGAACGGGGACGGTACACGTTCACCGCGCCGCCAGCGGCCACCATGATGGTGTTGGCTTTGAAGATGTGCACTTCGTTGGCGCGCAGGTTGAAGCCCACGGCGCCGGCGATGCGATTGGGGGTGTTTTTGTCGAGCAGCAGCTTCACGATGAAGATGCGTTCCATGATGCGGTCTTCACCCAGAACATTCTTGGCCGCTTCGGCCACGATGCACTTGTAGGATTCACCGTTGATCATGATCTGCCAGCGGCCGGAACGCACGGGGGCGTCGCCTTTGCGCAGGCTCTTGCCAGCGGCCTTAGCAGCGCCGCCGTTCATGTTGTGGCCGTCGTCACCCTTGATCCAGCAGGGCAGGCCCCAATCTTCGAACAGATGTACGGAGTCGTCAACGTGACGGCCGCAGTCGAAGATAAGGTCTTCGCGAACCAGGCCCATAAGGTCGGTGCGGACCATGCGCACATAGTCGTCAGCGCTGTTGTCACCCAGGTAGGTGTTGATGGCGGAAAGGCCCTGGGCCACGGCGCCGGAACGCTCGAGGGAAGCCTTGTCGCAAAGCAGAATTTTCAGGCCATGCTTTTCGCCCCAGCGCACTGCTTCGAAAGCGGTGCCGCAGGAACCCATGCCGCCGCCCACGATGAGCAGGTCAACCGCATGTTCTTTCACTTCGGGTTCGGCAATGGCTACGCCCTTGGTCGCTTCCTTGACGGGAATCATAGGCATAATGGTATCTCCTTATCGCACTAGCGGTTGCAAAAGCCTAGCGGCCAATTTCCATGCAGGTGAGAACCTTGTCGGCTTCCAACATTTCAAACTTCTTGCCGAGAACTTCCTTGGGAGCAACCAGGGCGGTTTCGGTGAAGAGCAGTTCGTCTTCGATGTTGGCACCTTCGGGATGGCCTTCAAAAGGCTTGATGGAACCTTCGGGCGTAGTACGAATGGGGAACTTGAAACGCTTCACATTGCCGTTACGGAACTGAACCGTCCACATGATAGAGTCGGCCGAGCGCATGGGGATACAGGTTCCGCCCATGGGAGCGAAGTCAGCGTAGGGGCGAGCCGTAATGGCACCCTGGGGGCAGATCTTCACGCAGGAATAGCATTCCCAGCAGGCATCGGGTTCCTGGTTGTAGGCCTTCATTTCCTCTGCATCGAGGATCATGAGGTCGTTGGGGCAAATGTACATGCAGGCCGTCTTTTCGCCACCCTTGCAGCCGTCACATTTGGACGGATCGACATAAGTCGGCATACGTATCCTCCAACTCAGTAAAAGTGTTTGAAAACCCGCCGGGTTCGGCGTGGCGTGGCGGCAGAAACCGACACGCCGGGGTTAGCCGAGCGCTTTCGCAACGATTGTTGGGCGAATGGCTTGCGCAATTAGTAACAAGCACTTGGCGTCCGAGTCAACCCCCCTCTGCAAAATTTCGTGGAAACTTCACAACGCCAAACCACGAATAATCAATAAAACCGGATAGATGACACTCTTGTGAAAAAAATTCTAATCCTCATTTCCAAGCGCTCTCACGCAGAGCCCTCGCGAGCCGACCCTTGCAAGAGAAGCCATTTCAAGCTAACACGCTTGCACAGAGAAAGGAAGACTGTGACACTGAATTGTTACACTTTGAGCCAACCCTCTGTTATTTCTTACAACGTATACGCATTTGCGATACCCTTCCATTTTTCCTACAGGAAAGAGCATGACTGACCATTCCAACGATTCACGCGGCTCCCGCCCCACTCGTGACGCTCGCGATTCACGCGATTCACGCGGCCCCCGTACTCCTCGAGACGCCCGCGACAGCCGCGACTCCCGAGGTCCCCGTCCCCCTCGTGATGCCCGCGACGCACGCGATTCACGGGGCCGTGACGATGCGCCGCAACGCCGCCCCCTGCGCGAAACTGTCTGCGAAATTGACCGCGACATCCTTCGCCTGCTGCTGCGCCGCCATAATATTCTGACGCGCATGCGCGGCGACAAATCACGGCTCGATTCCGCCGAAGAAAAAATGCTGCGCGAGTCGTGGGAAGGCGCAGTGGCCCGCATCAGCCGTGACGCACGTCTTTCTGGCCATTTTTTCTCGCTGATGCAGGAAGTAGAATTTTTGCCCCGCCCCCTGGGCGAACGCCTGGTTGAAGCCGCTGAAGGCTCTGAGAATGGCGATGGCGCAGCTCCTGCTGCTCAGGAAGGACCCGACAAGCGTATTGCTTTTAACCTGGCTCCTCCTGCCAAGCCGGTGCGTTTGCGCATGCAAGCGCCGCTGGCCTGCCGCGCCACCCGCGCGTGGCTTATGCTGGCCGCCGCAACGGGTCAGCCTACACGCCTGAACCCCTGCCTCATGAATGATCCCATTGTGGACTGCGTTAAAATGCTCATTCAGGTGGGCGCTTCCCTTACCCGCGAGGACGACGGCGTCACCGCCCGGCCCGCCGTGGCTCTGGCCGCGCCGGACAAGGTGCTTTATGTGGGCGACAGCGCGTGGAACTTCTACCTCCTGCTGGGGCACTACCTTGGTCGCCCCTCCCGCGCAAAGTTTATGGGTGAATCCAGCCTGAAACTGGCTGATCTTTCCGCCGTGCGCCATTTTCTGCCCATCATGGGCGCGCGCCTTGTGCATGTGGTGCCCAAGAGCGACGGCCTGCCCGCCCGGCTTGAATGCTCGGGTATCATCCCCGATTCCGTGGTCATGCCTGCGGATACACCCGCAGAACTGGCGGAAGGTATCCTGCTGGCCGCCCCCGGCTACGAACACAGCCTGATGATGGACCTCACGAACCATCCGGCCCAGAAGACCATTCTGGCCCGTACCCTGCCCATACTGCGCGCGGCAGGCGCGGAAGTGAGCGTTGAGGGCGGCGTGGTGCGCATCCACCCGACAAAGCTGGAAATCCCCGCGCAGCCCGAGCTGCCGATGGAACCGGAACTGGCCCTCTTTCTGCTGGCTCTGCCCCTTGCTCTGGGCGGCGAATCCACCCTTGCCGGACAGTGGCCCCAATGGCCCAACGCCGAGGCTGGCTGGAAGCTCCTGCAAAGCCTGGGACTTGACCTGCAACAGCAAAAGGGCAAGGACGGCAACGAAATCAAGGCCACCAGCGCGGCTCCCATCAAGAGCTTCAGCCTCACCGCACTGCCCGCGGACCTGCCTGCTGACTGGGCCCCGCTTGCTGTGGGTCTGGCCGCCTGTAGCGCGCTGCGTGGCGGACAACCCACTCCCCTGCCCGCGCTTCCCCTGGGAACAGACCCGTATGAAGTGGAAAGTTTTCTTAACGCTCTGGGTCTGGAACAGGACAATGAAGGCAGATTGTGCAAAAATGAACAATCTGGAGTCAAAGCCGGATGGAACGCCCCTTCCCCGGTATGGGCTATGGCCTTTGCTTTGGCCGCTTGTGCCAAACAGCACCAGAAGCTCGGTAATCCCGGCGTCATGACTGGTCTGTACCCGGCGTTCTGGGTCTTGTACAACTCCTTGCCCGAACCCCAGCCACGCCGCGCGGCTGCTGAAGCTGCCCCTGCCGCTCCGGCCCGTCGGCGCATCATTACAGCCTCTGTGGCAGTGCCGCCAGAGCTGAAGGATGAAGACGATTATTAGAGGCTGTTTCCTCACAGCGGATTCGGCCCAAAGATAAAAAAGCGGCCCTTTTCATGACGGAAGACTACCTTTGTACTCTGCCGGAATGAAAAGGGCCGCTTGACGTGCAAGCCAGATAAAACATGCCCAAAGCAAATTACCTCTGAAAGGCTTCGCGCTGCAAAATTGTCATCCACTGAAAATGCAGATTCAGACATAATCCACGCCCTGTTGCAGCGCACTGCACTCTTGAGCAGCGCTGGAGCATTTACATTTTCAAGGTAAAAAATCTCTAATGCCACCTCCAGACCATTTTCAGTTCAAATTACCCGAACATCCGGCAAAGTACCGCAGCCGCCTTCATGCGGAGTACGAAATTGCAGGTTCGCACGCATACTTGAAAACGCAGACAGTAAAACTGTTGACGGTTCGCAGACTGTGCTCCTGCTTTATTGCTGCCGTACAGAGACATGTGTTACTTTGTTAGAACGTGGCTACGCCAGCTCCCGCATCACCGCAGCCCGCCAGAAGCCCTGTGACAAGGGTGTCCACCGCCACGAACTGCAAGCGGCGCTTCAACGAACAAGCAAACACTCCCCATTGGGAGTCAGTCCAGAAGTCCGCTACTCACACAGGAGAAGTGCCACCATGCCCTGCCGTTCCTTCAGGTCAGCCGCCTCAGCCTTCATGTTTATTTTGGTCTTTTTGCTTGCAGTACCCGCAGTGAAGGCTTGTACCCTGTGGGCAGCCGCGGGAGACGCAGTGCAGGGCGGCGGTACGATAATAATAAAAAACCGGGACTGGACACCGGGGGAAAGTCAGCGCCTTGAAGTTTTCAGACCAGCAGGCGGCTTTGCCTACGCTGCGCTGATGGCTACGCGTGAAGTTGTAAAATCCACAGGCAGACAAGAAGAAATCGACCGCCCTGTGGCGGGCATCAACGAAAAGGGGCTCACAGTCATCAGCGCAGCGGCAAGCAGCCTGCCGCGCAGAGACAGACAGGCCGCAGCAGGCAACACCAAGCTTATGGCACAGATACTCAACCTGTGCGGCTCAGTGGACGATGCGATGGCTCTGGATCGTGCCCGGTTTCGTGGTCCGCTTTTTCTGATGCTTGCAGACAAGGAAAAAATCGCCGTCGTTGAGATTGGTCTTGAAGGAATGGTGGTTTGGCGCACGCAGGCAAATGGCGTGCTGTACCATACGAATCATTATCTTGAACCTGCCCTGCAACGGTTCAACAGAAGCATCGGCGAAAGCAGCACTGCCCGGTACGCGCGTATTGCCGACCTGCTGCAAAACAGCCCAAAGCCATACACCTTTTCCAGTCTGCTTGCCTTCACCCGCGACCAGAATGCCGGGCCGGACGACAGTATCTGGCGCACGGGCTCCACGCCGACATCCACGCGAACAGTGGCGGTTTTTGCTGTTTCTCAACCCAAATCCGGCGAAGCTGAAGTCTATGTGCGCCTGCTTGAAGAGGGCAA
>NZ_JASGDK010000167.1:0-31580 GCF_047607245.1 Desulfovibrio sp.
CATCGCAAGTCAAAGTCATTATTCAGTTTTGTATGAGCGAGGGAGACTTATGCTCCTCTTTTCGAACCCCGTCAATCACTTTTTTTCGACTTCGCGAAACTTTGTTTCGCTTGTGTGTCGTTTTCAAGTCACCGACGCGACGTGTTGCAAGATAGGCAACCCACTCTCTTTTGTCAATATAGATATTTGCCAAAGGCACATGCGATTGTGCTTAAAACATAATATAGTCAATTATTACATCATATTAAAAATAAACACCTCCTTCAACAACGAATGCATTTACTCAGCTTGCAAACATATACTTCATATTTCGTAGAATAACGAAATAACCTTGACACTGATCATCATCATTTTTATATTTCGCCAGAAGACGAATTAATATTTACTGACGCGTAGGTTTGAAGCAACTAGGAGTAATCCACCAAGGCAACCAACTTATATTATAGAAGACAATCGTTTGGAGCGTTACCAGTATCGAGGAGGGATAATGTTTAACTTTATCACTACAGTACGCGCACTAGGAGACGAAAATCGTGTCCGTATTCTCATGGCCTTGCGCCTCAGAACCCTTTGCGTATGTGAAATTACCACGCTTCTTGGTTTGGCGGCATCTACCACGTCAAAGCACCTGTACCTGCTCCGTCAGGCTAGACTTATTGAAAGCGTCAAAAAAGGCAGATGGGTCTACTATCGTTTGCCACATAACCCGTCACCGAGCATCAGAACAGCGCTCGACTGGGTTTCCTCTGAGTTGGCAGACAGTCCACAAATTGCGCAAGACGAGGCGGCCTTGTTGGGCATCACACATAATACCAACATCCATGAGTTTTTGAAACGCAAGCATATTCAAGTTCCCGCTGACGAAGTGGACGGTAGTGAAGACGCTTATACAAGCGTTGAAACTGTCTCCACAGAAAATAATGGCAATTGAACAGCACATCAGGTCTGCCACAGGAGATTCACCCATGAGCAATTGCTCAACAGATCACAGTGGACATCAAGGTCAAGGTTGCGGCTGCTGCGCCACAGACAAACTGACACCATTAAAAGCGCAGGGCCAACCTTGCTCTTGTGTCGAAGCGTCGCCTAAAGCTGATACCTCTACAGTTAATGAAGAAGACTCTGGTTGTGGCTGCAGTTCCTGCGGTTGTCATGATCATGACCACGAGCACGGCCCTGGAGATGAAAAGCGCGAACTCATGCGGATGGGAATTTCTGCCGTGCTTTTTACTATTGGCATGGTTGCAGACGAGCGTATGGCCCAGCACATTCCCAACTGGCTGGTTATAACGATATTTTACGCGCTGCCTTACATCCTTTGCGGTTACGATGTTCTTCGCTTGGGATTACGCAGTATTCTGAATAAAGACTTCTTCAATGAATTCACTTTAATGGGTGGCGCAACTATTGCGGCGATTGCATTGGGGCAGCTGCCAGAAGCCGTTGGCGTTATGCTGTTTTATTGTGTTGGTGAATTCGTGCAGGAACGGGCTGCCGGACGTTCGCGGCGTTCGGTCAAAGCTCTTCTGGCTGCTCGACCGAGTATCGCGCACCAGATTGCAGACGACGGCAGCACACGCGACGTCAAACCCGAAGATCTTGGACCCGGTAGCCTCATTTTGGTGCGCCCAGGCGAAAAAATCCCCCTGGATGGTACTGTGCTCGAAGGGGATTCTCAGGTTGACACATCGCCCCTTACCGGGGAATCCGTACCACAACGGCTTTTGCCTGGCGGCCGCGTACATGCGGGAACCATCAATCTTAATGGTTCATTGCGAATAGAGGTTACTGCGGCCTTTGCCGAATCCTCCATTGCTCGCATTCTGGAAATGGTAGAGACAGCTGTTGCCCGCAAGGCACCAACCGAACGCTTCATCACTCGCATGGCGCGCTGGTATACCCCGGCAGTTACGGGCCTCGCCCTGCTGGTCGCTGTAATTCCGCCGCTTTTGGGTTTGGGTCACTTTTCGCAATGGCTCTATCGCGCCCTAGTTCTTTTGGTCATTTCCTGCCCGTGCGCCCTGCTCATTTCCATACCGCTGGGCTACTTTGGCGGCATAGGCGCGGCATCACGCAGGGGCATTCTCATCAAGGGCGGGGCGGTATTGGACAGTCTGCGCGATATCAGAGTTGCCGCACTGGACAAGACAGGCACCCTTACCGAGGGAGTTTTTGAGGTCAGTGCCGTGCTGCCTGCTTCAGGCATTGCACCTAATGAATTGCTGGCCACAGCGGCCCTTGCTGAAAATAGATCCAACCACCCTATTGCGCGCTCTGTCATACGGGCGGCCCTTGCAGCCAATATCGTTACTGACGACACGGCCATAACAAGCATGCAGGAAATCCCTGGCAAAGGGGTAGTTGCCAGCGTTGCCGACACTACCCTTCTGGCAGGCAACGCTGCTCTTATGGAATCTCACGGCATTACGCCTCAGGCCGTGACCATCCCCGGAAGTGTCGTTCAAGTGGCTCAAAATGGACGCTTGCTTGGAGCCATTGTGGTCGCTGACCGGCTTAAGCCTCAGTCACCAGAGGCCATTGAAGGGCTGCGCCATATGGGTGTGAGCACCATAGCCATGCTTACCGGAGACCGCGAAGAGCAGGCCCGCCCTGTGGCACAACGCCTTAAGCTGGATGTGCTCAAAGCCGACCTTCTGCCAGAGGACAAGGCTGGGGCTCTCGAAGCTCTTGGTCCCGTCAAGCATACTCTCTTTGTGGGAGACGGCATTAATGACGCGCCAGTGCTGGCTACAGCTGGCGTAGGTGTAGCGATGGGGGGGCTTGGCGCAGAAGCCGCCATTGAAACCGCCGACGTTGTCATTCTTGATGACAATCCTGCCAGATTGCCAGAATTACTCCGCATTGCCCGGCGTACCAGAACCATTGTCTGGCAGAATATTATCATGGCGCTGGGCATCAAAGGAGTGTTCATGGGACTTGGTATTGTTGGTCTTTCAGGTCTGTGGGAAGCGGTGTTTGCTGATGTGGGCGTGGCCCTTATGGCTGTGCTTAATGCAGCTCGCGCTGGAAAGATTGATACCAAGTAGAGCATTCAGCTCTGCAAGGCAATGAAGGGCATCGCTCGCGAGCGATGCCCTTCATTCATTTATATAGGACAGTTGTATAAAAGCGTTTACGGATGGCACAGGGGTTTCGTTACATCGGCCTCAAAACCTGAAATGCGCGTCCCTATTTTTCCGGCGACAAAATAGCCCGGGGCACCTCATATCCAGCCAACTCTAGCACCTCAAGCGCCTTCGCGAGTTTTTCCTCTTTCACCAAGATATAGTCCGTATCAAAGGTTGAAAGCGCAAAAATGCTGATGGCCGCCTGTGCTAGTACCGTAGCCAAACCTGCCAGCACGCCCGTCAGACCAAAATCCATCTGCCCAGCAACTCGAAAGGCACGCCACCCGTCTTCACGCGCAAGACTCTGCGCTGGAGCATGTTCAACCAGACAAACCACAGACAGTTCCGTGTCAGTTTTGCCCACAAACAACCAAGGCATATCAAGGTTCACAGCGTGGGTATCTGCCACCTTGCAGATGCAAAACTCTCCATCCAACACCTCAAGTAGCATAAAATTTTCCACCTATCATAATATAAACGGCCGCCGCAAAACGTGAGCAGCCGATTTTAATAACAATTTTTATGGTACTTATTGAGCGCAAGAAACCTCGCAACATTTCCCATCTACAATATCAGGAAAGCAACAGCTTCAAGTGCGTATAGGCTCTGGAGGTGGCCATACGGCCGCGTGGAGTACGCTTGAGAAAGCCGCACTGAATGAGATATGGTTCGTAGATATCTTCAATTGTGCGCACCTCTTCAGAACAGGCAACAGCCAGAGTTTTGATGCCTACTGGGCCACCATCATAATGTTTAATAAGCACTTCAAGCAGCTTGCGATCCATCTGATCCAGGCCCTGTTCATCCACATCCATGCGCTTAAGCGCCGCAGAAGCCTCATTGCCCGTCACCTGGCCGTTGCCGTGCACCAGAGCAAAATCCCGCACGCGACGCAGCAGACGGTTGGCGATACGCGGTGTACCACGGGATCGGCGGCCAATCTCTTCTGCCCCTTCAGGCGTAATAGACACATCAAGGATACGGGCGGTACGCTGCACCACGCGGGCAAGATCGGCGGGGCTGTAATACTCAAGCCGGGCCACAATGCCAAAACGGTCACGCAACGGAGACGAAATAAGCCCCATGCGAGTAGTCGCCCCTGCCAAAGTAAAGGGCTCAAGGTCAATTTTGACAGTTCTGGCTGCCGGCCCCTGACCTATGACGAGGTCGAGCTTGAAATCTTCCATAGCAGGGTAAAGAACTTCTTCCACTGCGATGGGCATACGGTGAATTTCGTCCACGAAAAGAATATCGTGGCGGCCCAGATTGGTAAGGATAGCGGCCAAATCACCGCTACGTTCCAGTACGGGACCAGAGGTGCAGACCAGGTTGACGCCAAGTTCCGCAGCCATAATCTGGGCCAACGTTGTCTTTCCCAGGCCAGGATTACCGTAAAAAAGCGTATGATCAAGTGCCTTGCCGCGTTCGCGGGCGGCATCAAGAAACACACGAAGATTGGCCCGCAGATCATCCTGGCCAATAAAATCATCCAGACTGCGCGGGCGCACGCTATCGTCAATAGTAGCGCACTGGGGCTGACAGAGGTCCGCCATCAGGATCTCCCTCTGGCCAGCGCTTTTAATGCGGCCCTTAGTGCGCCTGTCACGTCAAGGTCAGGTTCTTCAAGTATGAGCTTTTTGACCATCGGAGCGCACTCGTCCTCGGCATAGCCCAGGTTGGCCAGGCCATCAAGTACGTCTCGGAACACCGAACCTGGCTTTTGTCCCGTTGCAGCCAGAACGGCAGTTTGCGGAGCTTCATCGACCTTAAGTTTGTACTTTAACTCCAAAAAAACATGCTGGGCTGTTTTTTTGCCGATTCCTGATACACGCGTGAGCGCCATTACATCGTCTTCAAACACTATGCGGCGCAAATCGTCGGGCCTGTAAATGGATAGAATGGACAAGGCCGTGCGTGCCCCCACCTTGGAGATGGAAACCAGCACTTCAAAAGTTTGCCGTTCCTCAAAGGTCGAGAAGCCAAAAAGTTCCAGAGCATCTTCACGCACGGCAAGACTGGTATACAGGGCAAGGTGCTCACCTCTGCCGGGCAAACCTGCTAAAGTGTGCGCGGGCAAAGCCACTTCGTAGCCAACACCGCTTTCAGTGACAAGCAGGCAGGCATTACCCCATGTTTCGGCCAAACGGCCTTCCAGATAGGCTATCATGAATTCCCTTGCAGGTCTGAAAAGTACTGCTGATGATGCAAATTGCTATACTGCTGCCTGCTGCTATGCCCTGCCACAAAAAAGAAACTCTTTTAGCGGTGGGCAATTCTGCTGAAACGACAAAGCTTGTTTCCGGTTTTCAGCCTTGCTGCGAACTGACAAAGGCATGAGTTCATCGGTGACAAAAAATTGCTCAGTATTGAAAAACATTCGTGGTCTCAATTTGAACAAGCCTACACTGAACGACCTGAATGTTCAAATACCGCACTATCGGACGACTAACCGCCGATGCCCACCATCTGCCTGCTTGCAACGGCCTCTTTGGTTCGATTGGCCAACAAATCTGCTCCAATGGGTTTTTCAGCACAGGCCTGACTTAAAGTTTGCCCGATTTGAGCATCGGTGACAGTGGTATCGCGCAGCATGTCGCGTAAACTGTACTCTTTGTCATCAAAAAGGCAGGTACGAAGGTTGCCGTCACTGGTGATCCGAAGCCGATTGCACGATCCACAAAAATGGCAGCTAACCGCTGTGATAAACCCAAGCCGTCCCTGCCCTCCCGCAACTGCAAACATACGGGCAGGCCCGGCCTCTGCCAAATCATCACGCACAGGCAAAAGGCGAATGCGCGCTTCTGCTTCGGCGCGGATTTGTGACGCTGGCCAAAAGGTGTTTTCATTCCATAGGGTTCCGTTGCCCATTGGCATAAACTCTATGAAACGCAAATCTATAGGCATGCTGCGGGCCGCGTGGACAAAGTCATCCATTTGGCCGTCATTGATGCCGCGCATGGCCACAGCGTTGATTTTGACCTTGATGCCCGCCGCAAGTAATTTGTCCAGCGAGGCCAGAACGGCAGGCAACATGTCGCGCCCGGTTACGCGGGCAAAGGTTTCCCGGTCAAAGCTGTCCAGCGACATATTGACCACTTTCACGCCAACTTGTTGTAACAAGGGAATATGCGGCTCCAACAAGGTTCCGTTGGTCGTCAGGCGGAGATCCAGATCGGGAAAACGCTGATGCAGCATAAACAAAAAATCATCGCATCCCTTACGGGCAAAAGGCTCTCCCCCCGTTAGACGAACTTTGACCACTCCCATGTGGGCCATGATGCTCACCATACGGGCCATTTCTTCATACCGAAGGACCTGAGGATGTGGAATGCAGGTTTGCCGGGCATTGCTACAGCAGTAAATGCAGCGGAGATTACAACGGTCAGTAATGGAAAGCCGCAAATAGCGAACAATACGCCCGTGGCTGTCCATAAGGCGAGACAACCCCTGCTCGCCAAGGCACGAAGCGCTTTTTTTCATGATGTTGTCCGATTCCGTGACGTTTCCCCTGTTGCCAAGAAGCGAAAATGGATTTACATCTGCCTGCATGAAACACCTGCTTATAGGAGCGACCCTCGCGGTCATCCTGAGTTTTGCCTTGTGCGCCCCCCCGGATGCCCGGGCATGGGACGGTTTTGACGCTGCCTCCTCAGACTTGGTGGAAGTAACTCCCGATCGTGTGCCCTCACAGGGCGACGCAGTGGATGTTCGTAATTACGATTCCGACACCATTGAAACCTGTCTTGTTGAAAGCGTTGCTCGAAATGCGCGTACCGTGGAATTGGTTGTACGCACCCCTTCTGGTGCAACGCGAACCCTTGTTATGGAAGGACGCTAAAAGCTATTGGGCGCAGTCTGAGTAGGCAGCGCCCAATAGGCTTTCTCTTAATTGGGAGTACCTTCATCTGCGCCGTGCTCATAGCCCGGCAAAAGGATGCTGGCGCTCTCGGCTTGTCCCTGCCCCTTGGGGCATTGAGCCTGAAGGTGGCAGATTTCACAGCCGCCGCGGAAAGGAAAATGCGTCACAACCGCATACCGGCGGGCCAGTAGCGTTCCACCGGGCTTATATTCAAGCCCAAGATCAGCTAAAGCGGCTCTCAAAGCTTCTGTAGGCCTGGGCGACGGCGCACAGCCTGCGTCCTCCACCTGGGGAAGTATGGCCTGCACTACACTCATACACATGAATTGCGCCAAATTGTTTATCATGAACCCGTCAGACGCAGATTTTCCCCAAGCCTCGTCCACTTCCACTTCCACTTCTTCTGGAAGCCATATTGCTAGATAAGAAATTTTTCCTGTGGTGATTTCGCGCACTTTGAGTTGCGGCAACCACTGCCCCCACAATTCGACCAGACGTTCCAGAACTGCGCCCCCAAGGCGGGTTTCCTGGCTCATGACCAAAAAACCTTCCATATCAAAATAGGGGCGGATGTCGTGTTCCTTCACGCCCGTGCTGTTTGCCTCGCTCACATATGCTCCTTCAATAGAAATAAAGAACGGCGTTGGGCCGTCACTGAAACAGGTTTGCGACCGGCGACCGGACTCGCATACTCCCCATTGATAGTTTAACCAAGGGCCGGGTATCGTCAAGAGCCCTGCACACAAATTGAGCCAAGTTTATACTGGCGTGCCAATATTTTCTGGTTATTTTCATGAGCAGCCAAGCAAAATGACCTTTGCATTCAGCCCTCAGTTGAGAACAAAAGCAAACAAGCGGCCATTGGCCTGGAAGCAGCTTTACTTGGCAGAGCCGCTTTTTTATCATATTCCATTGCCCCATACGTATACGAAATGTAAAGGAAGGCGCATGAACAAACCAAACGCACATCCGGCTAAAATACGCTACAGATATGATATGGACAAAGAGGCCCGCCTTCAGACGGCCCACGGCGTATGGGGGGGCATTAATCCTCAGGGCGAAATAGAAATGAACTTCTATCACGAAAGTGATTCACTGCCAGCCTTTTCCGAGCAACTTGTAGCGCCTGACGGCTCTATTGGCCACGAGATGGTGCCTGGTGAGGACGATTTGCGCGAAGTTACCCGCTGCATTCACAGCCGTGTTCTGCTCAACTATCATACGGCCCGCGCCGTACTGGACTGGCTGGAAGATCGCGTTGCCGCTCTTGAAGAAGAAGGGGCTTCCGGCATGTACGAGGCTGATCTGGATATCGAACAATAATCGCTATGACTGAAAAAACTTACCATATCATAACATTCGGCTGCCAAATGAATGTGCACGATTCCCAATGGCTGGGGCGTGCACTCGCAACACGCGGGTTTACCGAAGCTCCGCTTGAAGAAGCGCAGGTGGTTGTAGTCAATACCTGCTCAGTGCGCGAAAAACCGGAACAAAAAGTCATCAGCGCTCTTGGGCGTATCCGCCAGGTAACAGGGGGAAACCCCGGTGTTTTGGTGGGTGTGGCTGGTTGTGTTGCGCAACAGTTGGGCGAGGCTTTTTTTGCAAAAGAAAAACAGGTTCGTCTGGTAGCAGGCAGTGACGGCATCAGTGGAGCTCCAGCGGCTATTGAACGCCTGCTTGAAGATCCGGGCTTACGGCTTTCACTCTTGGATTTCACAAGCCATTATGTTGAACGGGAAGCCGGACCAGAAACCTCTGCGGCTCCTTCTGGCCCCGTAGCCTACATCAATATCATGCAAGGGTGTGACAACTTCTGCGCATATTGTATCGTTCCCTTCACGCGCGGGCGGCAAAAATCGCGTTCATCGGCGGCCATCCTTGAAGAATGCCAGGCGGTTCTTGACAAGGGGGCACGGGAAATCAGTCTGCTTGGGCAAAACGTCAATGCCTTCGGCCAGGACAAAAGCGGTGATGGAACGAGCTTCGCTCAATTGCTGCGGCAGGTTGCAGCCTTGCCGGGTCTTGAACGCCTGCGTTATGTGACACCACACCCCAAGGATATGGGCCCTGAAGATGTGGCTGCGTTTGCAGAACTGCCTCAATTGTGCCCGCGCCTTCACCTTCCCCTTCAGGCTGGTTCCGACGCTGTACTCAAGAGCATGCGCCGCCGCTACGACAGTGAAGCCTTCTTGCGCCTTGTAGAAAATCTGCGCAACGCAAGGCCCGACCTCGCATTGTCCACTGACCTTATCGTCGGCTTTCCGGGAGAAACAGAAGAAGATTTTCAGGCAACGCTGCACATGATGCGGGCCTGTGACTTTATGTCCAGTTTTTCTTTTATTTATTCTGATCGGCCTGGCGCCCGAGCGGCACTTTTTCCAGATAAAGTTCCCTCAGACATAGCCCAAGACCGCCTGCTCCGCCTGCAAGCTTTGCAGGATGAACTTGGGGCGCGTTGGCTTGCTGGCCGCAAAGAAGCGCAGGAGCAAACCACCCTTCTGCTGGAAGGACCAAGCCCCAAGATTGGCGAGGGGCAGGAACCCAGCTGGCAGGGGCGCGATCCGTATGGCGTGCCGGTGCATGTACCCTTACCTGCAGGTGCTGACCATACTGGACAGCTGGTGCAGGTGCGAATTACTGAGGCAAAAAAGCACAGCCTGATGGCCATACGCACGGGGGAGCTATGGTAGAGATGAATGTCTTTGGATTGACCATCGACCCGCAGACAAAAACCCCCATTGTCATTTTGCGTGAAGTGGATGGCGAGACAGTCCTGCCCGTCTGGGTTGGCGCTATGGAGGCTATGGCTGTATCTCTTGTGCTTAACAAGGAAAGCCTGCCGCGCCCACTCACGCACGATCTTTTACTTATGACCCTGAGGGCGCTCAAGGCATCACTCGCAAGGGTGGAAATCACTGACCTCAAGGAAGGCGTCTTTTTTGCCCTTCTGGTTCTTAATGGGCCAGAAGGACGAGTGCGGGTGGACTGCCGGCCATCAGACGCCATCGCCCTGGCAATGCGGGCAGAAGCGCCTATTATGGTGAATGAGGACGTTTTGCGCCGGGCTGCAGAAGCTCAGGAAAAAGCGGAGCAACGCCTGCACGAAGAGGTCTTGTCGCCTGTGCCCGATGCAGCTACAGACATGGTACGCAAGGCTGGTGCCCGCAAAGAGGCTGATATCTTGCACAGTCAGCTGCTGCGCGGGACCACCCTGCCCGACAATATTGACCCGGAAGAAGACCGCCGCTTTCGTGAAATGCTGCGTTCACTCGAGCCAATTTCACGTCGCAAAATGTAATAGAGCTCTCGCTGGAAAATTCTATCAACTTTCCAGCTAGCCAAAAACACACGCAAACCCATAAGTATTGTTCACATAATTGGCGTAGTGTCCGCTCAAACCCAGCCTAAAGCTTTTTTCTCCCATTCCGAAGAGATGGCATAACAGGGAAAAAAACATGCTGGACTATCGCCTTTTCAAAGAAATAAATGATCTCTTTACCTCGGGACAATATCGTAAGGCGCGTCATCTGCTCATGGAAGTTCAATCTCGTTGTATTGCGCTTCGTGATGAGATAAGCATGCTCCGTGCCCGCCTGAAAACACTGGAGGATGCGGCCTTTCTTAATGAGAATCTCCAATCTAAAGACGGATTTTATTGGCTGTTCACCAATAATTTGAGGCAGGGACCGTTTTGCCCCCATTGCTACGAAAGTGAGGGCGGCCTCATCCGGCTGGAGCGTTCGCATAAAACTATGCAATGCCCCTACTGCCACGCCACATATCCAGGCATGGCAGATGAGGAGTATCAGGAAGGCTCCGCAGTGCGCCACGCCCGCATCATCCCTTTCGCCCGCTGATTCGCTTGCCTACTGAGCCACACCTCTATAGAATTTGTGGAGGAACATAACGGACACCAACCCGTTGCAAGCTTTCAACGCCTCCGGCGGTTTTTGCCCCCTTGCCTGTAAGGATCTACATGACCCGCCCCACCTCTTTGAATATTTTTCTCCTCAGCGAAAGCGATTCTCTGGCCAGCCTTGATCGTCGGGCCTTGCGAGATGCCGGGGCAAGCCGGGTGGAGTGCATGACGTCCGGCATAGACGCAGCCCGGATGCTGGCTGGTCTTGACACCGGGCGAGCCTCCTTCATGCCCGATGTAGTCGTTTGCACACAGAGACTGTCTGACATGGACGGCGAACAGTTCTGCGCGATCCTGCGTCAGCACCCCCTGCTACTGGATCTGCCAATTTTGCTTATTTTGCCCAATGACGGAGAAGTGGAGCAACTCAAGACCCTGGGTTGTGGAGCCAGTGCCCTACTGGCGCGCCCATATTCCATCAATATTCTCAAAGCTC
This sequence comes from Desulfovibrio sp., assembly GCF_047607245.1. Taxonomy (GTDB): domain Bacteria; phylum Desulfobacterota; class Desulfovibrionia; order Desulfovibrionales; family Desulfovibrionaceae; genus Desulfovibrio. The sequence goes on from NZ_JASGDK010000167.1 coordinate 11,346, forward strand.
ATCTTGAGTCCCTTACTGCATCGCGTCCAAGCTTGCAGCAACTCGAGACCGCCCAGCGCTACACAGATACCAGCTCTTTTGATCAGGCTCTTGCAACCTACGGCATTTTGCTCAAGCCGGTGCGCGGACCTGAAGACTACTTTCGCGTTGGCATGCAATGTTTGCAGCAACGCCAATGGAACAATGCCATAAATGCATTTCAGCGCGCGCTGCGCGGAGCCCTTATTCAGGGTCATGCCGAATTGGGTATGGCTGTTGCCTGGAAAGGCAAGGGTGATGTAACACGCTATCGCCATTATCTTGGGCAGGCCGCGATCACATTTGTAAGAGCTCGCCATTGGCACAGGGCACGAGCGGTGTATGCTGGCTTGCTCAAGGAAGATCCGGAAGCCAAGAGCCCCTTTCTGGCAGAAACTTTTCAAATGATGCGCCAGGGGCAGTATGATGAAGCCGCCGAGATACTGGCGCAAGGGTATGACGTTACACCGCGGCGTCAGCTCACCGAACGCGTAGCCCAGACCTGCCTCGGCGCTGACGAGCCACAACACATGCTGGCAGAACTGGAAGCAAGTCTTGGTCGTGTAATGGGCATGGCTGCTGGCCCGCTGACGGAAGGCATTCGTTCAAATTTGGAAAACCTTGCACGCCAGCAAGAAGACAAAAAGCGGCAGGAAGCGGCGGAAAGCCAATGGCTGGCGGCCCGCCAAGCGGCTCGTCAACGCGAAAATGCCGAACAGTCTGAAAACATCCGGGATGCAGACGCTTCAAAAATTCCGGCAAGTATAGGCACAGGCTCTGCTACAGAAGCTCGAGTGTCAGCGATAACCTCTGTGGCAACGCCTTCAAGACCCGACAACGCTGCACAGGAAAAACAGCTTGGTGGAAACAGTGCATCCGTTCTCCCCGTCCCCTTATGGGGACAGGGCAAAACGGAATTTATGGATATGGAGGAAGACTCGCCGAGCCTGCAAGCAAGAGAAACAAGCAAAGAGTTTCAAAAAAACGAGAACATGTATCCTCTGGAACCAATGGGCGAAGCCAGCGACAGTGGGGGCCACGGCAACGGTAAGTCCGGGCTTGGCGATCTGCTGTCAGTGATGAAATATACCTGGAAGATGGCCCGCCGCCACAAGCAATAGCCTTCAATCCTACCGCCGAACCCGCCCAAGCACAGCTTCTGGCGTAAGCCCATGCAAAAAGCGCACACGCAGCAAATAGCACAGGGCCCCGAACCCAAGGGCTGCTATGTAGGCTATCCAAAAACCTTGCGCCCCCATAAGCGGTGTCAGCAGGTTAGTGCGCGCCAGCACGAACCCCAAGGGCAGCCCAATGACCCAATAGGCTATGAAGCAGATAGCTGAGATGATCCGCGTATCGTTGTAGCCGCGCAAAATGCCGATACCTGTGACCTGAAGACCGTCCACCACCTGATATGCCGCCTGAAAAAGCAAAAGGTGTATGGCAAGGGCCATGACCTCAGGATTATCAGTATAAATACGCACAATTTCCTGCCGGAACAAAACCGTAAAGCAGGCAATGGCGAGCGCAAAGGCCACGCTGAGGATAAGAGCCGTCCGTGCCACCAGTTGAGCCCGCTCTACTTGCTGTGCCCCAAGGCAGCGCCCCACGCGAATGGTGACGGTCATGCAAAGAGACAAGGGAACCATAAAGGCCAGCGAACCAAAATTGAGTGCTATCTGGTGGCCAGCAACCATTACTGTGCCCAGCGGAGCTAACAATATGGCGCTGAGGGCAAAGAGCGAAACTTCAAAAAACAGGGCCAGTGCTCCGGGCGTGCCGATGCGCAACACACGCCAGACCAGAGCAGCGTCGAAACGTGGCTGCACCTCAATATTCCCATCTGCATGTACCCCTCCTTCAGGAGAGGCCTTACGCCACAACGGCGCAAACAAGGGCTGCAGACAGGTATTTTTTGAATCGCGGCGTACATAAAACAGCATGCTTAAAGCCATAACCCAAAAGCTGATGGCTGTGGCCACGCCACACCCAACCCCGCCCAGTTCAGGCATGCCGAATTTGCCGTAAACAAAAATGAAATTGCATGGCACGTTGATGGTCAATCCAATGAGCCCGATGATCATTGCCGGGCGAGTTCGTGCAAAACCTTCAAGAAAGCTTCGAAGATTCACAAAAAGCATAAACCCGGGCAATCCCCACATAATGGCACGCAAAAAACCTCCAGAAACGCGTGCCATTTCCGGCTGCAATCCAAAGGACTCCATCCTCCATGAGGCTATGTAGAAAAAACTCATAAGCACGATGCTTAACCCCAGGGTCAACCACAAACCCTGACGCAAAAGGTGCGCCGCTTTTTCCGGCTTTCCAGAGCCAACCATCTGTGCGCTTAGAGGAGGAAGGGCCAATAGACAGCCAATACCAAGCAGGGCGACAGGAACCCACACGCTGCTGCCCACAGCCACAGCCGCCATATGTTCGGCGCTGTACTGACCGGCAATGGCGGTGTCGGCAAAAGTCATACCAGTCTGTGAGAGTTGGGCAATAAAGATTGGCAGGCCAATAGCGTAAAAACGCCGGGCTTCGGACCAGGAAAAGTATTTGTGAAGCATACCAGTTTTTGGGGGGTTGAAGGTGATCCGTGGCGACTTGCCGCAAACATGACATGGCTGCCGAATACTGGCCGGTGCGATTTCAAGCCAGACAGGTTACGCAGTAATCGCCAGAAATAAATAACGAAGTGCGGCATTTCTACCGCCATTTACGCTGTTCAGCGCAAAAACAATCCCTCGACGGGAAGGTTTTTACCCGCAAGTTTCGCAGCGCGTTGAACAAGATGCTCAATGGCAGATCGTCCCGCAGCTCCAAGATCCAGGCTAAAATCTGTCACGAAGGTCTTGATGTGGGCACGCGTAACATTTGCATCCATTTCCTGCGCATGAGAACGGATATATTCATGCGAAGCGTCCGGGTGCGCGTTAGCATGAGCCAAACTGGCCGTTATGGCCCCCTGTACCCGGCGGGCCAGAGCCAAAGGCACATCCCTTCGTACCGCGATGGCGCCCAAAGGCAGGGGCAGATGGAATTCACTCTCCCACCATTGTCCCAGATCGAGAATCTTGGTCAGACCAAGCTTTTCATATGTAAAGCGCCCTTCATGGATGACAAGGCCCATATCTGCCTCGCCTCTTGCCACGGCGGGCATGACGTCACTGAACAGCATTTCTTGTCGTGCCCCCTGAAAACCGCCGTGCAAGGTAAGCAGAAGATTAGCTGTGGTCAACAGGCCTGGCACCGCCACAGTGACATTTTTCCATTCTTCAGGCGACATCCCTTTTCGGGCCACAACCAGCGGACCGCACCCCCACCCCAAGGCCGCTCCAGAGGATAGCAGGGCATAGTTGTCCATAACTTCAGCTACCGCGCCCAATGAGAGCTTGGTGACTTCAAGCTGGCCTTTTTGCGCCAGCGAGTTCAGCTCTTCCACATCAGCCATATGAGGGCGCAAAGCCGCAGGCGCGGCCACAAGGCCGTGCAGCAACGCGTGAAAAATATAGGTGTCATTGGGGCAAGGTGAAAATCCGAACCTCAAGGTTTGGAACGGATTGGGCGGCAAAACAGAAGACATGCTTTCCTCACATTGACAGCGTGCGGCGGGCGGCCTACTCTGCTTTCGGTCATTTTGGCCCAATCCACCCCACAGGATTTCATCATGTTAGACGCTGCATACTACGCCGCACTTGGCCTTTCGTCCATCCACGAAAAAGTGCTTTCCGGGCAACGCCTGAGCTTTGAAGATGGCATTGCCCTGTTCAATTGCCCAGACATTACTGCCGTTGGAGCTCTTGCCCTGCATGTGCGATGCCGCCTGCACGGACACAACGCCTTCTACGTGGTGAACAGGCAGATCAACTATACTAATGTTTGCGTCAATGGGTGTACATTCTGCGCCTTTCGCCGCGATGCTGAAAGCGATTCAGGCGCCTTTGCGCTAAGTCTCGACGATGTGCTGGCGCGCCTGCGTGATGCGGATTCAACGCCACTGCACCTGGACGAATTGCATATTGTGGGCGGCTGCCATCCAACACGCCCACTGTCCTGGTTTGAGGACATGATTCGTGCAGTGCGCGCCTTCAATCCCGATCTGCCGGTAAAAGCCTTTACTGCGGTTGAGATAGAACATTTTTCTCGACTTGAGGGCATCAGCACAATTGAAGTTCTTCGCAGACTGCAAGCTGCTGGCCTAGTCATGATGCCGGGAGGCGGCGCAGAAATTTTTGATGAAAAACTGCGACCGCAAATCTGCCCTCATAAAGCAGACGCCGCCGCATGGTTGCGCATTTCTGGCGAGGCGCACAGTTTGGGGATCAAGACAAACTGCACTATGCTTTTCGGGCACCTTGAAACCTATGAACACAGAATTGACCACCTTTGCCGCCTGCGCGAGCAACAGGATAAAAGCGGTGGGTTCACCTGCTTTATTCCTCTGCCCTTTCTTACGGAAAACAGCCTTCTCAAACTGCCGGAAGACAAGGTCGGCCCGCAACGCGGCCTGGACCAACTCCGCACTGTGGCTGTTGCGCGCCTTATGCTGGACAACATCCCACACCTCAAGGCGTACTGGATCATGATGGGCTCCAAGCTGGCTCCCGTAGCATTGTGGTATGGAGCAGACGACCTGGACGGCACTATCATTGAAGAACGCATTGGACACATGGCTGGAGCCCAGTCAGCCCAAGGCATGACCATTGCGGAACTGGAGCACACCATACGCGCTTCCGGCTTCACGCCTGTGCGGCGTAACGCTACTTTTAACATTTTGGATGACTCAGACAGTCCGGAGGCGCGCCAGTGAGCAGCTTTACCCCCGCACACAGCCCCTTTGAAGAGCAAGGCCAAGAATTCGCCGATGTGCGCGAAGCCATAGCGCTCGCAGCCAGCGGCCAAAGACTTGACCGCGCAGCCGCCGAAGCCTTGTACTACAAGGCCAGCCTGCACACCTTGGCTCAACTTGCACACCGCATGCGCCTGCGTATGCACCCTGCCCCCATAGTCACCTATGTGGGCGACCGCAATATCAACTATTCCAACGTGTGTGTGTGCGCCTGTCGCTTCTGTGCCTTCTTTCGCGCGCCGGAGCATGAAGACTGTTATGTCATCAGCCGTGAAGAAATGGCCCAGAAGGTAGAAGAAACTCTGGATCTCGGCGGAACGCAAATATTGCTTCAAGGTGGGCACCACCCTGACCTGCCGCTTGAGTGGTATGAAGACCTTTTGCGCTGGCTGCGGCAAACGTGGCCTCAGCTGCATATTCACGCATTCTCCCCGCCAGAAATCTTTTTCTGGTCCGAAAAATTCAATCTCTCCGTACCGGTAGTGCTGAGACGCCTCAAAGACGCCGGACTGCAGTCTTTGCCTGGCGGCGGCGCTGAAATTCTGCACACAGGCGTACGCGCTCAGGTTTCACCCAACAAATGCACAGCCGAACAGTGGCTTGGCGTAATGGAAGAAGCTCATAAGCTGGGACTGCGCACTACGGCCACTATGATGTTTGGACACGAAGAAACCCCGGCGTACAGGTTGGACCACCTTTTTGCTGTACGCGAAGTACAGGACCGGACGCACGGGTTCACAGCTTTTATCCCCTGGACCTTCCAGCCAGCACATACTCGCATCCAGGTAGACCCTTTGCCTGCCCCAGCCTATCTGCGCATGTTGGCAGTTTCACGCCTTGTGCTGGACAACGTGACCAACATCCAGGCGTCCTGGGTGACAATGGGACCGCATGTGGCTCAATTGGCGCTTTTTTATGGCGCCAATGACTTTGGCTCATTGATGATTGAAGAAAACGTCGTAGCTGCTGCGGGCGTATCATTTCAAATGAGCCGGGCTGACATCCACAAGGTCATCAGCGCCGCCGGATTTACTCCGATACAGCGCACAATGGACTACAAGCCTGTGGAACCACAGCCTGTAATATAAATTAAGAAGACAACCCCGGAAGGAAGGCAACTACAAAAACGGCTTTCTTTCCGGGTGTTTTCAGCACATCTTTTAGTTAGCGAAATTACTGTATTTTTATACGTTGGCATTCTGCTCTAGATGCGCTTTTCAGGTGGGTTGCGCTGTGTTGCTACGGACGGTTTGGCTCCCGCCAAGCCCCCTCCACCAATGTCAGAATGCCCAAACCGGGAAGGCCGCTCTTCCACTTTTCATGTCAGGCAAACAACACACACCCTCCAAACAAGATTGTCGCCATGACCAGTTCAACACAAAAGCCCACCTTGCGTATGGGCCGAATCGGCTATCTCAATGTTCTTCCTATCTATCATCCGCTGGAAGCGGGCATTCTGCCGCACGACTTTGAACTGGTCTCCGGTCCGCCAGCCCTGCTCAATAACATGATGGCCCGGGGAGAACTGCACGTTTCTTCCACGTCCTGCTTCGAATATGCATGCCGCCCTGAACGGTACTATCTTGTGGATGACCTTTCCATCGGTTCACGTGGCCCTGTCATGAGTGTACTACTACTTTCCCGTGTCCCGCTGGATCAGCTGGATGGTCAGGAAATTCTGATCAGCGGGGAAACGCATACCTCTGTGGCGCTGCTTCGCCTGCTTATGCGCGATCGCTACAAACTCGAGGTTACTTACAGCACGGGACAGGTGACTCCAGCCCTGCGAGGCGAAAAACCTCCCGTGGCTTTTTTGGCTATCGGCGATGAGGCCTTGCGCTTGCGCAATCACGCCGAATACCCATATCGCCTTGATCTTGCTGAAGCATGGCGTGACTGGACGGGTTTGCCCTTTATCTTCGGCCTGTGGGTTGTGAGCAGATCCGCTGCTGACGCAGGCTTCTTTACAACGGATCCAGGCGCACTTTTGCGTCAGGGACGGGACTGGGGGCTGGCCCACATGGATGTAATACTTGATCTTACGGGGCATGGCTGCCCCCTTAGCAGAGACGAATTGGCTCTCTATTACAGCAAGGGCCTTGTTTACAGCCTTGGGGAAGAAGAACAGAGCGGTCTGAAACTTTTTTACGAAAAGCTGGCCGCTGCTCAAATGATACCCGCTGCTCCGCCTTTGGAATTTTTCAAATTATAACGCTTACAAACAGCAAAAACCCCGCTCTATTGAGCGGGGTTTTTGTTACTAAAAACTGTAGTTAACCGAATCAGTTAATGCCTTGAAACGTTATCGCGCACTGCCCTTCTGACCAACGCTAGGGCTAAATTTTTCAAAGTTCAAATGCTCTACTGCAACGCCTTCAAGATACTTCCGGCTGATACAGAGGAAAGAAGCTGCCCGTTCACAATGACAGCTGGCAGGTTTTTGATTCCATAATACTTGCTGATCTGCTCTGCCTGGTAAAGGTTCACGTTGCCCGCATCATAGCAATACTTGGCCACGCTTAATTCCTGGCTAGCGGGAACGGGAGGGCGCAACTGTGAGAAGTAGCTGTAATGGATGGGGTAATCTGTGCTCTTGACTGTAGCATCGTATTCGTTCTGGAAAGGAACAGCGCGGCCACGCGTACTCTTTTGCTCGGCCTTGATCTTGTTCCACTGCCCAAGAGCATAAGTCATATATGGCATCGCCTGCCCAGGCCGGGAATGGCTGATCCAGATGGCAAGTCCCATAAGATCGGTGCCATAGTATTCTTTGCTGTTGGCAAAAACGGCTATTTTACACTGCTGGGGCGAAAGCGAACGGCTGGCCTCCACAACTGCCTGCCAGACCTTCTCACTCTGCGGCGCAGCAAAATCAAGCACAACAAGGATTTCGTGCGGCGCAGCGGCATTACCAAACACCACGGGATAAATCTCGTTTTTCCACTGCGGCCTATGCCCGGCTTCGCCTTCGATCGTCGGCACATTGCCGCCCAGCTTGTTGAGCATAGCAGATCCGTCAGGCGTATTGGATCGAAGATTGGGCGTGTTTTGATGCATGTAGGGGTTATACTGGTTTGCATTGCCGTTTTGTACTGAGCCCGACAGGTTCACAGCCCCACTGGGTCTGCTGTCACCGCCGCTGGCAGCTCCGCAGCCAGAGAGCATCACGGCAAAAAGCAACGAAGCCATCAATATTCCGCGCATAGATCACCTCATGCAAATTCAAAGCAAGATTGGGCGGCGCTATCGAGATGCCGCAGCCATATTTCAGCAAAACCGGCGTATTCCGCCGTACCTTTCAACACTGGTATGCACTGGCACCCCAGGGCTTCCACGCGGCTGCGCCAGGATTGGTCACCCTGCCCTGCCATATCCTTGAGAGCGTGGTTGCCCACCACAGAAAGCAAGGGCATGAGCCACACGCGCTCAGAAGTAAGCCGGGGTAAAATATCATCAAGCAGTACCGCCCCGTTCATAGCGCCAATATGCACTTTGGAATCGAGCTTAAAAACAGCCTCCGCAAGGTCGGCATAGCGACCCACAGCGTGGTGCTCCGCCCCATGCCCCATAAAAATTACATCTTCATGAGCGGTGCGCTCTACGGGCAGGTGGCGCAACACAGCCTGAGCGGCTGCATGCAAGTCTTCTTCTGTAGTCAATAATGGCACGCCTACCTGGCAACACAGGTTATCCTGCGCCACAGCCTCGTCGACAGCTGCGCACACTTCGCCGTGTTCGCGCCCGGAGATGGTTTGTAAAGGCTGCACAGCCACATGCGTGAACCGTTCAAAGCTGAAACGTTGCAAAGCCTTACGTACAGAATCACTTTTCTGCCGGGCCTGTGCCAGGCGCTCGCGCAATAAAAGTGAGGTGTAGGCCCAGCGCACAGGAATTCCCGGGTAGCGTTGGCGTACCAGAGAGTCAAAATTTTTAAGGGCATTTTGCCCCTGAGCGCTGCTTGCGCCGAAAGCTACCAGTAATATCGCACGTCTCATAGGGCTTATTTGTACGTTAGTTGCACTATGGTGGCAAGGAGGCAACTGCTGCAGAATTACCAGTATGCGTTCCATATTGACCAGTGTGCCGCACAAAGATAGAGTACCCACAATTATGGGATCGCATACTCTCGGTAAAAATGGAGTATGCGCCTGGGAGGGTTTAAATGGCAAAGGCGCTGATTTTAGGGGGCGCAACCGGTCTGCTGGGTCAGGCTCTTGTGCATGTACTCATGGCACGGGGCTGGCAAGTTGAGACGTTGGGGCGGCAGGATGGCAATGTATTGGATTTCAATTTTTTGCAATCGCGCCTGCATGCAGCCAACGCTGACGTAGTTTTTAATGCAGTGGGCTACACTGCTGTGGATGCTGCTGAAGACGACTCCCCCAGCGCACGTGAGCTCAATCGAGCCTTGCCGGATGCCCTGGCGCATATCCTTCGAGGTCTCGACAATGGACATCTGGTCCATTACAGTACTGATTTTGTTTTTTCGGGTCATGGCGAAACACCTTTGACCGAAGAAGACGAAGCACACCCGCAGTCAGTGTATGGCAGTACCAAGCTGGAGGGTGAGCAGGCGGTACTTCGCGTTCTGCCAGAACGATCCAGCGTACTGCGAACAGCTTGGCTTTTTGGCCCGGGCCGGAAAAATTTTGTGGACACCATTGTGGCCGCCTGTGAAAAGCGCGACGCCATCAATGTGGTTTACGATCAGGTGGGATCGCCTACTTACAGTATGGATCTCGCGCAGTGGAGCGTGGCCCTGGCTGAAAAGCAAGCCACTGGCTTATGGCATGCCGTCAATAGCGGCCAGGCTAGCTGGTGCGAATTGGCCTGCGAAGCCATAACGCTGGCAGCAGCTTCCTGCCGTGTGGTACCCATTGATTCGGCTCAATGGCCGCAGAAAGCCCATCGCCCTGCATTTTCCGTTCTGGACAACAGCAAGTTGAGCGCATTTCTCGGCAAAAAACCGCGCCCTTGGCCTCAGGCCCTGCGCGACTATATTTATAGCGACTACCTCCCCACTCACCGAAAGGATAAGGATCTGCATTGATCACAAGCCTGAATATACGCCCGCTGAAAACTACTGAGGGGCACACCTTGCAGTTGACCGCCGCCCAAAAGGCGGCAGCAGCGCACGTTGTATCAGGCACACGTCCTACTGAGCCGGGAAAAACCTCTGCTGGCAGAAAGTGTTCTGCTTTTGTGCGAATTTTTCCGCAATTGCTTCTTGCGCTGCTAACTCTGCTTGTGTGGCCGCCTGAAGCTCAGGCTCGTCCCAAAAGCATGCAAGAACTGGCGTCTATTACAGGTAAGCTGGTGGAAACAGGGGTCGCGTACGGAGCAATTCCCTCGCTGTACAGGCCCCGTTACGATCGCGTGATGGATGCAGACCTCAATACCAGCGCTGAGGAAGTGGTTTTTGTTGTCATGCTGCCCAATGGACCGCACATTTACCCACAGCGCTTCATGGTCTGGCATCAGGTCGTCAATGAACTGGTGGATGATGTGGCCTATGCCATTACATATTGCCCGACCACCGGAACGCTCATGGCTTACAATGCCTCGATGGAGGGTCTCAACCTCATTTTTGACTCCGAGGGCCGTCTCTACGACGGAAACAGCGTGCTCATCGACCGAAACTCTGGCAGCCTATGGCTGCAAGAAACTGGCATGGCCTTTGAGGGTCCTCTTATGGGCCGGGGCATGCCCACTGTTCCGGTATTCTGGACAACCTGGGGAGCGGCACGAAGCGTTTACCCCAATGCGCCCGTTATGGGCAAACCCGCAGGCACACGCCCTTATGGGCGAGATCCCTACGGCAACTATCAGCGCAAGGGGACCTACTACGACAATGACAGGCTCATATACCCAGTGCAGCATATGGATAAGCGCTTTCCGCGTAAAGCGCACATGCTTTGTCTGGAATATGAAGGCTACTTGCTGGCCATTGACGTAGCTTATGTGAAAAAAAAGGGGGCTGTGAACTTTTTTGTAGGGCCCAATGCCCTCTTGGCCGCCCATGACCCAAAGCTGGACGTCGTTCGCGTGTTCAATCGGCAAATATGGGCAGAACCATTTTTGTTCATCAGCCGTTATGGCAAGCTTATGGACCTGAGAACCCGTAGCGTCTGGGATCCCTCTACTGGCAATGCTATTGAAGGTAACATGAAGGGCGCATCAATGCCGGAGTACTTCGGGGGTTATTCGATGTGGTTTGCCTGGTACAGCATTAACCCGGAAACGTTCACAGTGCCTGGGCCAGGCGTTGTGCCAGAAAATCTGCTTTCCCCTAACGCACCGGGAAATGACAGTCTTGCTCCAGCGGCTCCAGCCACTTCCGACATCCCCAACATACCCGCAACTCAATAATCTACAGACTGTTCAGCTCTGGCAGCATAGCCACAACACGCGAAGCTTGATTGATATCAGCTCCATTACACCGAAAGGCATAAAACGGAGTAAGGCTTTATTCTTGAAGCTGTTTCCGTGAGCTGCAAATACAGCTCTTCAAACTACGGTAAAGCTGTGTACTTGGATTGTTCAACCTTGCGCACGACAAAGCCCGTGCATATCAAAAAGCCTTGTATCTTATCTATATATTTTATAATTTTTAACAAAATAACAACAATAGATAAAAATATCTGGCAAAATTTCTAACGGGTCCAAGCCAATCAGACACAGTTAATGTTTTTCATTAATAATCAGTAAAATCAGCTTAGCGCAGATACCCGTAATATTGCGGCTGCCCCGCCCAAAAGGTTCTGACGTTCAGAAACCGTAAGCCCCAAACGATAGACCAAGCCCTCCAATCCTCCAGCACGCATAAATTGTGAAGCATGGGTATGCCCAACCCCACGCAGGCAAGCCGCCAATAGAGCACAAGGCAGCTCCAGATTTCGTTCGGCGCACTTGAAATCCACCACCACCACTTCACGCGCAGCAGCGGTTGCCAGCCTCAAAAGAGCTTCTGCTTGTGGAAGTGAGAGATAAAAAAAACTGTAGGCCAAGCGTATGAGAGGAACAGGGCAATCTGCCATCTGTCGCAAGTCCACAAAAGCGACATTAAGCGGGGCGGAACGGACGTCGTCAGGCCAAGGGACTCTTGAAGCAAACGTGGCATACGGGAAAAACCGGGGACATGCAGGCAGGCTCAACAAAGGATCTGACATAACTTCTTTCTCTGATAGCACAGACACCTGCTCACTCGCTTGTGTAGAAGATGAAACTTCAGAACACTCTTTAGACGTACCCAGAACTACTCATCGGCTTCAGCACTATGGTGTGTCACGTAACGCTCCAAGCTTTTCAAGCAGCCCCTGCCGAACGGCCTTGTACGGTGGAACGTCCGGCAACCCGCGTAGAAGGTTCAGAGCATGCCCATCTTTCACAAACTGGCGGCGGCTCGAATCAAAGTGCATATCAAAGAACCAGGTACCCAGTAGAAGACGAAAATCATTAACACTGCGCAGGTCAGCATAGGCTGCAACGCGTTCTTCAAACGCAGCCTGTATCACCGCTTCGCTGTACAGACCAGCAACATCCGGTAAGCTTAATACGACTGTGGGGTTATAGGGTTTTGGGCCTTTCAGGTGCTCATCCATCACTCGCAGAATATCCAGCTTATCCGCATCGCGCACAACATGCGCTGCGATTGTCATATCCTTCGGCAGGCCTTCTGGCAAAGCAAAACGGTTATGCAAGACCACGGCACCCAGCACTGCCTTACGAACCGACGGATCTTCTCCGTCCAGGCGTTTTTCCTGCTTGAGAATGCGTAGTCCTAACTGGCCGTGGTTGCATGACTCTTTGTCTTTGAACGTGTGGAAACGCAGATATTGCTCAAACCGACCCACATCATGATATAAAGCAGCCAGAAGACATATTCGCCCCTGAACAGCAGAAAATCGTTCGCTGTCCACCATACACCGGGCATTGTTCAGAACAGCCATACTGTGCCGGATTTTCAGATGCATTGGCCCAACATCACCATTGGGCTTGGCTGCTTCAACAGCGCAGCGACCGGCGGCATAAGCGGCGAACCATTCTTCATGATCTCCAATAAAACTGGCGCTTCCGAGGTTTGTTTCCATAGGTCGTGTGTACTCCCAGGCGGCACACAAGGCAATGTTTCAGCCTTGGGAATCAGCCTTCCATCTATTGCTTGAGAGGCGGTGGCTCATTTGTTATGCTTCAAGATCTAACTCGCAGCGCGCATACGGCGCTTCTGCCCCACAGCTTAAATCCACTCTGTTTAGTGCTTCCCCGGAGCTTTCATGTCCGATTTCGTTCATTTGCATTGCCACACCGAATATAGCCTTCTGGACGGCGCCATACGCATCAAGGACCTATGCGCCCGAGCCAAAGATTTTGGCATGCCTGCCTGCGCCATTACAGACCACGGCAATCTTTTTGGAGCAGCCTATTTCTATCAGGGTTGCAAAGATTTCGGGGTAAAACCCATATTTGGCTGCGAAGTGTACGTTTGCCATGACCATACTGATAAAAAAACCGAATCTCCTCTGGCTCGCAAGCGTAATCATCTTATCTTGCTGGCGCAAAATAAAACAGGGTACCATAATCTGGTCAAACTGGTAAGCCACGGTTTTCTTGAAGGATTTTACTATAAACCACGCGTAGACAAAGCTCTTTTACGAAAATATTCCGAAGGGCTGACCTGCCTTTCGGCCTGCATCGCTGGCGAAATTCCCCGCGCCATTTTGGCCGATGATATGGATCTGGCCAGAAAACTCACTCTCGAGTATGCCAGCATCTATCCCGGCCGTTTTTATCTTGAACTTCAATCAAATGGCCTGAAAGAACAGGAAAAAGCCAACACAGCCCTGATCGAGCTGGCTGAAACCTGCAACCTGCCGCTGGTGGCCACCAACGACTGTCACTATCTCAGTGCCGACGACGCTGAAGCCCATGAGGTCCTGCTCTGCATCCAGACGCAGACCACGATGGATGATCCCAAGCGTATGAAATTTGGCACTCATGAGCTGTATTATAAATCCATTGAAGAAATGGAAAAATCTTTCAGTCATGTGCCAGAAGCTCTGTCCAATACCATGCGTATTGCAGAAGAGTGCAATGTAGCGCTGGACTTCGGTAACCATTATTTCCCGGTATACCAGTTGCCCGAAGGGGCCAGCATGGAATCTGAATTCCGCCGGCTGGCTGAAGATGGGCTAGAGAAAAGACTGGAAAAGCACCCTGACCGGGCTTCCATCAATCCAGAACTATATCATGAACGCCTGCAGTATGAACTGCGCGTTATCCTGGAAATGGGCTTTCCAGGCTATTTCCTCATCGTGCAGGAATTTATCAACTGGGCCAAGAACAACAGCATTCCTGTGGGGCCGGGGCGCGGGTCCGCCGCAGGGTCACTTGTGGCCTGGGCCTTGCGCATCACCAACCTTGATCCTATTCCCTACAATCTGCTGTTCGAGCGCTTTTTGAACAGTGAACGCGTATCCCTGCCCGATATCGACGTCGACTTCTGCGAGCGTCGCCGCGGTGATGTCATCAAGCATATGGTTGAGACTTACGGAGAAGGCTCTGTCGCGCAGATTACCACGTTTGGCACTATGAAGGCCAAAGGCGTGGTTCGCGACGTAGGCCGCGCGTTGGGTATGAGTTTCGCCGAAACAGACCGGATTGCCAAACTGGTGCCCGCCGACCTCAAGATGACTATCAAAAAAGCTCTTGAAGCCGAACCAGAGCTGGAAAAACTTTATTTTGAAGACTCGCAGGTCAAACATCTGCTGGATACAGCCCGCCGTCTTGAAGGTTTGGCGCGCCACGCGTCCACACATGCAGCCGGCCTTGTGGTGTCTGACAAGCCGATGGAAGAATACTTGCCCCTTTATCTAGGCAAGCGTGGGGAACTTGTTACCCAGTTTGACGGCCCCATGACAGAAAAGGCGGGGCTGGTAAAATTCGACTTTCTGGGTCTCAAAACCATGACCCTTATTCAGGATACTCTGGATAACATCAGCCTTCAGGGCCAGCTGCCGCCAGATCTTGATGATCTCCCTCTGACGGACTCGGAAACATATGATCTCTATGCCAGGGGCGAGACCGACGGGGTTTTTCAGGTTGAAAGTTCTGGCATGCGTCAGTATTTGCGCATGTTGCGGCCTACCTGCTTTGAAGACGTTATCGCCATGCTGGCTCTATATCGTCCGGGTCCCCTTGGCTCTGGCATGGTTGATGAGTTCATCAAGCGAAAACACGGCCAGGTGCCCGTTATTTACCCTCACGACTCGCTTACTGAATGCCTGCGCGATACTTACGGCGTTATTGTTTACCAGGAACAGGTCATGCAGATCGCCCAGATTATTGCCAGCTATACGCTGGGCGGGGCCGACCTTCTGCGCCGCGCTATGGGCAAGAAAAAAGCTGAAGCAATGGCCAAGGAGCGGGTCACCTTTGTGGCTGGCGCCACGAAGAACAATATCAGCGAAGAAAAAGCCAACGAAATCTTCGACTTGATGGAAAAGTTTGCGGAATACGGCTTCAACAAATCACACTCCGCCGCCTATGCCCTCATTTCATACTATACGGCCTACCTCAAGGTTCACTACAAAGTTGAATTTATGGCCGCCCTGCTCACTTCAGAAATGGGTAATCAGGATAAACTGCTCAAGTACGTATCCTGCTGCAAGGATATGGGTATTGATGTCGTGCAGCCCTCAGTGAACCGCAGTCAACGCGAATTTTCAGCTTACGAGGGCAAAGTGGTCTTTGGTCTGGGCGGCATCAAGAACGTGGGAGATGAAGCCATCCGCGAACTGGTCGAATCCCGCAAAGATGATGGAGAATTTGCTTCACTTTTTGACCTGTGCTGCCGCGTCAACCTTCGCAAAGTTACCAAGCGTGTGCTGGAATCCCTTATCAAGGGTGGGGCTTGCGACTGCTTTGGCGTGGCGCGCGCAGCCATGCTGGCTTCTCTTGAAGCCGTGGTCACCCGCGCCCAGAAAAAAGCGAAAGATAAAAATTCCAATCAGGTTTCCTTGCTGGCCATGGCTCCTGCTGTGGAAAGCGCGCCACAGCCAGGCGTCGGGCTTGACTGCCCAGAGGCAGATTTTCCTGAGATGCCGGATGAAGATAAGCTGCGCGCTGAAAAAGAGGCCTTGGGCTTCTTTCTTACAAGCCATCCCTTGCAGCCTTATGTACGTGAAATACGTCGCCTGGGCCTTACAACTCTTGAAGATGCACGAGAAATGTTCCCCGGCGCAGAGGTACGCTGCGCGGTACTGGTGACCAGTGTTCGCGAGGTCATAACCAAGAGTAAAGGTGAACGCATGGCTTTCGCAGCCATTGAAGACCTTACCGGTCATGGCGAGGTAACTTTTTTCCCTCGCAGTTACGCTGAAGTCCGCCAGCTATTGCACTCAGAACAGCCCCTTTGCCTCACCGCCCGGCTTGATAAAGAACCGGAAGACAACCGGGATGTAGACGAAGACGGTGAAGATGCGCCCCGTGAACTCAAGCTGCTGGGGCAAAGCCTGCTGCTTATGGCTGAATGTTGCGGCCTCAATGACACCCCGGTGTGCGTACAGATTCCCCCCCACCGCATGAGCAAAGAAGATTTGCTGGCGTTGCGTAATATTCTTGAAGGGCATCCCGGCTCCGTGGAGACCCACGCACAGATCTGCCTGGATGGGCATGTCTGCCACCTGCATCTGGACAATGCTCTCAAGGTCACCCCCGGCCCCGAGTTGGACAAGGCCCTTGCGGCATGGGCATCGTGAGGCCCAATCTTTTATGCTGAAATTTTTTGTAGTGACAGGCCTTGGTCTGGCTCTTCTCAACGGCTGGATCATCTGGTGGCTATGGCGTGCACTTGAGCATACGGGCTGGTTGCGTCCAACGCTTTGCCTTGTTGTGGCTGTACTGGGTGTTTCCTTTCCTTTGCTTTACAAGCTGGGGGGTGACTCAACTGTTGAAGTTTGGTTACTGCGGGCAGGATCATTCTGGCTTGGCATGCTTTTCTACGTGTTCATGCTGGTTCTGATTATGGATATATGGGGGTTGGCCAGCCGCTTGTGGGCCGACCCGCCCGTTGCTCCGCGTTGGGGAGCCGCCCTGCTTGTCATGGGTCTTCCCCTCGTTATTGGTTGCGCAAGCTGGTTTAATGCCGCCAATCCTATAGTTCGGCAATACGATCTGACCATAAGCACCAACGACCCCGTGCCTCAGGCTTATGCGCAATCTCCGCTGATATTGGGTGTGTTGGCAGACATGCACTTGGGGCGCATCATCACGGCTCCGCGTCTTGTACGTGCTATGGATTTACTGGCGCCTTACAAACCGGATGCCGTCCTGTATGTTGGCGATATTATTGACGACCATATTCTTGTGGATGTTGAAGGTATGGCTGCAGCCCTGGCCCGCGTGCAACCTCGGCTGGGGCATTGGGTTGTGCCAGGCAATCATGAATATATTTCCGGTTCCATCAAAGACAGCCTGGATATTCTGCGTCGCAGCGGTATGCAGGTGTTGCGGGATCAGTGGCATATTCTGGATAATGCCTTTGTGCTCGTGGGTAGAGATGACGTGAGCCGTCATGCTTTTGAGGGAACACCACGAAAGAGCCTGCCTGAAATTCTCGCAGATATACCTCACGAGCACCGTAGCCTGCCCATTTTCGTCATGGATCATCAACCGAGTATGCTGGACGAAGCGCGCACTGCCGGGGCGGTGCTGGAACTTTCCGGGCATACCCACTTTGGACAGCTTTGGCCCTTTCATTGGGTAGTGGAGAGTATGTATGAGAACCCGATGGGGCTACTAATCAAAAACGGGCTGCACTCCGTTGTATCAGCAGGCGTTGGCACGTGGGGGCCGCCCATGCGTAATACTTCGCGCGCGGAAGTGCTTATTGTCAAAGTGCACTTTACGCAAACTGCTCAATAGTAGAAAAAAGGCGGCTCAGGCCGCCTTTAATTCTATCTTTAAGTTTTTTTCCCTATTCTTCTACTACTGGCGTTCCAGTGACTGGCAAAGAGCCTTGCCGAATAAAGTGGTCTACGAGGCCAAACACGATTTCGTTGCCGCAAAAATTACCCTTTGCGATAGCGGCCTTGTACGCAGGCAGATTTGCTTCAAAGCGTTGCAGCAGCTCAGGCTCAAGGGTAAGCATATCAGCCTGCATGCCATAGCCAAGCCGATCAATGTACAGAGCGTTGAACCGTTGCTCCACCATTGCTTTAAGAGGCAGGGTCAGAATTGGCTTGCCAAGATACAGAGCTTCGCCCATGAGGGTATGCCCGCCCCCCTGAATGACGTAAGAGCACCCTTCAAGCAGGCGCAAAAAGCCCTCTTCACTCTTGCGCATAAAAATAACGTTGTCTTCTTGCCCTTCTGTACGGTCATAGCCGAAGACATAGCAGGTTTTACGGGTAGCAGCGCGCAAAAAATCCACCAGTTTGCGATGTGTGGAGTTGCTCTGGTACACAAGCACGTGTCCGTCATCACGCGGATTCAGGGCCAGGACACTGTCGCGCAGAATGGGCGGAGCCACCCGGGCTTTATACTGAGGCAACACCGGCGGCGCATAGAAAGAAATGATAAGGTTTTCTTCCGTGGGGCGGAAAAGATACCGTGGCGTCAGCCCTTGCACAAAGCTGTCCCACCACATATTCATGGGCAGGTCATGACGGCAGCAGGTGATCACATGCTGGTGATCCAAAGTCAGGCAGGGCAGACCTGCTTTTTCTGCGGCCCGCGGCACAAAATACTCAAGATCAGTCATGCACACATCAGGTTTGAATTCGTCAATCAAGCGTGAGACCTGATCAATATAGCGTTGCCTGTGCCAGAGTATGGGCAGAGCCTTCGAGATGGTCGCCGGCAAATCCACTTTATAATTCTTAAAAACCGTGCCCAAATTGGGCAGGCGGCGTACCGGGAACTCGGATTCGAGAATTTTTGGGGCATCGTCGTCAGCAATAAAAAGGAATTCGTGGCGAGACAACCGGCGAGCGATGGTCAGTCCACGCATAGCATGGCCATGCCCTGTTCCGTGTATGCCATAAAGAACACGCGCCATAATATTCCTTTTCCAGTTGGTGAGATTGTCTGTAGCTGACCGATCAAGCGTCGTCTGGCCAAATGTGTATGCGCTCTGGAGCAGATTAATTTTGAAATGCCACTCATTTCAAAATTGTCATTCTGCCCCACAATGCAGTCTTCAGCAGAATCCACGCCAACGTCGCGCTATACCCTCGTGCAGCGTTAGAGCATGTAAAATTTTTCAAATTTTAAATGCTCTAAATTTTCTTAACAAAACCGATGCCTACTCAGCCACACAATTGGGCAGGTTAGCAAGCAGTATGGTCAACCGTCAATGGCACAGTTTTATCACACATCTGCAACATCTTGACGGTACAGGCTTTTATTATCTAGCATCCTGACAACGGTCGCATGCTTGCTGATCGTTCTGGCAGTCTGACTGCCAACAACCCACTACTACTTTCTAAGCCTGTATTATAGACCAGATGAGGTAGCAATGAACAGCCGTAAAATTCGGGAAGACCTGGGCCGTGCCAGAGCCAGTAGCGCTCGCCGCGATCCTGCGCGTGCCCTCTACTTGACCATATCGGCCTTGAAGGATTTGGGCGGACAGCCGGCTCCTACTGATCTGCGCGGCGACTTGCGAACCACGATTGTCGCACTGACAGGAGATCCAGACCTGAAGGATTATCTGCCAGCAGGCCTGGGCTACCAACCCGGCAATGAAAAAGATTTGCTACAAACTTTGGTTAATGCCTATCAAAACGTAAAAGGTAGCGCAGAGCAGGAAGATTACGAAACAACCCTGCAGCGCAAGCTTAGCATTGACCGCAACCTGCGGGACGGCAAAAAACTTCTTTCCGAGGGGCGCGCTTCAGAAGCAGATGCATGCTTTGCAGAAGCCATGAAGTCTTACAAGGATGAGTTGGCCATCTTTGCGATGATGGCCACTGCCATGATAAATGCGGGGGAATATGTGCGTGCGCTCGGACATGTTCGCAATGGTCTAAAAGAAGCCCCCCAAAATGCGGAGTTAATACACCTGGCAAATGAGTGCATCCGCCTGCGCAGCCTTAACTGAAAAAGCTTAACACATTACTGCTTTTGCAGCGCCTTCAAAGCTGACTGCCAACGGTGGGCATTTTCGTTTACCGAACGCTGTCAGTTTATACTTGTGTGAGCTTGTCATGCTTCAAGAAAAAATCTAGAGTTTAGCGCCTATTCATTATCACTTTCCCATGAGGCCAAGCATGGACGTTATACGTTATATTCACGCAGCCGATTTACATCTGGATACACCCTTCCGGGGGCTTTCTCGTGAAGCTGCTCAAGGCGGCCATCTGGCG
>NZ_JASGDK010000168.1:0-19645 GCF_047607245.1 Desulfovibrio sp.
ATAGCCCGCGCCAAGCCCGGAACCCTGGCCATTGACGACCCCAATGAACTGGAAGGGCTGGAAGCAATGGAACAGTGGAAGCCGGACATCATTTTCACGGGTGTGCGTCCCGGCGAGGTCGCCAAGAAAATCCGCATTCCGTACCTGAACGCCCATGCGTATCACAACGGCCCGTGGAAGGGATTTGAAGGCTGGGTGCGCTTTGCCCGCGACATCTATAATGCCGTGTATTCGCCTATTCACCAGTTGTCCGGCATTGATATCAGCAAGGACGATTTCCCGCTGGACCGCGGATTCATGACCCAGCGCCTCATATCCGGCCCGGATATCAAGGACGAAAATGGCGAACGCCAGTATACGGGCAAGTACGACTGCGTGACTCATTTGCGCAGCAAGGAATACCCGCCCTACCCCGAACCTCTTTCACAGGCTGTGTAGAGCAGGAGCAGAGACATGGGAGCCCAAAAAAACGATCACTATGTGGAAAAAGTTGTCGACTACATCATGCGCAAGTGCCTGTGGCAGTTCCACTCACGGGCCTGGGACAGGGAGCGGCAGAACGAGGGCATCATGACACAGACCACGCAGATACTCTGCGGCGAGCAGCCCGACACTCAAACCCCTGAAAACCGCTGCTACTGGGTTGACGCTGTCATGATGGCACGGGGCCTGACCGTTGAAAATCCCGAACTGGCAGGCATGAACAAGGACGACATTCGCCTGTTCATGGCTGATGCCAAGAAACGACTGGATTTCCTGACCATTCACGGGTCGCTGAACCAGGAACTGACCGACCCCAAGTACTGAGCACCAGTCCAAGCAGAAGAGGTGAGCCATGTCTTGCGAAATAATGGAAAAAGAACGATCAGGGGTCATCAATCCCATTTTCACCTGTCAACCCTGTGGCGCGCAGTATGTCAGCATCGGCGTCAAAGACTGCATCGGCATAGTCCACGGCGGTCAGGGCTGCGTCATGTTTGTACGCCTGCTTTTTGCCCAGCACTTCAAGGACAATTTTGAAGTTGCGTCCTCCTCGGTGCATGAAGACGGCGCGGTTTTCGGGGCCACCAACCGGGTGGAAGAAGCCGTGGACGTGTTGCTCATGCGCTACCCGGACGTCAAAGTTGTGCCCATCATCTCCACCTGTTCCACAGAAATCATCGGTGACGACATCGACGGCGTGGTAACCAAGCTTAACAACGGCTTGCTCAAAGAAAAATACGCAGACCGTGAAGTGCATCTCATCGCAATACATACGCCAAGCTTCGTGGGCAGCATGATCAGCGGCTATGACATCGCATTGAAGGATTTTGTGGTCCACTTTGCTGAAAAAAGCGAACCCAACGGCAAGCTCAACCTCCTTACAGGCTGGGTGAACCCCGGCGACGTCAAGGAGCTCAAGCACCTGCTCAGTCTGATGGATGTGGACGCCACCGTGCTTCTGGAAATCGAGAGCTTCGATTCTCCCCTGCTGCCTGACGGCACAGGCAAGTCTCACGGCAGCACCACCATTGCTGATCTCAAGGGAACCGCCAATGCCGTAGGGACCATCGCTCTGGCCCAATACGAAACAGGCAAGGCGGCAAAGTATCTTGAAAAAGAATTCAACCTGCCCACTATTATAGGCCCAACGCCCATCGGCATCCGCAATACTGACGTTTTTTTGAAAAACGTGCAGAAACTCACGGGCAAGCCCATCACGCAAGCCTTGGTACACGAACGCGGCATAGCGATGGATGCCCTTGCAGACCTCACCCATATGTTTCTGGCAGACAAAAAGGTCGCCATCTACGGCAACCCTGATCTGGTCATCGGTCTGGCCCAGTTCTGCCTTGACCTGGAAATGAAGCCAGTGCTGCTCTTGCTTGGCGACGACAACTCGCATTATGCCGAAGATCCGCGTTTGAAGGAAATGACGGACAATGTGGATTTCGACATGCAGATCGTCACCAACGCCGACCTCTGGGATCTGGACGGCCGCCTGAAGCGGGGCGAAGTGGAGCTGGACCTCATACTCGGGCACTCCAAGGGGCGCTGGGCCGCCATTGACAACAACGTGCCCATGCTGCGCGTAGGTTTTCCCACCTATGACCGTGCAGGCCTCTACCGCTACCCGGTCATGGGTTACGCCGGGGCCACGTGGCTTGCGGAAAATATGGCCAACACCCTGTTCACCGATATGGAGTACAAAAAGAACAAGGAATGGATACTGAACGTCTGGTAGCGGTTCGCACTATCGGATCTTCAAAGCAATCACCCTAGAACGGACGGACAGCCAGCTATGGACATCACTGCCAGTTTTGACCGCTACGGGCGCAAGGACAAACAGTATTACTTCGCCTACGGTTCCAACATGCATCCCGCTCAGGTCGGCACGCGCTGTGTTGCACCGCACGCGGTCTGTACCGCCCGGCTGGCAGATCACAAACTGGCTTTTTATGGACGCAACAGGGTTTGGGACGGCGGCATGGAGACCGTCGTTCCGGCCCCGGGGCTAGAGGTATGGGGAGTTTTATATGAACTGAGCTTCGGCGACAGCCTCAGCCTCGATATGTGGGGTCATGCGCGGCTGGACGGCGGCGGGGTATATTTTCATTATCCCGTGCTTCTGCTCGACGTAGCTGGCGAAGAACATGCGGCAGTGCTGTACAAAAAGGATGTGCTCGGCAAGCCCGTCCCCCCCAGCACCGAGTACATGACATTCATCCTTGAGGCAGCCCGCATGCGTGCCCTGCCCTCCCGCTATCTGCAATTTTTGGAAACTATGGAAAGCACGCCCGCGCGCTATGACGTTCCCCGCGAGGAAAAACAGCTGCGCGGCGTTCTGGTGGAAGCTACCTGCCGTGAGTGTGCCGGGTAAGGCCAGGTGGTCTGGCCCTCTGCCCGGCGCGCCCCCTTCTGGCCGAGGCAAGAATTCATTACAGCATTCAAATTTTGAAAAGCTTTAAATGCTCGAACGCTGCACAAAAGGGCAGCGCGCCGCAACGCGGTGTGGATTCTGCCAAAATTCGCATTTCTGGCAGAATGTCAACTTTGAAATGTAATGCGTTTCAAAGTTAATCTACTCTAAGTCAAAGGAGAACCCATGCAGGCACGCATGAAGGAACACCAGCTCACGGCGGATCAGATAGTAGCCCTTCTGGACAAGACCCATGTGGGTCATTTGGGCACTGTGGATGAAAAGGGCTTTCCCTATGTAACGCCCGTCCATTTCGTCCACCTTGATGACAGCATATACTTTCACGGTTTGGCGAAAGGCCGCAAGCTCGCCAATCTTATGGCCTATCCCAAGGTCTGCTTTGAGATTGAAGGCGAGTACAGCTACATCCAGGCCGATACCCCATGCGATACCAATACTGCCTATCAGAGCGTCATCATCACGGGCAGAGCCGCAACCGTGGATTCTTTGGACCTGAAAACCCGCGCCCTTGAGGCCATCGTAGCCAAGTACACACCGCAGCACAGCGGCAAAAACTTTCCGGCCAGCATGCTGCAGATGACGGCCGTGGTTGAGATCACCATTATTGAAATTACCGGGAAGTACTATGCCTAGTTTCGGGGCAGGGATACACGGATATAAAGGGAAACGCGCAGTTATTCCGTTTGGCGGCGTTGCTTCACTTTTTTTGAAACAGTCGAGGACGGAAGAGTTCACTCCTGCTTCAAAAAAAGATCGCGCCTTGTCAAACGAAATAACTGCGCGTTTCCAGGAGGCTCTTTAATCAGTGCTTCCAAAGAAGTTCCATAAGGAACTGTGCTTGTGGGCGGCGCGGGCGCGAACAAGGCCATGTAAGGCCAAAGCCGCGCAGACCGCTACTTACCCTGAAAGATGGTTCGGTTTCTCATGTGTGTCGAACAATATGACGCAGAGCTTCAGTGTGAGGCTGACGGGTGCAGGGGAAAGATTATCACCCTGCTCCTGCGGGTAGGCAAACTGCTTTCCGAGCAGAATGACATTGTGGCGGCTCTGGACAGCCTGTTGTCCTACATGCGCCGGCATATGGGCATGCAGCGTGCCACCATAAACCTGCTACACCGCGAATCAGGGCATGTTTTTGCCTACCGCAGCATGGGCATGACCCCCTCAGAGCAAGACAGGGGCGTGTATCACGTTGGTGAAGGCATCACCGGCAAAGTTGTGGAAAATGCAACCCCCATCGTGCTGCGGCGCATCGGCAGCGAACCGGACTTTCTGAACCGCACCGGAACCATCATGCTGGACAGCGATAAGGACATGTCCTTTATCTGCGTGCCCATTCATCTGGGGCGCAAGGTTCTGGGAGCCATCAGCGCCAGCCGCCTGTACCAGAGTGATGAGGCGCTGCATAAGCATGTGAACATTTTAAGTGTTATGGCGCAGATGCTGGCTCATGCCGTTGAACTGTACCTTGTAGAAAACATAGATCGTGTGGAATGGGAAAAGCGCACGCGCCTGCTGCTCAGTGATCTGAAAGAGCGGTTTCATCCCGACAACATGATCGGCATTTCCCGGCCCATGCAGGAAGTTTATGAACTTATCCACAAGGCTTCCCCCACCAGGGTGACAGTACTCTTGCTGGGTGAAAGCGGCGTGGGCAAAGAAATGGTAGCCAATGCCCTGCACTATGGCGGCCTGCGGCCCGGCGGCCCCTTCATCAAGTGCAACTGCGCCGCCCTGCCCGAAAGCATTGTGGAAAGCGAACTTTTTGGTCATGAAAAGGGTTCATTCACAGGGGCCAGCTTTCGCAAGGGACGCTTTGAAGAGGCCAACGGCGGCACTATTTTTCTGGATGAAGTGGGCGAACTGTCTTTGCCCGTGCAGGCCAAACTGCTGCGCCTGCTGCAAGAGCGTCAATTCGAGCGTGTGGGCGGCAACCGCAGCATCTCTGTCGATATCCGCATCATTGCCGCGACCAACCGCGACCTTTCCGAAATGGTGGCGCAAGGCGCTTTTCGCGAAGATCTGTATTACCGCCTGAACGTCTTTCCCGTAATGATTCCACCGCTTCGCCAGCGCGGAGACGACGTGATCGCCCTGGCCGAATACTTCATGAATTACTATGCCAAAGAGGCGGAAAAAAACATTACGGGCATCGCCACATCAGCAATGAACTTGCTGGTGCGGCACAACTGGCCTGGTAACGTGCGTGAGCTTGAAAACGTCATTCACCGCGCGGTGATCCTGGCTGAAGACGAAATTCTGCACGCCCACGATCTGCCACTGTCCTTGCAGCCGCAGACCTCACCCGGCAAAGGGCAGCCCCCCAATCTGGAAAACAGACTGGCGTCCATTGAATATGATATGCTGGTGGAAACCTTGCGCAGATGTCAGGGAAACATGAGCAAGGCCGCCGAAGCTCTGGGGCTTACGCGACGCACTATGGGCCTGCGCATGAAGCGCTTCAATCTGAGCTACAAGCAGTTCCGGGAAGGCGGATAAAAGACGGCAAATATTTTACTGAAAAACCGAATAAGCTATAAACCACCGCTCTTTGGTTCCACACAGTTTTTCAAGCTTGCATAGCAGTCAAAACTACGAAACCACGTTATCATCCTTTCCACGGCGAGTTCGCGTGTTGCTTATAAGCACGCCCGCCACCACAAGCGCTCCGCCCACAAGCCCAAGAAAAGGCAACCGCTCTCCGGCCATGCGGCCAAAAATCGCGGCCCACACCGGTTCCCCTGCGTAAATAAGGGTCGCCCGGGTGGGCGAAATACTTTTTTGCGCCCAGTTCATAACCAGCTGTATAAGCGCTGTGGCGAGGCCAAGGCCGCAGGCGCTGCACGCGAGCAACCAGGAGAATTCAGGTACGGATTCACCAGCAATGGGCATAAGGCAAAAACTCAAGATGGAGGTCACGCCCACCTGAACGACAGTCACTCTGCGCACGTTGACCGAGCCTGCAAAATAGCCAATGAACAGTATCTCCAGAGCGCAGGCCACGGCACTCAGCAATGTAAGCAGCTCGCCGGAGCTGAACCCTGGCGAAACACCGTCTGGCCCGGCCAACAATATCAGCCCCACCAGTGCGCATCCTATGCCCAGCCACGCCATACCACTGGGCCGCCGCCGCATGAATATCCATTGTAAAATGGGAACAGTCGGCACGTAAAAAGCTGTTATAAAAGCAGATTTGCTTGCAGTAATGGTAACAAGACCAAATGTCTGCAACGCATACCCACCCAAAAGCGAAAGCCCAATGATGGACCCGGCGAAAAGTTCGTGAAGGGTAAGTCCCCGCAAGATAGGCAATGAAATGAGAATGAGGGCCACAGCCGCCGAACCAAAACGCAACCCGACAAAAAAGAGAGGCCCTGTAACGTCCAGGGCATTACGGATGATAAGAAACGTCGTGCCCCAAATCATTGTCACGCCAACCAGAGCCCATTCCCCCTGGCTGAGTTGAAAAATCTTTCTATCCTGCATGATGCTGAATCCCTGCTCCCCTTTCAAATAAACCTGCAATAAAAAATAACTCATCTGAAACCGTTGTTGCGTCGCAGTGACGGGCCGAGTTGATAAAATATCGAATTCACGTCTTCAACGATATTGGCGATACGTATTCCGCATCACAAAACCAGCATAACTATCAGCATTGTCTGGCACTCGATGCAGAGTTGAAAGGCTTGCCCCCAACTGTGGTATTGTATCTTGCACCAGCATAAAAGGGAACCGGTAAAAACCGATCCCCTTTCAGCAGCCAGACTTGGCCAAACTCTTATCGTTCGGGGCGCGTTATGGCCCCGGCACAAGCCATATTACAGATTGTATTTTTTCTTTGCCTTGTATCCAGCCCATACCAGAAGCAGCCATACCGGCACCGCTTTTACTGACCCAGCCATGCCGATCTGCGTCAGCACCACAAGCACAACGGCCATAAAGAGCAAGCACAGATAGTTTGACAGCGGATACCAAAAGGCCTTGAAAATGATCTTTTCGCCAGCCTTGACCTTGGCAGCCCTGAATTTGATATGCGTAAGGCTGATCATTGCCCAGTTGATGACAAGCGCCGCCACCACCAGAGCCATGAGCATGCCCAGCGCCTGGGCAGGCATAAAATAGTTCAGGATCACGCACAACAGCGTTGCGCCCGAGGAAATCATCAGGGCGTAAACCGGCACACCCCTGGCGCTGACAGTAGCCAGAACTTTGGGAGCGTTGCCCTGAAGCGCCAGACCATAGAGCATGCGGCTGTTGCAGTACACACAGCTGTTATACACCGAAAGCGCGGCAGTGAGCACCACAAAGTTAAGCACATGTGCTGCTGAAGGAATGCCGATAAGGTCAAAAATCTGTACAAATGGGCTGGCTACCATAGCTTCTGCCCAATGGCTTTTGTCTACCGAGCCACCCAGCTTGCTCCAGGGGTACAGGGTCAGCAGCACAGTAAGCGCGCCGATGTAGAAAATAAGAATACGGTAGATTAGTTGGTTGATGGCCTTGGGAATGGTTTTCTGCGGATTGGCTGTTTCCGCTGCCGCGATGCCTACCAGTTCAAGCCCGCCAAAAGAAAAGCTCACCACGGCCAGAGACAGAAAAACACCGCCCCAACCCTTGGCAAAAAACCCGCCGTACTCCCACAGGTTGCTGACTTTTGCCTCAGGCCCAGCGTTGCCAGACACCAGCAGAAAAGTGCCAAGCGCGATCATAGCAACAATGGCTGCCACCTTGATGGAGGCAAACCAGAACTCCATTTCACCGAAAAAACCTACATGAGCCAGGTTAATGCCGTTGATGAGGAGAAAGAAAAAAGCCGTGGTCTGCCACGGTTCAATACCGGGAAACCAGTATTGAACATAAACCGCCACAGCAGTGAGTTCGGACATGCCCACCAGCACATACAGTATCCAGTAGTTCCAGCCAGAAAGCAGACCGGGAAATTCCCCCCAGTACTTGTAGGCAAGGTTGCTGAAAGATCCTGCAACGGGCTCCTGAGCCATCATTTCACCGAGCTGGCGCATTATCAAAAAAGCAATAAATCCACCGATTGCATAGCTCAGAATTACGGCAGGGCCGGCCATCTGAATTGTGCCCGCAGACCCGAGAAAGAGGCCCGTGCCGATGGCTCCGCCCAGGGCAATCAGTTGGATGTGCCTGTTTTTCAAGGCACGATGCAGCTCTTGTGTGTCTTTTTTCATACCTGGCCCTTAGGTTATTTATAATGATCGGGAAGCCATAGCAGCATTCCGAATTTTTGAAAAGATTGTATGGCCGGCACAAGCCCCCCTGATACCGCTGGAGTGGCGATTGTCCTACTGATTTTTTTTTGACAACATACAAAAAGTCCGCCATCCCACTGGACAGATGCGCGCCAGTATCGTAAAAATTATTTGAAAAATAAAATTTTTAAGCCTCATAGTAATGCCGCGGCCATTCTGAAAAGAACGGCCGCACAACCAGTCGAAACGGATATCTGTCGTCAACCACAGGAGATTGCCATGAGTACAGTTTTGGGAACGCTTGACCATGTCCTGCTGATGGCCCCCGGCCCCAGCCCCGTTGCCCCCAACGTCCTTCAGGCCATGAGCCTGCCCACGCTCGGACACCTTGATCCCGACTGCATCAAAGTTATGGATGCTATTCAGGATCAGCTGCGCGCCGTGTGCAAGACCGAAAACGCAGTGACCTTTCCTATCTCGGGCACTGGTTCTTCCGGCATGGAGACATGCTTTGTCAATCTGATAGAGCCAGGTGACGCCGTACTTGTGGTCAACAACGGCGTATTCAGTTCCCGCATGGTGGAAGTGGCCTCGCGCCTTGGCGCCGAAGTGGACGTTGTGGAAAGCCCTTGGGGCACCCCTGTAAAGGTTGAAGACGTCAAGGCGCAGCTGGCGAAGAAGCACTACAAGATTCTGGCTGTGGTACATGCAGAAACATCTACGGGCGTGAACAACCCCGTTGCCGAAATAGGCGAACTGGTCAAAGGCAGTGACACCCTTTACCTGGTGGACAGCGTTGCTGGACTGGGCGGCGTGGATGTGCAGGTGGACAACTGGGGAATTGATGCCTTTTACAGTGGATCGCAAAAGTGCCTTTCAGTTCCTCCCGGTCTTGCGCCCGCCTCATTTTCCGAGACCGCAATGGAGGCCATGAGCAAACGCAAAAGCAAGGTGCCCAACTGGTATCTGGACGTATCCCTTATCCGCAAGTACTGGGAAGGCTCGCCGCGCGTATACCACCACACTGCCCCCATCAACATGTACTACGGCCTGCATCAGGCTTTGGACAATCTGCTGAGTGAAGGACTGGACGCCGCATTTGCGCGGCATAAGGCCATGCATCAGCGCCTGGTGGACGGCTTGTCAGATATGGGTTTCAGCCTTTATGTCAAGGAAGGCGCAGCCCCGCAGGTGAACCTTTTTGTGCCCCCGGCTGGCGTGGACGCCAATGCTCTCAGGGGCTGCCTGCGTGAAAAGCACAAAATTGAGGTTGCTGGCGGTCTGGGCGCCCTTGCGGGCAAGGTGCTCCGCGTGGGCGTTATGGGCGAAGGCGCACGGCCCGAAGCAATTGACAAACTGCTCACAGCCATTCGCTCCTGCATCAGCAAATAACGTAATACAAGCATCCCTTGCGGGCGGCGGTCATTGGCTGCCGCCCGCTTCTTTAGACTCAAACCTTTTCTTCATCACTCTGAGCCTTGACTGACGACATAGCTTTGTTGATGGAGGCGACACGTCGCTCACTGTTTTTCCTTTTCTCTATCTCCTCCGAAACCCGCCTGAAAAAATCTTCCGGCTGCACCCGCAAGGCTTCGCAAATGGAATAGATGGCATTGACTGTCGGCTTTTTCAGTTCCCGTTCAATGTCACGCAGATAGCGCCTCTCAAGACAGGCAAAGTCAGCTAGCGACGACTTGGTCATGCCGCGCTCTGCCCGCAAGGCCTCAATCACCCTGGCTATGGCGCTCGAAAGGTATGGATATACTTTCATGAGTATTAATTACACCAATTTTGGCCGATGAACATGCGCTATAGTACTCATAAATTGGGTACTATAGTACACTTTCTTTTTTTCAATCCTCTTGTGAGAGCAACTCTTGCCGCATAATCCAATTTTTAGCATATTCATACCCCCAACATTCCTGTCGTTTTCTTTCAAAAAGCATTTACATGCTGCGCCAATAATAAATTTATAAATAAATAGATATATAAACTGCATATGATACAACACAAATACACTCCATACACTACCAATATTATATAATATATATCAACAGGCAAAAAAACAGATATGAGTATCGTAAGATTATTAAACAATTTGTAGTTGTATTCAAAGAGAGTAAAAATACTATATAAATACACCTCTGCAACTTTGGTATTTCATATATATATTAAAATGATTAATTACATATTGCCACATCAGTATATAAAAAAACATGCTTAGTTCTTTCCAAGGCCTACTGATAACCAAAAATGCGAACTGACAGTATTACCATCCCACTATTGAATCTTGCTCATTACAATATTTTTTTCATTCAATATCAGTATATTATTCATCAAAACAGCCATGTCGTATCCAGTTTTACCCGACAATCTGTGCATAATGGTCAATTGATACTTGCATCAATAATCCAATACATGTAGAGTGATTCATCATTCAATATCTGCTGACCAAGCCTCCGACTTCTTTGTCTATCAAATGACAAATAGCTGGCGAAGATGGTATGGTTCGCGTGATTGTTACCTTTGAGCTCTAGCGGCTCGGGCAAAAATAGAATATACTATAAAAAGACAGCCCCGCTGCCTCTATCAAAATCCACTGTGCGAAGTGGTATGCTTCTGTAGCATCGGACAAACGCTTCCCTAATGATCTGCGAAACCTGAGGAAAGCGCACATGAAGATGTTTCAGTTCAGAGTCCATTTACTGGTTCTTGCGGCTCTGCTTTGTTTACTTTACTGCCCCCGCGCCCACGCCCAGGACGATCCTGTACGTGTCGGTTTTTTTGAATTTGGCGACTACATGTATCGAGCCCGCAGCGGGCAGTATCAGGGACTTATTTTTGAGTTCCTGCAGGAAATCTCCAGAACAACGGGAATGCGCTACAAGGTCGTGGATTGCGGCAACTGGACCCGCAGCCTGCAAATGCTTGAACGCGACCAGATAGATCTTTTGCCTTGCGTCTTTTTCACGCCAGAACGTGCCGAAAAGATGCTCTTTCCCAACCTGCCTCTCGCTAATTCATTCATGACGATCAGTGTCAGGGATGACGACACGCGCTACAGCTTTGAAAACCATGCCGCCCTTGACGGCATGCGTGTGGGTGTTGTGGCCAACACCAAAAATGTGCCCGCCCTTGAAGCGTTCATTCGTGAGCACGGCTTGCGCATGATTCTGACCCCCTACATTGACATGCAGTCCATGCTGCAAGCCCTTCACAATAAAGAACTGGACGGTGTTGGCGTCAGTAATCTTGGCAAACACAGCCCATTCCGGGTTGTTGCTCAGTTTTCTCCAGAGCCCTTTTATATTGCCGTAAACCGCAACAAACCTGAAATTCTCGCTCGTCTGAATGATGGCCTCGAGAAAATCATGCTGCGCAATCCATCCTACGGACAAGATCTTTACGGCAAATACCTGTCAACCAATATAGCAAAGCTCCCTGTTTTTACGCCTGAAGAGCAGGCATACCTGCGAGAGGCTGGCACCATTACCGTGGCCTATGATCCCACATGGGCACCACTCACTTACAAGCACCCAGAAACGCATGAATTTTATGGAATCATTGCAGATGTTTTCCATAGAATACAGCAAATGACAGGCCTCAAGTTTCAATTTATCCCCATGCATCAGGATCGGGCCCTGAGCATGGTTACGGGCGGCGAAATTGATGCAGTATCCGCTCTGCCCGGCAGCTTTCTGTGGGACAAGAAGCTGCAGGTGCGCACAACAAGGCCTTATCTGCGAACGGCAATTGCCCAGATTAGCCATCGTGACAATCCAAGTCAGACACAGCGCATAGCCCTGCAACGTGGCTACCTGCTTTCAGCCCATATTGCGGAAAACAACCCTGACAAAACAATCCGCTACTATGCCACGCTGGGTGATTGCCTGGACGCAATCCTCAGTAACGAGGCGGATGTTGCCTATTCCAACATCTATACAGCCAACTATCTGGTCAAAAATACCCGCTACGCAGGTTTGGTCATAAGTCCGGTTGACAGTTATGGCAGCGACCTCAGAGTGGGCATTTCACGGCAGGCCGATCCGAGGCTGTTTGCCGTGCTGGACAAAAGTCTGCAATTCTTGCCCGTAGAGCAGATAGACGATCTTGTGCTGAAGCACAGCGTGCCCAGCCGCGAAACTACTCTTACGGAGTTCATCGCCCAATACCCCCTTGCCTCTTTCAGTGCCCTGATGCTGTTTTTTTCGGTCATTACCCTGCTTCTGGGGATCAACCTGGCCATAAAATCAAGCAGCAACAGACGCATCCAGATGCTGCTTCACCGCGACACGCTCACGGGGCTTTCCAATCTCTACAAGTTTCGGCTCGACTGCGCTTCGCTTCTTAAAAGCGCTGGCGGCAAGGGCTATGCAATGTTGTTTGGCGACATCAGCCAGTTCAAAACAATCAATGACCAGTTCGGCTTTTCCACCGGCGACCAACTGCTGTGCGCCTATGCGGATATTTTGCAGAGCAATGTTGGCGATAACGAGCTCTGTGCACGCATTTCTGCTGACATGTATGTACTGCTTTTGCGTGATGAAGGGTGGGAGAACCTGGCGACGCGCTTGCGCCATATGGATGATGCACTGGACACCTGGCGCCAGAAGCAGGAAATGCCGTACAAAATCAGCACGGTCTACGGCGCATATGCCGTTAGCCGCGCCGAGGGCCGTGATGTGCAGCTCATGCTTGATCTTGCCAACTATGCCCGCCGTGAAGCCAAACGCAACGGAAACACGCCCTTACTGTTTTATGACGAGCACATGCGCCAGGAAGCCCTGCTGCATCAGGAATTGAACGGCAGACTCGAAACAGCGCTTAAAGAAGGTGAGCTGGTACCCTGGTATCAAGCCAAGGTGGACATGCGCACAGGAGCCATCATTGGCAGCGAGGCACTGGCACGCTGGAATCATCCTGTTCACGGTTTGCTCATGCCCGGCAGCTTTATCCCCTTGTTTGAGCGAAACGGCCTTGTAATGGACATTGACCTGCACATTTTTGAACAGGTCTGCAAAACCATGCAAAGCTGGCGGCTGCGTAATTTGCCCCTGCACACGGTTTCATGCAATTTTTCGCGTCTGCACTTTGACCGGCCAGAATTTCCCCGGCAGTTGGCCGAAATTGCCGGGCGGTATTCTATCCCTCACGAAATGCTTGAAGTGGAAATAACTGAAAGCGCTATCATGAAAAACCCTGAAGCCGCATGGCTGCGCCTGATTCAGTTAAAGCAGTACGGCTTCAAAACGGCCATTGACGACTTTGGCTCCGGTTATTCTTCACTGGGCCTTGTGCAAATGCTCAATGCCGATGTTATCAAAATTGACCGCAGCTTTGTGCAACGCGACCTTCCCGGGCAAAGAGCGCAAATTGTGCTTAGCAGCATCATCAGGCTTGCCCTTGAACTGGAAATGGCCGTTATTTGCGAAGGGGTGGAAACTGCGGATCAGGCCGCCATTCTTATGCGGCTTGGCTGCTTCAAGGCTCAAGGTTTCTATTATGCCGTGCCAGAACCAGAACACGAGTTTGAGGCCCGTCTGGCCATGCTGATAGCATAAGACCTTCGCGCGAACACCGGGGACAGATTCATTTTGAAAATGTAGCCTCTCAAATTAGCGGCACAATTATTTCGGCGTAGCCCCACGCAAACAAGTAGCCGCCCTGCGCGAACGGCAGCCATTGCCCGAAGGGCTTACGCAGCATCACAACGCCTGCTCAGGCAAACGCCAAAGCATGCAACGGAAAATGCTTCAATACCGCATAACTTATACCCATAGCCGCAGCTATGGACGCAACAGCAGAATTCCCCAACGCCGCTATAAAACAGATACACAGCGGGGAGGCAAGGCGTCGTCAAAAAACACGGCTATACCTTGCTTGCTCCGTCTTGCTCGTCAGAAACATCTTTCTTGCTGGTTTCAAGCTTTCCGTCAGATTTCTCTTGATCCATACTGTGCAGTATGAGGCTCATGAGTCGACGCGTCTGCACTTCCCCGTCATATTCACGCAGAATAGTCTGCTGGGCATTGGAGCGCACATGATCCAGGGCCGAGGCATTTTCCAGCGTTTCAGCCACCTTGGCCGACATGGCTTCTGCATCCCAAAAATCACATAAGAAACCATTGACCCCATCACGTATGATCTCTCGCACAGGCGGGGTATCGGAACCTACAATCAGCGCGCCGCAAGCCATGCCCTCAAGAAGCCCTGTCGTCAGCGCATGCGGGGCAGCAAGATAAACGTGTACGGTAGAGGCCCGTAAAAGCTCGCGGTATTCCTTCAGCGGCCTGGGGCCAAGCACATGCACGCGAACCCTTTGCTCCGGCGGCAGATTCAGGCTGTCTACGCTGCGCGTGGCCTCGTCTTCCGCCCTGTCCGCCGGGTTGTTTCCTGATGGGCGTGAACGCGCCTCGCCTTGCGAATTCTCCAGCCAAGATAAAAGCACGAGGCAGTTGGGCCTTTGCTCGAGCAAGCGGGGCAAGCAATCCTTGAACTGCTGAAAACCGCGCGCAGCGTCGTGTGGCGGGCCAAAAAAGCTGACAAGCTCCCCACTGCGCTCTTCCTGATTTTCCAGGGGCGAAAAAAACCTGGTGTTGATGCCGCTGTGCACCACATGAAGCTTTTTGGCCAGAAAATCGGGATATTGTGATCGCTGCCAAAGGGATGATGTCACAGCCAAATCGCACTCGCCGAGAGCATTGTACTCCCAC
This sequence comes from Desulfovibrio sp., assembly GCF_047607245.1. GTDB lineage: Bacteria > Desulfobacterota > Desulfovibrionia > Desulfovibrionales > Desulfovibrionaceae > Desulfovibrio. Next base: position 14,853 of record NZ_JASGDK010000168.1, read on the forward strand.
AGGTTGGCCACCCTCGCAGGAGCAAAATCAGCTGCTGGCCGGGGCTTGCCGCGTGTGAAAAAGCAGTGGCTCTCGCCCTGTGTGTAAAACCAGTCCGCCTGGCCCACATAGAAGGTTTTGGGGAAAATGTCGCGTACATAAAAGCTGCCGCCCATACTGGCCGAAGCGCAGATGACGTCAGGCGAAAATCCTTCCTTGCGCAGCGCCAGCAGGGCATTGCCAGCCCTTGCGCCGCGCCGGAGCCGTGTAACAATTTCTCTTTCCGCAGGGTCGTCACTTTCATAAGAGGCAGGAGGAGCGAGACGCAGACGGCGCACTCCAGGTATGGTCGTTTTTTGACCGGATTCTGCCAGAAAGAGGACAGTATTATCCCGTATGGCCCCAAACGCCTGCGCGAGGGAACGGAACCGACCAGGGAATACTGAATTCAAAAACAATAATCTCATGAAGATTATCCTTCCTGATCGGGCTCTTCAGTGCGGTCACTCTCCAGCAGAGCGAGAAAAGCTTTGCCCTGCTCCGTCGGCAGAAACTGCCTGAGCGCCTCCACTACCCGCATATCATACTTGGGCGGCTGCTCGCCAAGAATTTCCATAGCCTGTTCGACGCTGTGGGCCAACCTGTAAGAACGCGACCGCACCAACGCGCAAAAAGTATTTGCCACGGCCAGAATCCGGGCATTTTCGCAGATTGCGTCGCCACTAAGCTTTTCAGGATAGCCTGACCCGTCCATCCGTTCATACATTTGCGAAATTGCTTCCATCACAGGCAAGCCAAAATCTATTCCCGCCAGGGCGCTCTTGGCGTACTCCACATGATTTTGCAAAAGCGCTCTTTCTTCTGGCGTGAGCAGGCCCGATTTGGTGAACAGTTCCTTGGGCAGCTGTATCATGCCGATCTGCGAAAGATTGGCCGCAGTGCGCAAGGTGGACAGCGTCACCGGGTCTGTTCTGCCCAGGCAATAGGCCAGAGTCACGGCCAGTTGAGCCATAAGGGCGGAATGACCCCGCAAATAGCTGTCCACGGTTTCAATGGCGCGAACAAAGGCATTAACCGTCTGATTGACCATCTGCTGCGCTTTTTGCTGCGCCATGGCAAGGTCGGTAACATCACTGTAAACAGACACGACGCCTGTCATACGCTCGGCTTCGTCACGGAAGGGCGTGCAGGACGTAAAGAAATACCGCAGCCGCCCTTCCACGGGCAGAGCTTCAGTAAAACTGGAAAGGCCGCCCGACTGGTGTACAGCCAGCGTATGCGTAACAAGACTACGCGCCAGATCCGGCCCAAGTTCTGTGTGGGGGCGTCCACGCAGAACGTTAACATCAATATCTGCCATTCTGGCGAAACTCTGGTTGGCGTAATAAATGACGCCATTGAGATCATTGAGCACAATCCCTGCAGACAGGGCAGAATTGACCCCGTCCATGATCTGCTTCTGCTGGTTGACCACAGTATACAGACGCCGCAACTGGTCAGCTACGGCACGTTCTCTGCGGCCCACAAGCCACCACCACAAGGCAGCCAGCATGATGCCTACCAGAGCAATGACCAGCCCCGCACCCAATATGACATTTCCACGCAGTGAGCCATAATCCGCATCAATGCGCACGGCGTCTACGCCCTGTTCTACCAGCCAGGGCAGGCGCGGCACAGGTTGAGCCAAGGTATAGTTAACCTCTTCATCTGCACCGCCAGGTCCGGGTTCCTGACGCATGTCCAGAGGCAGGCGTCCGTCCTGCAATTTCCAGCCGGGCAGGTTCACGAATCCTTCACGCACGCTGGGGTCAATCCGCTGGAGCTCACCCTTAAAGTGCTGCAAAATGGCCGCGCTGAATTCCTTGCCACCGCTATGCCGCGTAATGGCTTTGACAACCGGCAGCACGTTGTAGGAAGTCAGCAGGACAGAAACGACCTTGTCTCCTGTTGCGTCAACATAAAGAGGAGCTTTGATGGGAAACGCCATGTCCATAACCAGTTCGCCATTTTGACGGCGCACAGGCATAAAAACCGTGTGCCCTGTTTTAAAAGCTTCCTCCAAAAAAACGCGTTGTTCGGCGCTCAGTACGGGCGGCGTACCCGGCGACATGTAAATTTCCAGATCGGTGTTAACTAAAAACGCAGCCCAAAACGCATTTTTTTCAATAAAATCTTTTAATTGGCGCACCATCATTGGCAAGCGGGGACCAAGAGCGCTTATGGGGTCCTGATTTGACTGCGCGCCTCCATTCCACTCTGTATCGGGAAAGATTTCAGGAGCCGCAGGCGCGGAGTCTTCTTTTTGAGCCTCATGCAGAAGAACCGAGGCAGAAAGACCGGAGCTGTCCACCTCTGCAGCGAAAAGCCGCAACAAGTCCTGCTCTCCAAACGCTTCAATCTGCTCGACAAGCGATCCAGACCACACCGTGAGCAAAGCCACCTTGTTATTGGTCTGCACGTACAGATTCTGCCCCATCTCGCGCAGCATGCGCTCGCGGGAATTTTGCAGATACCAGTTCGCTCCCATCACAATGAACACCGACATGACCGCAAAAAGCGCCAGCATAATGAATGCCGCGGTGCGGTTACGTGATTTTTTGTTCGAGGAATCCTGTAATGCCATATGTCGTTCCTTTCGCGGCGGATCAACGTTCACGCAGGGCGTTCTGCTTGGCCTTGAGAATAGGCTTGAGCAAATAATCCAGAACGGTCTTTTTGCCGATGAGAATGTCCGTCGTCACGATCATACCGGGTATGATTGGCAGAAGTTCCTTGTGATAGGCAATGGCATTCTTCTGGGTACGCACTTTGACCAGATAGAAATGCTCACTCTTCTTGTCCTCAATAGTGTCGGCACTGATGGACTCAAGCTTGCCGTCGAGCCCCCCGTAGATAGAAAAGTCGTAGGCTGACACCTTGACCATTACGTCCTGACCAGGGCGCAGAAAAGCCACGTCCTGCGGCTTGACCTTGGCTTCTACCAGTAGCGTGTCATCCAGGGGCACAATATCCATGATAGGTTCGCCGGGCTTGACCACGCCGCCTACTGTAGAGATATAGATCTGCTTTACTGTGCCGCGAACTGGCGTGCGGAGTTCCGTACGGGTAACACGGTCCCGGCCCGCCGAAAGACTTTCACGCAGAGAGTTCAGCTCCTGCCGCCTTTTGTTCACCTCATCGGTGATGGCCGCTATCTGCTCTGCCCGGCGTGAGGCAATACGCTGCCGTGATTCTTCGGCGGCGGCCTGCGCCTTGGGAATGGTAGCCGCAAGGGCGCTGATTTGCCCCTGCAATTCCACTACCCGTTGCTGCAGACCAAGGTATTCCAACTTGGAAAAGTTGTTGCGCTGCACAAGGGCGTACGCAGTGTCACGCTGCTCGATAGACAGGGCAAGACTGCGGTCCAGCTGCACCTTACGCGCTGTTTGCTCTTCCACATCATGCATGCGCTGTGTGTATTGCGATTCCAGCACTTCAATCTCGGCATTGAGCTGCACGCGCCGGGCTTGATAAGCGTTTTCCTGATCCTGAATGATCTGCCGGGCGCGCACCAGAGTGCTTTCGTCCAATTTGCGCCCGATAAGTTTACTGGCCCAAGCTTCAAGATGTTCGGGAAATACGGGAGTTTCTCCCTTAATTTCAGCTTCCAGCCTGATGATGGCCATGCTGTTTTCCATAGCCTTGTTTACTGCGTCTCTATAGGCGCTCTCGGCCATTTCATTGTCCAGCTGGGCCAGAATCGCCCCTTTGTCCACAATTTGTCCTTCGTGAACAAGAACCGCGCGCAAGATGCCGCCTTCTAGGTTCTGAATAGTCTGGGTGCGCTGCGAACCAACAACCGTTCCTTCGGCGTGGGTTACTTCGTCCACGCTGGCAAAGGCCGCCCATATGAGCAGGCACAAAAACATTACGGCAACACTGATGGAAAGCGCACGTACCCCGAAGCGCGGGCGTCGCGCCAAGGCAGCATCCACCTCGCTGGCGTACTGGATGTCATCGGGCGTCAGGCCGTTAAGAGGGGCGTCCATAGCGGCAAAAAGACCTGGGTTGCTCTGCGGCTGACCGGGTGTTTTTTGCTCACCCCCGCCGCGCAGGCGCTCCATCGTTTCCGCAACAGATTGCCGCAGACTTTTGTCGGGCTTCTGTTCATGATCGCCGCCCAGAAAAAGCTCCCTCAAAAAAGCCTTTGGGCCGCTTTCTTCCACTTTTTCAGCCTGTTGGCCCTCTGGCCCCAATGGCTGAAAATCCCTTTCGCTGGGCTCTTGCCCCGGCAACAGAGGGGCGAAATCTGCACTGCCTCCAACTGCATCCGTTTGGGCAGCTCCAAAACCGGCAGACGTCAACTGCCTCATCCGGGCGTCACCTTCTGCCCCTACGCCGGGCATCGCAGGCATAGAACTGTCCTGTGAAGGCGCGCCCACGCCACCGAAAGGCGGAGCCTGACCAGAAAGGTGCGGCAGAAAATCGCTGCCAACCCCTCCGCTGAAAAAAGCGCTGAAATCCGGCTGCTGCAACGTCTGGCCAGAAGCAGGGGATGAAGAAGCCGGTGTCCGGGTTTCAGCCTGAGCTCCACCGGAAACAGTTTCCACTGCTTGCGGCTGCTCCGCAGAAGAGGAAGTGTTTTCCACAGTGTCTTTATTTTGTGGTGTCAGCTGCATATCACGCATTCCCCGCTAACCGATGCGCCTCAGCGCCTTGTTCAGGCCTTGCCGCTGCAACGCTTTGTTTTGAACGGTCACGCAAGCTTTGCAGTACGGCGTCACGCGGGCCGTCCATCTTGATCTGGCCGTTTTCCATAACAATCAGACGCTCAA
>NZ_JASGDK010000169.1:0-19162 GCF_047607245.1 Desulfovibrio sp.
ATATTTTCCGGCAACGTCATCAGGTGCCGATAGTTTGATCTGATGCAGAAAAATGGAGATTGATATGTATACGATGCTAACCAGTGAATCGTTTGAAGCTGCTGTTGCTGCCACCAATAGCGGTATTTTGCTTTGCTCAAAAAATCTCTGCTCGCACTGCAAAAATATGGAAAAAGTCGTTGAAAAGTTCAGGGTGCAGTTTCCTGACGTCATGTTCTTGAAAATTGATAGCGAAGAATCGCCCGAGGTCATGACTGCTCTTGGCGCGGAAAGAGTGCCCACAGTCATTGTTATCAAAAATGGAAAGGCTGTGGCTCGCAAGCCTGGGCTCATGAATCCCCGCGAATTGGCCGCATTCTATAGTAGCGCAAAATAGGGGGCTGGCATGAAAGACATCCTCCATTATGATATTGCCGTCATTGGCGGTGGTATGGCCGGAATGACCGCCGGCGTCTATGCGGCGCGCGCCAACAGAAGTTGCATTATACTTGAGAGCAACATCACCGGAGGTTTGGCCAACTCCACGTATCTTGTAGAGAATTTTCCCTCACATACCTCAGTTCACGGCATGGAGCTCATGCAGAAATGCCGTGACCAGGTGGACAGCCTTGGGGTTACTGTTGAAGAAGTCTGCGAAATTGAAAGCGTGGATCTTGAGGCTCCTTTCAAACGCATTGAAACCGAAGAGGCAGTGTATCTTGCCAAAAGCGTTATCCTTGCCACCGGCAGAAAACCTGTGTTGCTGGACGTGCCTACGGAGTGCGAACAGGTCCACTATTGTGCCATCTGTGACGGCGCACCCTATGCGGGCAAGAAAGTTCTTCTGGTGGGTGGGGGCAACAGCGCTTTTGATGAAGGCCTGTACCTTAAGCATCTTGGCGTTGCGCAGATGACCATAGTTGAGGAAATGAGCCGCTTGTTTGCGGCCCAATCTGCGCAGGACGCTTTGCTAGGTTATGATGATGTTCGCTGTATTCTTGGCACGAAGGTCAAGGATCTTGCGGTGGTCAACGGCGTATTGACTGGCGTTGTTCTGGAAAACAGCGCGTCGGGCGAGTGCACTACGGTTGAAGTTGATGGTGTGTTTGTTTTTCTGGGCCAGATTCCGAACAATGAATTTTTTAAGCATGTCATCAAAATCAATGAAGCCGGGTATGTTCTGGCCGATGCTGACATGCAGACGAATATTCCCGGAGTTTTCTCCGCTGGCGATATTAATGCAAAGCAGTTTCGGCAGCTTACCACGGCGGCATCTGACGGCACCATAGCTGCCCTTATGGCAGACAGGTACATTCGATCGCTAGGGTGAGTGGCGTAGCCTATCCGTTTCATAACATGCCGGAAAAACAGCTTATGAAGATCATCATTTGGGATGCCGATGCGCAACGTATTGCACGTATTGACAGAAACTTGCGCATCGCAATGCAACAGCTTGGCATGCGCGGGCTGGTCTCAAGCATGTCTGAGCCGCCGCTTATCGGGCGAATGGGGTTGATAGGCAAAACCCCTGTACTCGAAATTGGCGGTTTTTACTGGTCGTTAAAAGCAGGCAGCGCCATAAGCGTGGAAGAGTGTCTTAGTTTGCTGCGCAAGCTGTCTGGAGGCGGGTAGCGCGCAGAAGGGTAGGGCATTTTCAGGAATAACGACGGGACGCGCGTATGTAATCCTATTGGGTAAGACGCGCGCAACAAAATCGTTAATGTCTTGGGGATGGATGAGGATAAAACCCGCCTGATGCAGATTTGGTGCAACTGGCTAACGCCATAAAGGTAAAGGTATTAGTTGGTGGAGCGTGGCATCGCGCGAAACAGAGAACCACCCGTTATGCGGGTGGTTCTGATTGTTGCAGCTGTAAAATGGAATCTTGTGGCAGTGTTATTGCGAAATACGTATGAAAAATAATTCGATGTGCAGGTGCAGGCATTAACGCAGCTCTTTGTGGATAATAAAATGACTATGTTGATCTGTTATATGCACACGGAGTGCGAGTGACGGCAGGTGGTATGTAATATCGCAAGTGCACACAAATCGAAATAGTCACGCTTTGCATCTGTGATTTATCATTTTCAGGCAAGTTAGTGCCGGGCGTATTCTGGCTTAAGCATTAGGCATTAAAAATATCGCCAGACAAAAACTCTGCCGAAAAAAGAACGGTGTAGTTTTGCTATGCTTTTACTATATGATTATCATGCTAATATGTATGGTTATATTTTTTACTTGCCTCGATTGGCAGGGATAGCTGTGTTTTTATGAAGCAAAAACCTATTCTTTTTTTAGATGTTACCGACAAGCTGTTATAGGTTATCATTTGCATTGGCAGTGTTTTTTGATAACTAGAAAATCAGGAATGGAAATATTGGTCTCGCCTAACAAAAATCTATTCGTTTTTGATGTAATGCAAATCGAATTTTGTTGGCCTGAAATATATAAAATCATCTGTGTATTTTAAATTTTATATTGGCCATTGATGTATTGTATTGGTTGTTTTTGCTTGTAAGAAATTAATATGTGCAATGCATAAATCACTTAAAATTCTAAATATTGTGCATGCATAAATAGAGATGTAATGTTTTAATGAGTCAGGTTTGATCGCTTCTTTCTATAGGCTGGTATGTATTTAACCACTCCACAGGACATCAGCATGACAACAAAATACAAGATAATTTTCGGGTTCGCGCTTATGGTCTTGCTGCTGGTGGCAATGGCCTATTATGGACACAGAAATATCGGCGTATCTTCAGTAAATTTTGAGGAATACCGCCGTGTTGCTTATCTGAGCGTCGTATGCAGAGATACCGCCAGTACCACCAATTCTATAAAATCCGACACATTTCGGTTTCTGGCTGACCTGAAAAATAAAACCGCGATCAAGGCAGCCTACGATGGCGTAAATACCCTTATCACGCTGGTTCAGCGGGCCAATGAGCTGGCCATGACTCCTTACCGGACTGAACCCCTCAAGAAAGTGCTTGCTTCCGCGCAAAAACTTACTGCCAATATTGATGTTGCCACTAAAAATCTTGATGAAACCACTGAACTGCACGACAACATTCTTCTGCCAGACATGCGCAAGCTGACGAAAGATATGCAGACTCTGGGGCAAACATTGTATGCTGCTGGCGATACAGAAGCGCTGGGTGACCTTTCTCAAGCCTGGGGGCAGATGGCCTTCATGCAGTCCAGCATTGAGCGCTTCAACGAATCGCGTGATCTGGAAGAAGGTAAAAAAATTCGCGCCAGCCTAGAGATATTTGGCAAAGATATGGATAAAATTCGTCCATATCTTGCAGCTTCTCAGGAAGGACGCGATTTATACGCCGACATTTCAAGAATAGCGGGCGCTACGAGCGCCAACGTCAGCAAAATGGAACAGCTTTTTGAGCTGGCCAACGGTGGGATTACAGATCTTCTTGCTGAAATAAACAACATTCATTTTTCGTTGGCCACCGTCAACGACAGTATTGCCGTAGAACTTGGGGCTCTGGGACCGCAGATTCTGAATGAGAATCAAAAAGCCCAGCAGTATATGCTTATAACAAGTATTGCTGGTGTTATTCTGGGGCTTGTTCTTGCGTCAGGCATTATCATCGGTATCGTGCGTGTGCTCTCTGACCTTTCCAGCTATGCAAGCGCGGTGTCTCACGGGGACGTATCCCGTCAGCCAAAAACACGCGAAAAAGGCGAGATCGGCAAGGTTGTTGAGGCTATGAAGCTGATTCCCGTAACGGTGAACAAAATTCTTGAAGAATACAAGCGGCTGGAAGGAAAGATTGAAGAGGGCTACCTCAATGCTGAAGGGGATGCGAGCACCTTTGAGGGCGAATTTGCCGTGCTTGTTGGCGGAACGAACAACATTCTTGAACGGTTCAAAATAGTTCTTGAAAATATTCCCTCGCCAGTGGTCGTGCTGAACAGGGATCTCAAGGCCGCATATATCAATAGAATTGCCCGCGAACTGGTGGGAGAAGGCTGGCAAGGCATGACCTGCCACGAAATGTTCCGCCGTGACGACTATGGCACCGAATGCTGCGGTCTTACCATCGCTGTGAACACCAAGGCTCCTGCCTCTGGCGAAACCGTGGCCTATCCGCAAGGAAAGGCTATGGATGTTGCGTACACTGCCATTCCAATGCTTGACGAACACGGCGAAATTTGCGCTGTATTGCAGCTTATTACCGATATATCAGCCATCAAGGGCCAGCAGAAAACCATGCTTCAGGTTGCCGGGCTGGCCTCGAATATATCTGACAGAGTAGCAGCGGCTTCTGAAGAGCTTTCAACGCAGGTTGGTGAAATTTCCCGTGGAGCCGAAATCCAGCGTAATCGTGTGGAATCTACAGCCAGCGCCATTGTGGAGATGAACTCCACCGTTCTGGAAGTAGCGCGGAATGCCGCTCAGGCCGCCGACCAGAGCCAGAAGTCGCGCAGCAAGGCAGAAGACGGCTCCAACCTGGTGAACAGTGTTGTTCAGTCCATCAACCACGTTAACAGCGTGGCCCTCAACCTGCAGGGCAATATGGACGAACTGGGTAATCAGGCGGAGAGTATTGGCAGTATTATGGGCGTTATTTCCGACATTGCCGATCAGACCAACCTTCTGGCTCTCAATGCGGCCATTGAAGCTGCCCGCGCTGGCGATGCGGGCAGAGGCTTTGCGGTTGTGGCGGATGAAGTGCGCAAGCTGGCCGAAAAAACCATGCACGCAACGCAGGAAGTGAGCCGGGCCATCACTGCCATTCAAGCTTCTGCCCGAACCAATGTTGACGAAGTGCGCAGCGCTGTGAATGGCGTGGTTGAGGCCACCGGGCTGGCCAACGATTCTGGCGCTGCCCTTGACGAAATAGTGGAACTGGCATCGGCCAACTCATCAGTGGTCAGCTCCATTGCCGCTGCGGCGGAAGAGCAAAGTGCCACGTCAGAAGAAATCAGCCAGACGTTTGATGAAATCAACCGCATTGTGGGTGAAACTTCTGAAGGCATCATACAATCTTCTGCCGCATTGCGTGATCTCTCTCAAATGGCGCAGGAGCTGAGAACCATTATGGAAAAGCTGCGGTGAGGTGCCGGGCTGCTTAAAGGTCAAGTTTGAAATGTGCCGACAGATCTTGGACTCGCTATTGTCCTCAGCAGTGCCTTAAGCAGGGCGAAGATGCTACCGTGTCTTCATCATGACATGCTGCTGATAACGTAGATTATTCACGCTTTGAGGTATATTGTTTTTAGTGTGCAAACTCCTGCACAGGAATTGATATATTCAGCTGCGGCTGTGGCGGATTCGTTTTTCAGGTGTGGCTACTTTTGAAAAACAGCTGCTACACCACAACACAAGAGAGCCGGGATGACCCGGCTCTCTTGTGTTGTTTACGTCTGCAATTGTTCTGGATTGTAGAAAAGACGGGTATGAAGATGTTTCACCAGTCTGTTTTTATATATCTATCTGATATGTATTGTTTTTAAAGTTTAGCCTCTGTTTTCAAGCCCAAATGCTTGCCAAGAAAATTTTCCAACTCGCGATAGAAATCGAATTTATTCTCTTCTTTATGAAAGCCGTGCCCTTCATTGTCCTTGACCATATACACCACATCCTTGCCCAGGCTGCGAACAGCGGCGACGATCTGCTCCGACTCAGCCTTGTTGACGCGGGGATCATTTGCTCCCTGCGCCACAAAAAGGGGAACCTTGATATTTTCGGCGTGAAAGCTCGGCGACGCGGCCTTGAGCATGTCCTTGTCTTTTTCGGGATCTCCGATGGCTTCGTACTCGAGCAGGCGTTCGGGTTCCCAATATGGCGGCAGGGTCTCCAGCAGGGTGAACAGATTTGAAGGGCCCACATAGCTGACGCCGCAGGCATAGAGGTCAGGGGTAAAGGCTAGCCCGGCAAGAGCCGCATACCCCCCATATGATGCACCATAGATGCCCACGCGTTTGGGGTCGGCGATGCCTTGCGCGATGAGCCAGTACACCCCATCAGTCAGGTCATCCTGCATTTTACGCCCCCATTCTTTGAAGCCAGCCAGGGTAAACTGCTTTCCGTAGCCAGTGGAACCCCGGTAGTTGACCTGCAATACCGCAGCGCCGCGGTTAGCCAAAAATTGCACATCACGGGTGAATCCCCAAATATCACGCGCCTGCGGGCCACCATGCGGCAAAACAATCAAAGGCAGATTGCGGGCGGGTATGCCCACCGGCAGTGTCAGGTAGCCGTGTAACGTCAGGTTATCTCTGGAGGAAAAAGTGATGGGTTGCATCGAAGCCATTTGGTCCGGCACTATCCACGGGGCTACATCGGCAAGCTTTTGCAGATGGCCTGTATGCTTTTCGTAAAGGTAATACGTACCGGGGGTACGGTCACTCATGGCGCGCAGAATCAGCTTGTTTTCAGCGTCATCGTAACCCAGTATTATTATTTCCATATCCGGCAGCAGTGCGTTCAGCCTGTCATAAAGCTCTTTGTCTTCGGCAGTGAAAAAATGAAAGTGCTGCTTGTCAGTGTAGTATTCGGCAGAGGTGATGATTTTGCGCTTCCGCGATCCCTGCAGGTCAGAAACATCCACGTCCGGATGTGAGAAAAGCTCTGTGCCGAAGCGCCGCTGCTCCGGATCGTACGAATACAGGGCTGCTGTGTCATGCTTTTTTCCGTCGGGGGTGTCCAAGGTGGTAAGCATGTATATATTTTTATTGTCATAACTGAACATGAGAGGATTCAGCGTATTCTTGAAGTCTGCGCTGAGCAGCTTTTCAAAGGGTTTGCTTTCATCCGCTCTATATAGAAAATCGTTGATCAGACCGTCACGGCGTATCGCCACGCGAATGTTGCCCTTGTGATCGCTCAACCAATCTACTATATCGCCGGGATTTTCCGCCGCCATATCCAGCTGTCCGGTCTTCACGTTACAACGGTATACATCGAATACACGCGGGTCGCGTTTGTTGAGCTCCAGAAGGATGTGGTCAGCCTCAGCCTTCAGATCATCCGCAAGTATCGTCTTGACGTCAGGAAATGGCGTAAGGTCAAGAAGCTTGCCGTCCGAAATGGACACTCGCCACAGATGGTCGTTTTCATCCCCACCACTATCCTTCAAGAACAAAATATTATCGTTGCCTTTCCATAGGTAGCCCTTAACACCGTCCACGGATTCATGAGTGACTTGTGTTTCTTTGCCGGTGGACAGGTCGCGAACGAAAATGTTCATACGCTGCTGCCAGGGTTTCATAAACGCGAGTTTTGTCCCGTCTGGAGAAATGACAAACCAGCTCGTCTCGAAATCGCGGAAAAAATCCTTCATTGGCAAAAGCGGCGCTGGGGAATTAGGAACAGCTGCACTCAGAGTGGGAAAAAGCAGAAGAAAAAGACAAAGTCGTGCGGCATCAGCGAATACAGAGCGGCAGTACCTCTTCATAATTTTTCCTCCGGGAAGGCAGGGTTGCGCGTGCTTTGGGGAGTGGTAGAGGTGAGGGTAATACTGATGTCAGGAGGGTACGGTTCCTTTTTGACGTTCTTGCGCCCTGGAACCAGCACATTGCGGGCAAATGCCTGTCAGTTCTATGGTATCGCCCTGAACAGTAAATTTTTTCTCTCGCATGGCGGCATAAATGGTATTGTACAGCGCCTGATCGCTTATTTCCCGGCTCTGATGGCAACCCGCGCACACCAGCATGAATACCGGCTCATGTTCATCGCCGCAGGTGTCAGTGCAGGCGACAAAGGCGTTGAGTGTGCCCACGCGGTGCACCAGCCCGCGATGCTGTAAAAAATCAAGTGTACGGTAGACACTGGCCGGAGTGACTGATTTGGACGTCTTTTCCCGCAAAAGATCCATAATGGTGTAAGCTTTGACGGGTTCAGCGGCTTCCAGCAGAATGTCCAGCACCTGTTTGCGCAGAGGCGTCAGCCGCCCGCCCCGCAGTTCGCACAAATTATTGGCCTCTGGCTGAACAGCCAGCTGTTGTTTGGAATCTTTTTTATTCGACATACTGTTCAACCGCGTCGGCCTTCATACTGTAGCCGGAGTTAGCCAGATCATTTTCTGTTTTTTCAATCTGCAGCCTGCCGTATACCCATACGGTGTCCATTACCTGAATGCCTCCGCGTGGTTTGGCAAGCGTGACGTAGATTATCTGGTTGGCGGGCGGCGGCGGCACATGAATGCAGGCTCCAAAATAGGGGACCAGTAAAAATTCCGCAAGCTCGTCGCCACCCAGAAAGTCCAGAGGGGCCACATAGCCGAGAATTTTTACAAGCTTGCCTTTCATGTCCGGGTTGACCGGCGCTTCATTCCAGAGCTTCTGTAATTCTTTCAAAGCCGCTTCAGCCTTAGGGTCATCATCTTCAAACTGATCAAGGTTGAATTTGTCAAAAACCTTTGCCGGGTCCCACGAGGCTGGGATGAGCTGATCCCATGAGATTTCCGTATATTTGCCGCTTTTTTTCACGCGCTGTGTCTGTGCTTCGTCAGCAGGAGAAACCTGGCTTCTCTCAATAGCCTGCTGCCGGGTGTAGTCATCGGTCAGTGCGTGGGCCGCTCCGGCAAAAAAGCAGCACAGCAGAATCGCTGCAATAAAAGTAAATCGTTTCATGACCATCATGCTTTTATTTATAAGGTATTGTGCGGTCAAAATCATATGGACGCGTTAAGCCCGTCTGCCAGACTCATGCGATAGGCGCGCCAGGCTGGAATAAGACTGGCCAGCACACCAGCGGCCATAATGCCGCCAAGTAGCAGCCATTCACCACGCTCAGGCCAGGAAAGCGTGATTGCGAGACCGTAGTGCGAAGCCAGATATGGCCCCGCCGCCGCAATGATAGTTGAAAGTACGGTCAGTCCCGCCAGTGCCCCTGTAAGCACAAGCAGCATACCCTCCATCAGCAGCAGGGCAACAATATCCAGCGGGCTTGCGCCAGCCGCACGCAATATTGCCAGTTCACGCCGCCGTTCTCCCAATCCCGCCAGAATAACGGCTGCAAGGCCCGCCAGGCCTGTAACTGTTACAAGCCAGGAAATGAGGCGTAGTGCGCTTTCGCCCGTGCGCAGCATGCCCCATAGCTGGTCCAGGGCAACCCCGGGCATGACGCCTGTGAGGGCTTCGGCCTGATTGGCATTAATTTCGCGCTGGGCGGCAAATACGCGGGCGCGGCTTTTGAGGCCAACCAGCAGGGCGGTGATGCTCTTGGGAGTGAGGTTGAACGCTGTTACCTGATCCGCCCGCACATGAAAGCCGGGCACAGGCGCGCCACCTCGCCAATCAATATGAATGGCCTCCATTGCTGCGAGACTGATGTACAGTCCCCGGTCAACGGGCGTACCTGTGGGGGCCAGGATGCCACACACGGTGAAAGGTTTGTCGGCGTGCTGGGCAAGTTGTGTGCCGCCAGCGCCGTGGCTGAGTACTATGTGGTCACCCAGGGCATAACCAGTTTTTTTCGCTACTTCCGAACCAAGCACTACGTCAAAAATTCCATCAAATGGGCCGCCCTGGGCGAATTGCAAGGAAGTGTGGCGGCGGTACTGGTAACGTGTGAAAAAATCGGTCGTGGTTGCCACTACAGGAAAGCCCTTGTGGGAATCGCCCAGCGACAGTGGTACGGTCCAGGCGACGTCCTGGCGGGCCGCAATACGCTGTGCGCTGTCCCACCCCATATTGTTGGCTGCGCCGCCCATATGAAACACGGCATACAGCAGCAGCTGCAAACCGCTGCCCCGCGCGCCGACCACCAGATCAGTGCCGGATATGGCCTGTGCAAAATTATCGCGCGCCTGATTGCGTACACGCTCTATGCCCAGCAGCAGGGTTGTGGAAAGGGTAATGGACAAAAGCACTAAAAGCAGCGTGCCCTTACGGTTCCAGGCGCTTTGCCCCGCCAGCCGTAAAAGATACCAGAACTTGCTCATGCCTCATCCCCCGCGGCACCAGCTGCATTCAGGTCTGTGAGCTTTATCTGGCGCGAGAATTTTACGGCTAGTGTTTGGTCGTGGCTGACAAACAGCAGCGCAGCTTCGCTTTCCGCGCATTCCCGTTGGAGCAGGTGAAGAAAATCCTGATGCAGGTCTGCGTCCAGTGCGGATGTGGGTTCGTCGGCAATAAGCAGTGGTGGTGATCCTATGAGCGCACGTGCGGCGGCAACCCGTTGCTGCTGCCCCACTGAAAGACGGTCGGCCCTGCTTTTCCACAAACTTGCTTCAAGTCCAAGACGTTCGAGCAGATGGGCGGCGGCATTCTCCGCAGTTGTATGGCGCCCTACCGCAGCACGGTGCCGGGCAGCAGAAAGGCGGCAGGGGATAAGCACATTATCCAGCACGGAAAGATAGGGAACAAGATTAAACTGCTGGAAAATGAATCCAATGGCATCGCCCCGAAAGGCGTCACGCGCCATACCGCTCAGGGAGGTAATGCGAACGCCGTTTACAAGAATTTCCCCGTGCGAAGGCCGCAAAATTCCCGCCACAAGGCTGAGCAGCGTGCTTTTGCCGCTGCCGCTGGGGCCGGAAATAAAAACGTGCTCACCTTTGAGGATAGCCATATACGGTATCCGCAGGGTTTCATTCCGTTGTCCAGGCCAGGAGAAAACCACACTGTCCAACAGAAGGGCACAATTTTCGGTCCTGAAGTTTTCACGGGAGGGGCCTGTCTCTTGTTTGGCGTCAGCGCACTGCTGCATGTATTTTCTCAAGATACGCTACCAGGCGAGCGTGTGTTTTTTACTTGTGAGTTCTGCGCCTTGCTGTCCTGCGGGCGTAACCAGCTGTACTTCCAGTTCGTGCAGGGCGGGCCAAGCCGTAAACAGCTGCACGTCCATATCTTTCAGCGTTTCTGGCTTGTCGCATGTAAAGGTAAAGGAGGCGTCCAGGTCGGCGTGAGCCGCATGCTCTTCATGCGCTTCGTCTTCAGCCTTGTCATGCGTTTTTTCTGGATGCCCAGGCACTCCCGTCTCAATTGCCGGAGCGGCTTCGCCCAGCAGTTCGGGAGGCAGGTTTTCAGAAGCCAGCGAAACGCCCGTAGAACGGCACTGGGCAGCCTTTGTAAGCAGAAAAAGTTTTTCGGGCTGGCGAAGTTTTGCGGCCAGAGCCTGAACTTCTGCGCGTTGCGCGTCTGAGGCCGGAGCATGCTCAAAAGAAAGGGCATTGGCCAAAGGACTTTCAAGGGCAATTTCTACGGTTGCTTCATCAACAGAAATGTTCATTCTTGCGACACCGTGTTCATGCGGGCCATGTGCCATAGCTGGTGAATACAGAAGGGAAGTTCCTATAACGGTGGCAAGTATCAAGCTTTTTTTCATGAAATATTCCTTGTGAGGTACCACGATTATTTGAAATTGCGTCCAGGAAAAAACATACGAAATGAAATGATATATTATTTCATTATTGTCAATTGCGATACCTTGGGCCGGTAAGGATTGAAATGCCAATCCGTATAACTAGGGGCTGTCGCCCGATAATTATTTGTCCAACTTGATGCATCAAAATGAAATTTTTACTCCAGTCATGTACGCATGGGCACATCCATTTTGTAAAACTCCCCCTTTTCTTGTCATTGGTGAAAAATGTTTCTTAGGACCTAATTTATAGCGCAGATTAAGTTTGAAATGCTTCACATTTTAATGTTGTAATTATGCTGAAAATAGAATTTTGTAGAATATGCGTTACATTGTGTCGCATTTTGTTTTTGCACAGTGTTAGAGCCGTTAAATTTTTTTCAAAGTTAAAATGCCTGTTGGTTTTTAAAAATAAATCAGGCCTTGCCAGCATGAGCTGATAAGGCCTGATTCTATAAAAACAACAATAGAAGTAACAAAATTGACCCGGCGACAGAGCAGGCAGAGGTAGCAAAGTTTGTACCCAATCCGCCCGCGCGATAGCTGGTCGCTAAGTTATGCCAGCCCTACCATGCAGCCTGCATGGCCTTGTATGCCATATTCACCACAGTTTCCGGCATAATGCCAAGAGCAAGCGTTATGCCCACAAGGCAAATGCCCGCGATGCGGGTTCCGGCTTCTGTCGTCAGGGGCGTATCCGCTGAACTTGCATCGTCTTCAGCGTACACAGCGCGAACCACTTGCAGGTAATAATATATGCCGATGGCGGTATTGATGGCCGCAATGATTACCAACAGCACATAGCCAGATTTGTAGGCGCTTGTGAGCAGCATAAATTTGCCCATAAAGCCAGCGAAAGGGGGAATGCCCGCAAGGGCGAACATGCTTACGGTCATGATAAAGGCCAATAACGGCGAGCGGCGGGAAAGGCCGTTGAGATTTTTAACGCTTACGTTGCCGCCGTTGGGAGCCACCGTGTACAGCACCAGAAAGGCCGTCAGCATCATGAAGAGGTAGCCAATGCCGTAGTACAGGGCGGTGGCGAATCCCCAGGCTTTAAGGGTGACCATGCCCAGCAGGATATAGCCCGCGTGCGCAATGCCCGAAAAACCGAGCATGCGTTTGACGTCCTTTTGCACAAGGGCCGTCAGGTTGCCATAAAACATCGAACACACGGAAAGCACGGTAAGCAGTGTAGGCAGGGCTACGGAATCTGGAGCCGCCAGAGCGCAGAACCGCGCCATAACGGCAACTGCCGCCACCTTGGGCAGGGCGGATATAAACGCCGTGGTTTCGTTGGACGCGCCCTGATACACATCGGGTGTCCAGAAATGAAAGGGAAAGACCGCCAGTTTGAAAAACATGCCGCAAAGCAGCATGACAAGCGCCATAACGCCCACAGGCTGGGACGAAACCGTGTGCAGCACAGGCAGAATAGTGGACAGGTAGGTGGTTCCCGACAGGCCGAATATCCAGCTTATGCCGAACAGCATGATGCCAGAACTGGCAACGCCGAAGAACAGATACTTGACCGCGGCCTCCACATGCCAGGTCTGCCCGTCAGGCGCAGAGCGCATAGGCACAAGAAGGTAAAGGGAATATGATGACAGTTCCAGAGCGATGAACAGGGTAATAAGCTCCACACTGCTGACAAGTAACGTCAGCCCCAGCAGGGCTGTCAGCAAAAAGAAATAGTATTCGGCCTTTACGTCGCCTTCAATTCCCTTGATTTCCCCACCAAAGAGCAACATGAGGCAGAACCCGGCACCCATGACGCATTTGACCATCTGCGAAAAGAGATCCACACGGTACGCGTCGTAAAAAAGGCTGCCCTTGAACGGCAAGGCCCATACGGCGGCCAGCGTATAGGCCAGGGCGGCGCAGAATACCGCACCGCGCATGCCGTTTTTTCCAGCCTTGCCGATGGTCATGCAGAAAGCCACAAGGCAGCCTGCCAGAAGAGCCAACTCAGGAAGAAAAAGGTGTATGTTCATGCGTGCGCCTTGTCTCGAATCGTGGTTTCGTGTCAGCGGGCGAAAAATTCCGCCAGAGCCTGCGTTTGCGGGGCGTGGTAGCCCGTTTGTACCAGAAGATGCGTAAGGCTCGGGCGCATGACGCGCAGAAAAGGCTCGGGAGCCAGGCCAATCCAGAAAACAAAAATCAGCAGGGGAGCCAGGGTGACGGTTTCACGCCAACCCAGATCCCAAAGCTTTGATTGATCGGGGTTATGGGTGCCGCCCCAGACGACCCTTTGCAGCATGCGCAGCATGTACGCTGCGGCAAGCACCGCACCGGGTATGGCGCAGGCGGCCACAATCTTGTTGTTGAAAAATGCCCCGGCCAGAATCATGAACTCGCCCACAAAGCTGTTGGTGCCCGGAAAGGCCAGTGACGACAAAGAGAAGACTGTCAGGTAGGTCACATAGATGGGCATGAAGCGCCCCAGCCCGGCTGCCGCTGACAGTTCGCGGCTGTGGTTGCGCTCATAGAGCATGCCCACACACAAAAACAGCGCGCCAGTGGTGATGCCGTGGTTGACCATCTGCAGCACCGCGCCCTCAAGCCCGCGCTGGTCAAGGGCGAATATCCCCAACGTCACAAATCCCATATGCCCTACGCTGGAATAGGCGATGAGCTTCTTCATGTCCTGCTGGGCAAGGGCAGTAAACCCGCCGTAAAGAATGCCCGCGATGGAAAGCCATTGCAGTGCGGGCATCAGGCTTACGGTGGCGTCGGGCGTAATGGGCAGACAAAAGCGCATAAAGCCGTAGGTGCCCATTTTGAGCAATACCGAAGCCAGAATAACCGAGCCTGCCGTGGGCGCTTCCACATGGGCTGCGGGCAGCCATGTGTGAAAGGGGAACATTGGCACCTTGATGGCAAAAGCCAGAAAGAATGCCAGAAAAATCAGCAACTGGAAGTTGGCTGCATACTGCTGTCCCATAAGGGCGGGAATGCTGAAGGTTCCTTCGTGAACGTACAGGGCCACAATAGCCACAAGCAGAAAAACCGAACCTGCAAGTGTGTAGAGAAAGAACTTGATGGAGGCATATGTCTTGCGCGGCCCGCCCCATACGGCGATGAGCAGAAACATCGGTATGAGCATGGCCTCCCAGAAAATATAGAAGAGCACAAGATCAAGGGCCATGAACACACCCAGCATGGATGTTTCCATAACCAGCAGGCAGATCATAAATTCCTTGACCCGGCTCTGGATGTATTTCCACGAACCCAGAACGCACAAGGGCATGATAAGCGTGGTCATGAGCACCAGCAGCAGGGATATGCCGTCCACCCCAAGGGTGTAGTTAATGTTGAAAGACGCTATCCACGAATGGTGCTCGGCAAACTGGTACTGCGCCGAATGCAGGGAAAAATCGTAAAACAGCGGCAGGGACAGCGCGCCGTTGACCAGGGTTATCAGCAAGGTCCATATCCGCGCCTGCTTTTCGCTGCCCAGCAGGGGCAGAATGGCGGCCCCTGCCAGCGGCAGGAAAATCAGCACAGAAAGGATGGGAAAACCCGAAGTGTTCATGCTCAGAAATTGCATGCTGCCATCTCCTCTGGTGGGCTCAGGGCAAGGCCAGGAACGCGAGTGCGAGGGCCATCAGGACGGCCATAAAGGTGATGCTGGTCTGCAACCTGCCGCGCTGCATGAGCCGCAGTTTGCCGCCCAGAGCCCGTACGTTGCGGGCCGTACCGTCAACCACAGTATCAATGACATGCCAGTCAAACCACGACCAGAAGCGCGCCGTGTGCATAAGCGGCACAATGCCCTCACGGTTCCAGGCTTCGCCTACGGCTGTGTCGGCTGTTTGCACGGGCTTGCGCGCAAGCCAGTAAAAAAGGCGGCCACCCTTGCGGTAAAACCAGTCCAGATCCAGACTGATGGTGGGTTCTGGCGCGAGCTTTTTGAGCAGCAGAAAGAATCCCAGAGCCGTAAACAGCAGTATCTGAAGGGTTTCTGCAATGTGACTGGCTGAATAGGGGTGGTACGCAGCCGCAACCTGCGGGTAGGGCAGCATATCGTAAAGATAGGGCGTGTAGCAGCCCACAAATATGCACAGGGCAGCTGCTATGAACATGGCCCACTGCATGTTCCTGGGCGGATCCTGCGCGTGCTGCCACGTCTGCTTTGAACAGCGGTTTTTGCCAAACCAGATAAAGTAGGGAACCTTGAGCCCGGTGTGCAAAAACGTGCCGGCTGATGCCAGGGTAAGCAGAAAAGCGGCCCAGTAGTTCTCCACCTCAAACCCGGCAGCCACTATCATTGCCTTGGTCACGAATCCGCTGAACAGAGGGAAGGCAGAGATCGAAAGACCGCCAATGAGGGTAAACAGCAGGGTTTTGGGCATTTTTTTATACAGCCCGCCCAGTTCCGTGAACTTGCTGGTTCCGGTCATTTGCAGCACTGCGCCGCAACCCATAAAGAGCAGACCCTTGTAAAGAATATGGGCAAAGGCATGGGCGCATGCGCCGTTAATGGCCAGTTGCGTGCCAATGCCCACCCCGGCCACCATATATCCGACCTGACTGATAATGTGATAGGCCAGCAGCCGCCGTGCGTCATTTTCAAGTACAGCGTACACCACGCCGTACAGAGCCATGATGACCCCGAGCGGCACCAGAATTTCCATGCCTGCAAAGCTTCTTGCCAAGGCGTATACGGCTGTTTTGGTAGTAAAGGCGCACATGAACACCGCCCCGGCCACCGTGGCCTCGGCATAGGCGTCGGGCAGCCATGCGTGCAGCGGCGGCACTGCGGCATTGAGCAGAAATCCGGCCAGTATGAGCCATGTATAAAGCTGCGGTGAATCAACGCCAATGGGGCCAAAGGACATGTCGCCGCCAGTGGCCTTGAAGCGCAGCACAATGCCCGCCAGCAGCATAAGGCCGCCAGCAGTGTGTACCAGCAGGTACCTGTAGCCCGTTGCCAGGGATTCTTTGCGGCGGCGGAACCAGACCAGAAATACTGACGAAAAGGCCATCAGCTCCCAGAAGAGAAAGAGCGTGAGGTAGTCACCGCAGAAAATAACCCCCAGCGAACCCGCCACGTAAACCCATGCGGCGGATTGCTCCACCGGGTTTTCCACATGCAGCCCGTAGACCGTGCCGATAATGCACATGAGCGACATGATGTAGGCAAAAACCATGCTCAGGGCGTCCACCCGGCCGAAAATCATTGTGGTGTCCATAAAGCGCATGACGCCGAACACGCCGTTGTTGCCCTGCATGCTCAATACATCGGCAAAGGCCAGCAGAGGTACCATAACCATGAAGACCTTGCGCCACGCTTTGGGCAGGCAGGGCAGGATAACGGCTCCGGCCAGCAGGATTGCCGAGGGGTGAATCCAGGTATCAGTCATCATAATAGTCCTCGCGGGTCATGATGCCCAGATGGCCGAACCATTTGGAAACGATGATGATAATCACGCAGGCCAGAAAACCGAACACAGCCCAGAATCCGGGTATGCGCTCCACAAGCGTGTGCGCGTGCTCCTTGTCCACCAGCAGGGCGTCCCACAGTACCAGCAGCACCAGCAGGGCAAGGCATATCTTGATAGTGGTGGCGAGCCTTGCACGAATGAAATCAATGAATTTTACGATCATCCTGTCACCGCCTTCACGAAAACCATGATGATGTCGGGGTAGATGCCCAGCAAAACGGAAACAGCCGCTGCAATAAGAATGGGAACCACCATTGCCAGCGGGGCTTCGCGCATTCCGGTTTCAGCTTCGCCCTCGGGGCGCTTGCCGAAAAAGGCTTTGAAGGTCACAGGCGCGAAGTAGGCCACGTTCAGCAGGGTACTGGCCAGAAGCACAAGCAGAATGCCTGTGGCGTGTGTGGGCATTTCCATTGCCCCGGTCAGTAATTTCCACTTGGTGACAAAACCCGCCACCGGGGGCGCACCGATCATTGAAAGCGAAGCCACCCCAAAGGCTGCGAATGTAATGGGCATGGTGCGGCCAAGGCCGCTCATTTCGGAAATGCACTTTTTGTGCGTGGCCACGTAAACGGCTCCCGCACAGAAGAAAAGCGTAATTTTGGCAAAGGCGTGGTTGGCCATATGCACCACACCGCCCTGTATGCCGTCAACTGTCAGTAGGGCCACGCCCAGAATGATGTAGGAAAGCTGGCTTACGGTGGAATAGGCCAGCCGGGCCTTCAGGTTGTCCTTGCTCAGGGCAATGATAGAGGCCATGAGGATGGTAAAGGAAACAAAGTAGGCCGTGGGCACGCCCAGGTTGAGTCTGGTCATAAGGTCGGTGCCAAAGACGTAGAGCATGACCCGCGTTGTGCAGAATACGCCCACCGTGACCACTGCCACAGCGTGCAGCAGGGCGGAAACCGGGGTGGGAGCCACCATTGCGCCCGGCAGCCAGTTGTGGAAGGGCATGATGCCGTTTTTGGCAAAACCCAGCAGGCAGCAGACGTAGAGAATGGTGACGAGTGTCGTGTTTATTTCTGGGGAAAGAACGCTCAGGTGGCTGTTGTGGGTGAAGTCCAGCGTTCCTGTAAGCACGTAGATGAGTATCATCGCTGGCAGCACAAGGCCTTTGGCCGTGGTGGTCAGATAGACAATGTACTTGCGGGCTCCGGTGTAGCTTTCTTCATCCTGATGGTGCGCCACCAGCGGGTAGGTGCAGATGCTCACCACCTCATAGAACAGGTAGAGGGTAAAGAGGTTGTCTGCAAAGGCCACGCCCATTGCCCCGAAAAGCGTCAGGGCAAAACACGCGTTAAAGCGCGTCTGGGCGTGTTCTTCCAGGCTGCGCATATAGCCCGCTGAATAGAAAATGGTGATGACCCACAAGAATGATCCCACCAGGGCGAAAACCATTGAAAAGGCGTCGGCACGAAAGCTCAGCGACAGGCCGGGCAGAATGGGAAAAAGCGTCTGATGCAGCGTCAGGCCGCGCCCCACTGGCTGCGGTGCCACATCCGGCACCATAGAAAGGATAATGCCAAACATGACCAACGCCGCCGCCAGCGACCAGGATTCGCGTACGTTGGGATACCGCCTGGAAAGCATGACCATGCACGCCCCGATCAGAGCGGAAAGCACGGCTGCCAGCGGTTTTATGGATGCAACAATCTCCATTTGGACCTCTCCTGTTCGTCGGAGCACGGGATTGTGGTGCGGGACGGAAAATCCCGTTCAACGTTAACCCTTGAGTTCTTTCGGGGCGTCAGTTTCCACGGTGCGGTAGTTGCGGTAGACGACCATAATGATGGAAAGCGCCACTACAGCTTCCGCTGCGGCGATAGCCATAACAAAGAGGGCGGCTATCTGCCCGGTGGTCTGGTCGGGGGCGACAAATCGTCCAAAGGCCATAAAATTTACAGAAACACCGCAAAGAATAAGTTCGGAGGCAATGAGCATGCCGATGAAGGTGCGCCGGAAGGCCATGCCCATAAGGCCCATGCAGAACAACAGCGTGCCGATGAACAAATATGTTTCAAGATGCTGGCTCAGATTGAAGATGGTCATTGTCTGTCCCTCCCTTCGCGCGCCAGTACAAGAGCGCCAACCATCGCCACCAGCAGCACCACGGAGATGAGTTCAAAACTCATAGAGTATGTGGAAAGCAGGGATTGCCCGATGCGTTCAAGCGAACCGTCAGCCTGCGTGTGCGGCGTATCGCTCCATTGGGCGGTCAGCGTCGTGGCCAGCAGGGTTGCCGTAAATACACTGCCACCCAGTGTGCCCAGAGCCAGCACCAGCGGCCCTTTTTGCTCCATCTGCGTCCGGTGCGACCGTTCGGCCAGCATGTTGGCAAAAACAAGCGTCACGCAGACAGCCCCGATGTAGATGAGTATCTGCATGAAGGCCAAAAAGGGGCTGGACA
>NZ_JASGDK010000170.1:0-10210 GCF_047607245.1 Desulfovibrio sp.
CACGAGAGCAGTTTATGGCTTTTAGCCTTTCAGCTTGGACATGACCATAGCACCCGGCAATAGATAGCCAGCAGCGCCCTCCAAAAAAAGGACGCAAAAAAGCCATACTGTCGGGATGGTTAGCCGCTCGTGGAAAGGTGGGTACGAATCACCTCTTGGAAAGGTAGAAATTACACCAAGAATAGTCAAGCGCTAGTAACCTTGCAGAATGTCATCCTGTTGAACTGAGACATTCTCATCATGAGGAAAACATGCATACACAGGAAATCAGACTTTTGTACAGGAAGTATGCCTTTATGGTAATTGCTCCCAAAAATATGACGTTCTGTGCAGTAATAACTGGATAGATGCTCACTGCAGCACGGTCTAATGAGTCACAAGGTCCCCCTCATGCTTACTGGTAAGACTAACTTCGCTCTCCGGGTTTGCATCACTATCGGCCTCGATAGTCCGACTCCTTACACGCCCTATCTGTGAAAGGGGCCAGTAAACATACTCCACACGCCCGACAACATTGGTCAAGGGCGCAAATAATGCAACTTGGCGCATTAAGTTGAGAGCCAACAGATACACGTCCCCCTCAGGTACAATACATTCACGGAAGGTTTTTCCGCCATCGCCCCCGTTTTTCACATCGCTCACGAACGGCACTTGCACACATTCGCCTGCAATGCCTTCTACTTTACCAATGATTGGACGAGTTATCGCCTGCTCCCCCACTGCATTACGGGGAGAAACGACGACAATGTCGTTCTTTTGTGGCTTCAAAGTCTGATACGCTTTAACGTCCACCAGCACACGAGAGCCAAGAGCAATCGAAGGAAGCTTGGAACGGTTGCTGTTCACGGCATACGCCTTGAGAACAGGTTCGGGCGCAGGCACCGCCACCAACACCAGCAACAGAACACAGAATACACATGCAATGGCAGCCCGGCCCAACTGACGCCCGCCCAGGCCCCTGACCTGAGATCGCTGCCGAAAAACTACGTCAATGGCTGAACCAAGCCGGAGCAAAACCTCGCAGGCAAGCCCGGCGAAGTATACCGCATGTCTGGCGTCTGCCCCAAGGCTGCTGCTGACGGCAGCAAGCGCGTGACCAAGCGCAAGCCAGGCGCCAAAAAATATCAAACCGGGGATCAGGCAACCTGAAAAGATTTGCCCTGTACCGGGTAAAATGAGCGAAGCAATGGGCAGCAGACAAGAAAGAAGCCTCATAAGCAAACCTTATAATTGTGGTTAAAATCCAAATACGCCTGCAGGGCATGCACCCGAAATATAAATAAAATAGTGAGCAAATAAAATAAATATTATTTTTTGCAATCAAAATATGCGTGCTTGTCCCTCTCTTTCATCCACAGCACTTTATATTTAATCAGACTGGTGGTAGTCCTCACTTCAAAGAAAACCTGCAAAATCAAATAAACTCAGCTATCCAACAATTTTTCCTCGTTTTTAAAAACTATCATTATAGATTGCTGCCCCACTGAACCTCAACCAGGTGTAACTGACACGTCTAATGTGCGGCCCCTCTACATCCCACACCATTGCCACATCCATAGTTCTACGCTAAGAAAATCCATCCACACATCGCTGCAAGGCTGGACTTTCCGCTGTTCGGCAGTATTTTTATAGTATGACGAGGCTGCTTAGCCTTGCCACGCCGGGCGCTGACCGTGTGCAAAAATTCCAGCGCTGCACCGCAGTTTTATGGCTACTGGCAAACGTGCAGGCGCATACCCATTTGCTTGCCAGCCAGGCAGCACCACCCGGCAGCAGGAGAACACTATGGCAGATATCTTGATTTTATTGCTGATCTTTGGCGGCGTTGCAGCGTTTTACCTGCTTGCCCTCAAGAAAGGCTGGCTGCCGATGGACCGCATGAACTGTGGCTGAGTGCCTTTTGACAAGCGGCGTGCCCAGCTTGAAGAAGATGAACACAGAAAGAAAATGGCGGAAAAGCGAAAGGCCAAGGCAAACCGCGGCAAGTAAGTTTTGCCCGCCTAGTGTCGGAATACTCTACTATATAGCCCTGCCCTGTCGGTAAGCCGAAGCGGCAGGACACCGCAACCAAACAGATACGCCTTCGATATTTCGGGGGCGTATCTGTTTACATTCAGCTCGCACTAATCTTGGCCCATTCAGATTCACAGCTCAACTTGTAGCAGACAAAACTGGTGGCAGGCTAAGGCTCATCAACCCATCCCCAAAAATCTTTGCAAACTTTCGCCTCAAGCCACATCCCTTCGCAAGAACAGCATCATTTACCGCAACTATTTAAATTAAAAGAATGTAATTTTAGCCCGCAGTCAGTGACCAATGCTTTGTGTCATTATTGCAACGGCCCATCTGCTGCCTCGTCTGGCGGTAACATTCGCTGAAATGACACATTTGGCCTGAAATTAAAAAACACTTACATTACAAATTATTACAAATAATATTCAGTAGCTCCCCATCATCCGTCAACATACGCAAAAACCTGTTAATCTGTCACCGTATTGCCATATTGGCGCGCTACTTCTTTGGGCAATTCATCACCTCACCGGAGACTGATTATGCCCACGCCGTTAGTGCAAATTCCTTTTACTTCCGGCAATGAACCGCTGGTCCTGTGCCCTGGCCCGCGCCCTCTGGAAAAACCTTTGGCCGCAATGCGGGCCGCTGCCCGCGCCGCCGCACGCGCTACCGCACTGGCTGCGGAAGAGCGGCAAGCCCTGTGGGATGTTTTGCATAACAAAAGCATCCACAGTGTTTTGCAACCTATTATATCCCTGCGTGACGGCTCCATTTTCGGCTACGAAGCGCTTGGCCGCGGCCCGGCGGGCAGCCCCCTTGAAAATCCCGAAGCCCTCATCAACGCGGCCCTGCGCCACGGGCGCATGCTTGAGCTGGAGCACCTGTTCCGCTACAGCGCCCTCAAGGCGGCACGGCAGATCGCCACGGGCATACGCCTTTTCCTCAACGTCAATCCCAACATCATACAAGACCCGCACTTCGGCGTGGGCTTCACCAAAGAATATCTCACCCGCTTTGCCATCAGCGCCGAAGATATGGTTTTTGAGATCACGGAACGCGAATCCGTGGACAATTTGCGAGGCTTTAAAAAAATTATTGAGCACTATAAGACTCAAAACTACCAGATAAGCATTGACGACGCAGGGGCCGGATATTCCGGCCTCAATCTCATTTCAGACGTGCAGCCACATTTCATCAAGCTGGATATGCAGCTGATTCGAGGCGTGGATAAAGACCTCACCCGGCAGGCGCTTATCAAGAGCATGCAGGAATTTGCGTCGCTGACCAACACGCGCATCATTGCCGAGGGCATTGAAACGGAAGAAGAGCTGGCAACCCTTATCAGCTTCGACGTGCCTTACGGCCAGGGCTACTTCATCCAGCGTCCCGCTCCGCAGCCTCTGCCCATTGCCGAAAATGTGGTGCGCTTTATCCACCGCGAAAACAAAATCAAAAACCGCTTTTTCGGCGCACGCGTACACAAGTTTCATGTGCGGCACATCATACGCCCCGGCTTTACTGTGCCCCCCACCCTGCCTGTGCTTGAGGTCGTAGAGCGCTTTGAACACGACGAAGCTCTTCAAGGTCTGTGCGTGGTGGACGACGGCAAGCCAGTGGGCACGGTCATGCGCCACAACCTGCACCGCCAGTTGAGCGGGCGCTTCGGCTTCTCGCTTTTTGCGGGCAAAACCATTGCCTCTGTTATGGACAAAAGCTTTTTGAGCGTTGACCACCAGACCACCATAGATGTGGTCTCCCGTCACGCAATGCGGCGCGAAAGCAACCAGATATACGACTTTGTCACCGTTACGCGCGACGGCAAGTACGCGGGCATCGTCACTGTGCGCGAACTGCTTGAAAAAAGTATTGAACTTGAGGTGGCCAATGCGCGTCAGCTCAATCCCCTTTCCGAATTGCCGGGCAATGCCCTCATCGACATTGAACTGGAGCGCCTTGTACGGCTCAGCCTGGACAAGACCGTGCTCTACTTCGATATCGACAACTTCAAGGCCTACAACGACAAATACGGCTTCAAAAACGGCGACCGCGTCCTCAAGCGCCTTGCATCCATCATCTCCGAAAACACGCCTGAAGGCGATTTTGTGGGCCACATCGGCGGCGACGATTTTATAGCTGTTACCGAGCGGGCCGAGGCAGAAAAGGTCTGTCAGGACATCATCAACGCTTTTGCGCAGGGCGTTGCCGCTTACTATAACGCCGAGGATTTTCAGAACGGCTACATCGAAGGCAAAAACCGCAACCATCAGGAAGAGCGCTTTCCCCTTATGTCCCTAACCATTGTGGGCGTGTGCGCCACCAGCTTTCAGAGCAGCTTTGATCTCGCACGGGCCGCCGCCAGCATGAAAAAACGCTGCAAGCAGCTTACAGGCAACAATTTCATGTTCGACGATGGTGACGGCACAGAAAATCACGCACAGTAAAATCCACCGGGCACAGACGTAACCCAGCGTGCAGCCAGCAGCATCTCCCGCGTGTGAGCGAATTGGGGCGTAACATATAAACAAATAATGAGGATACAAATGAAGCTGAGCGCAAAACTGATTCTTTCGTTTTGCAGCATCATTCTTTTTATGGTGCTTCTTTTTGCCGTTTATATGCGCAACAGCCAAAAAATCACTGCCACAGTGGACCACATCACCGAAACTGTCATTCCCTCGGTGGTGGCGATTCAGTCAATGAACGCCCTGCTCTACTCCACCCGGTCCGATCTGGCAGCCGTAAGCACACGCACAGACCGCGTGACCATCACGGAATACACCTCGCGCATCAACCGCGCTCTCCGCACCATTGCAGAATATGAAAAAATTTATGCGGATCTGGCGGCCCGCCCCACACCCGAAGAATGCGTG
Source organism: Desulfovibrio sp. (assembly GCF_047607245.1). Lineage (GTDB taxonomy): Bacteria > Desulfobacterota > Desulfovibrionia > Desulfovibrionales > Desulfovibrionaceae > Desulfovibrio. The sequence continues at coordinate 4,884 of NZ_JASGDK010000170.1, forward strand.
CTGCCAGCTGCAGATAAATCTGCGCAGGATGGCGAAAATCAGGGCATGGAACTGCCCGAACTGCTGGAACATATCAATGTCGCCACGCAGGAAGACGCCCATAACCGTCTGCAAATCATCGCTCATGCCAAGGAAGGCGAAAGCGACGAGGCCGTAGCGCTTTTTGACCGCAGCAGGGCCAATTTTCTGCGTCTGGCAAAATTTTACGAGCAAGTGCTTGAGCTGGATACAGCCCGCAGCCGTCAGGCCGCCGAAGCCGCGCGCCACATTGCCGATCAGTCGCAAAAAATGGCTGTGGGCCTTACTGGCGCGGCCCTGCTGTTCAGCATTCTTGTAACCTGTCTGCTGATTGTTTCAGTCAAACGCCAGTTGGGCATTGATCCCGGTCAGCTCAACACTCTGGCCCAGCGTGTGGCCAAAGGCGATTACAACACGGATGCCGACGGCAACAAAAAAAATCGGCGCGGCGTATATGCCTCCATCATCTCTATGGTGGCATCGCTGCAAGAGCACATCAGCAATGCAGACAAACAGTCGCAGATGGCTTTGAGCCATTCGCAGCGGGCCGAAGAAGCCTTGCGCGAAGCCGAGGCCGCACGGGTGCAGGCACAGGGCAGAACAGAAACCCTGCTGCACACTGCCCAACAGCTGGAAGGTGTGGCCCACAACCTGACCACAGCCTCGGATCAGCTGACAAGGCAGATCGAGCAGTCCAGCCTGGGAGCCACGACCACGGCGGAAAATCTGGACGGCGCGGCAACCGCTATGGAGCAGATGAACGCCACGGTGCGGCAGGTTGCAGACAATGCCGGGCAGGCGGCGCAAGCGTCAGCCGGAACGCGAACCAGCGCCGAAGAAGGGGCCGAGGTCGTGCGGCAGGCTCTGGACAGCATCAACAAGGTCAATGAAGTTTCTGAAAGACTCAAGGCCGACATGGATGACCTTAATGCCCGCGCGCGCGACATCAGCCGCATTATGGGCTTTATTTCAGACATTGCAGACCAGACAAATTTGCTGGCCCTCAATGCGGCCATAGAAGCGGCGCGCGCCGGAGACGCCGGACGCGGCTTTGCCGTTGTTGCCGATGAGGTGCGCAAATTGGCGGAAAAAACCGTCACCTCCACGCACGATGTGGGAGCAGCCATCACCGCCATGCAAAGAAGCACGGCTCACAGTATGGCCTCGCTCGACGAAGCCGTGGCGCAGGTTAAGCTGGCAACAGCCAGCGCTGGCAAATCCGGCTCAGCCCTTGAAGACATTGTTAGCATGGCCGATGCCACAGCAGGTCAGGTGCGCGCCATTGCCGCCGCCAGCGAAGAGCAGTCTGCCGCCAGCGAAGAAGTGAACCGCACCATCAGCAGTGTCAGCCAGGCAGCCCGTGGAAGTGCGCAAACTATGGCAGAGGCAGCCCAGGCGGTTGTGCATCTTACCGAGCAGGCAAAGACCGTGGAAAACCTTGTGGAGAAGCTGCGCAATAACGGATGACCAGATTTGCGGAGGCGCAAGAAAGCATCAGGCCATGCCTCGAGGCCAGACTCCAGGTAAATGATTTTGCACCAAGGGCAAGGAAAAGGCCTTTTTACGGAAGAAATGTACTTTTACGGCACATGACTGGAGTAAAAAAGGCCTTTTAACGCAATCATTCGGACAAACTAATTACTTGGAGACAGCCTCTGGAAGCCTGCTTGACAATACGCCGCGGCCTTTGAAGAATATCAGAACTACAGCCCGCCGGAGAAACGTCATGCCGCACATCACCCACCGCCCGGTTCAGCCGGAAGATATTTCAGCGATCTGCCGTTTTCCTCAAACCGAGGAAGAACTTTTTTTCATGTTTCCCGGCGCAGATTATCCCCTGACTCCTCCCCAACTGAAAGAAATCATCAGCAAGCGGGCAGATTCCACTGTGGTGCTGCTTGACGGCAAAGTGGCGGCTTTTGCCAATTTTTACCAGTGGGAGGCCGGCGGGCGCTGCGCCATCGGCAATGTGGTAGTAGCGCCTGAAGCCCGCAGAAAGGGCATTGCCCGTTATCTTGTCACAGAAATGATCCGTCTTGCCTTTTCCAGATATCAGGCCGCCGAAGTTGCACTTTCCTGCTTCAGCCAAAACAGCGCCGGGTTGCTTCTTTACTCGCAAATGGGCTTTCAGCCCTACGCGCTGGAAGTGCGCACTGACCGTCACGGCAACCCTGCGCCTCTCATCTGCATGAAACTGCTGCGAGGCTAGAGAGTTTTTCACTTTGAAAGGCTATCATTCAAGATGCCGGCCAGCTTTCGCTGACCGGCATCCGAACATTGGCACAAGTGCCGCTATGTGGCTTTAAAAACTATTGCTTGGCGGCCTTGGCAGCCTCGGCGGCTTCACGCGCGGCGGGGCTCATGTGGCAGGGGCGGCAGCCCTTGAACTGCGGGAACTTGCCAGGATTTTCAGCGGCAAGCTTCTTGTGACAGCCAAGGCAGGAACGGTCGCTGCTCTGGGAATGGAATGCCATAAACATGCTCATGGGGTCACGCTCACGCGCGCCGGGTGTTGCATGGCATTCGGTGCAGGCAACATAGCGGCCATCACCACCTTCTTCGTGGTGACACTGAAAACAGGAAATACCCTTGTGCGCCGTGTGCGGGAACATGACGTTCATGCGCTTGGAGCCGGAAGCTTCAATTTCAATGGGTTTTTTGATGGTTTCCGACATTTCCTTGACGCTGCGGGCCTGTGCTCCGCCGGCACACAAAAGAGTCAGGGCAAAAAGAGTGATGACCAAGGTTTTCATGAACAAGCTCCTCCTGAGGTAGTAGACCTTCATGTCTTGGCGCATGCGGAGCGCCCTTACCGGGCGGCCGCCGGGTCTCGTCCACAGCCCCATAGCTCTGGACGCGCTCCCTCCCGGTTACCCGGTTCGGCATGCTTTCGGCCTTTTCAAAACATATTGCACAAAGGCGAATTCGCCTCCGGCCAGAAAAAAGATTTTATGCAAAAAGCGCCTTTTGTGGCGTTTGCTTCACAAAACCTCAATCAGGCCGGGCTGCAAAAGCCCTTGTTTCAACACTAATGACACGATTTCGGGCTATTTCAGCGCGTTTTCAGGCGCGTGGAATCCATACCCATTCTGCCCTGCGGCAATCCCCTGCTGCTTCGCGCCGGGGCTGCCAGATAATTACAGGCACGCTTATTGCGGCGATTCATCGCGTCAATTCAATATAGAACGCTTGCGCCCTGGCTGCGGGCGTCTGCCCACGCAACTGCCCGGGCATTTCATAGTGATGATGTTCTAAGGAAGCACTGATTAAAGAGCCTCCTGAAAACGCGCAGTTATTTCGTTTGGCAAGGCGCGATCTTTTTTTGAAGCAGGAGTGGACTCTTCCGTCCTCGACTGTTTCAAAAAAATGGAGCAACGCCGCCAAACGGAATAAATCAGCGTTTCCCTAAAAAACATTCCAGAACGAAGGCTTGAGCGGGCGCAATTTCTTGCGGGCCGCCACCATGTCTAGATGCATCATGCCCAGAGCCAGCGCATCAAGATCAGGCCATCCTTCACGTTCACGCAAGTCCACAGTGGGGCAATAGCTCTTGCACTGGGTGCACCAGTCCAGCCGTTCGCCATGCGCTGCTCCGCTTTCGCGCAGCATTTCCATCACGCCTGTGCCGTCCTTTTCGCATGAGGGGCAAATGCCGCGCATGAACTTCCAGTTAGCGCCGCACAGGCCGCAATGCAGATGCTTTTTACCGCCGCCGCCCGCCAGATAGGCGTTTTTTTCGTCCAGCATGGGCTTGTCCAGCCAGCCGATGGTGGCAAAACTGCCGCATACCGGGCAATACCCGTGCTTCCAGCGGCTGCCTGCGTCCCACGGGGCGTCTCCTTCTTCGGGCAGGCTCTGCACCACAAGGGCGCGCAAAACAGGGGCCAGCACAAAGTTGAAGGCAAACAGAAGAATTGAGGGGTCAAGACCGCATTCTTCGGCCAGGCGCGCCTCTTCCTCACTGTTGCCGGAAAGCATTGCTTCGGCAAAAGCTTCACGGGGATCAGCAGTTACTGCACCCGCGCTTTTTTTCTTCTTTGATTCCGCTTTGACCGGAGCCAGCAGCATGGCCTCAAGAGCCGAGGCATGGGGAGCCATAGCTTCAAGGCTGACCAGCAGAGGCAGCAGCTTTTCAGCACTGCTGCGCAGGGGGCCAGCAAGACCAGCCAATGACACGCCAGCCAGCAGCGAAAGCCCTTGAGTCAGAGCCTCGGCTTGCGGTTCTGGCAGGCGCAGCCCCGTAGCGCGTACGCTGTCTGCCAGATCTTCAGTCAACTCTGCCTGGGCAGCCAGTATTGGCTCAAAAGCCCGCAGTACGGGTTCCAGAACAGGACGGCGCGCTGCTACGTCCGCCAGGGTTTTTGCCACGCTTTGGCAGGGTGAGGCCATTGATGCTCCAAAACCCGGAGGCCTGAACCTCCGTTCGAAAGGTGACAGCGGCGCACGGGAAGCCCCGCGCGCCGCACTTGATACAAAGCCGCTCCCCGCCGCCGGGGCGGTCAGGGCTGCTGCCGGAGAAATAATTTCGCCGGGCCGTATTCAAGTGCCTCGCCAAGCTGTATCGACGCCATCAGCCATTGCACCTGCCCGAAAGCAGGAAGCCTTTGAACGCCGATACAGCCATAGCTACAATGCTGTAATCCAGCATAATTTCAGTTTAGAATTATAGCAATGCCAAACTGAAACCTGACTGAGACACTCTACATAAAGGCCGCGAACTCGTAGTACTTGTCCTTGGTGTCTGCCAGCAGATAGATGACGCTGACGTCTTCCATATCGGCAAGGAAGGCCTTGGGCCAACGCTTTTTGGCAACTTCAAGGCGCTTTTTGGCAACGGGCAGCAGTTCCTCACGTTCACCGAAAACCATTGCTCCTGTGGGGCAGGTTTTGACGCAAATGGGCTGCATGCCCGCAGAGACACGGTCAATGCACATGTCGCACTTGGTCAGGCGGCCATTTTTGGGGTCACGCCTCGGTATGTTGTAAGGGCATGCGTCCTGTACGGCCTGGGCGTCTTCCTCACTGAGTTGCGAGGATTTTTCCGTGGCCAGTACGGCTCCGGTTCTTTTATCCTGAATCATTGCGCCAGGCACTGCCATATCCGCCACATCCACACAGGGGGGCGTCAGGCAGTGGCGGCACTGCTCGGGAAAGAAGTTCCAGACCACGTTGCCCTGTTCATCCAGATATTCGTGAAAACGGACAATCTTGAGGTTGTTCGGATTCAGGTCGGGCGGGTTCTGATGCGTGCCAAGCTGCTTGGTATGATTGGCGGGCAGATCGTGCCACTCTTTACAGGCCAACTGGCA
>NZ_JASGDK010000171.1:0-3865 GCF_047607245.1 Desulfovibrio sp.
GCATTATTGGGGAAAGACCCAAGGTGCAAATAGGCATTCAGGCCATACGCGGCGGGGATGTGGTGGGCGTGCATACCGTCTATTTTATGGGCCCCGGCGAGCGCATTGAAGTTACGCATCATGCCCACTCGCGCGAAACTTTTGCGCAGGGCGCGTTGCGGGCGGCCTCTTGGCTGGCCGGACAAAAACCGGGCAAACTCTACGGCATGCAGGACATGTTTTAGAGCTGATTGGTATTGGCTGGCCTGCCGGAAACGGGTGGTAAAATTCTTGTGAAAGGCGCGAAATACGCAGGCCGCCGCAAATGCCTGATGCAGCCCCTTTGGCGCTCACACGAGGCATATCGTGATGTGGAAAGACAAAAAGAGTTTGTGCGGCATTGTCCTGTAGAGCGTGCCAGCCTCAGAATAAAATTAAGGCCCGACAGCGAGACTGCCGGGCCTTAATTTTATTTGGTGACTATTGCTGTTGCCGATCAACGTCTGTTCAGCAAAAGAACTGAGCCAAGAATAAGTCCGCCTCCGAGTACGACGCGCAGGCCGGGAACATCGCCGAGCACAACCCACGCTGCCAAAATGGCGTACACAGGCTCCAGCGTGATAATAAGAGCAGCCTGCCGTGCCTTGAGCACCACAAGGCTGTCAATAAAGATAACGTAGGCCAAAGCAGAGCAGAGGAGTCCGAGACAGGCTATCCACAGCCAGTCAAGGGCCCGTAGTTCGGCAAATTGCCACCAGGTGAATGGTAAAAGAAAGGCCGCAGTGACCACATTTTGCCACCATGTGGTCTGCAAGCTGGGAAGATGGCTGGCAAAGCGCCTGTTTGCAATGGTTACCAGGGCATAGGCAAGGCCGGATATTACCCCGAGCAAAAGTCCCGCCGTCCCATCATGAGCAAGGGAAAAGGACGGTGCGGTACACACAAGTCCCACCGTAACCAGGGCCAGACATTGCAATTCCTTGCTGCTGGGGCGCTCTCTGTACGCTATGGATTCAAAAAGCGTGGTAAAGGCGGGAAAGCAGGCAAAACCCAAAGTTCCAACGGCCACGCCGCCTATCTGTATGCCCATAAAAAATGTCACATAGTGGGCGGCAAGCAAAACCCCTGTCAGCACAAGGCCGACCATATCGTTGGTTTTCAGTCCACGCCACGGAGCCTGCCCTTTTTGCAGACCCAGCAGAGCAAGGGCCACCACCGCAAAACCAGCTCTGCCACACACCAGTACCGATGCAGAACATTGGCACAATTTGCCAAAAAGGCCGGATACGCCAAAGAGCAGTGTGGCAATATGGGCACGGGCCAGCGCATGCCGCACCGCGCTGGAAGACGGCGTGGTATCGCTTGTGGCAAACGTTGCGTCGGGTGGTGCTGCCGGGGGCGGCCCAGCCTTTATGGAGGCGGGCATTTTAACCGGGGGGGATGTCATGCTATGTCCTTGCGGAAGATGTACACAGGCTGCATTTACGCCAGTGCGAGCGGATACGCAAGCCTGCATGCGGCTGTGTGAAATAGAATAAATGATACTGTTTGGAGAAGAAAAATACCGAACTCTTTGAAAATGTTTTTAAAAATAAGTCTAGATTTTATCTTGAAAGTTTGCTTTAACTAGTGTAGCGCATTATAGAAGATGGCGTAACACGATGTCCGGCAACCGTATGAACCGGGCGCAATGCAACAGCACAGTTATTTTTCCGGGGGCATCATGCCGCAGGTCGCAGCACGAATTAATGAAGATCAGGAACGTTGGCTCAAGGATTATTTTCGCACCAAAAGCGCTGGTGCGGAGTTTATCCTGCCTTGGGCTGTAGATACGTTTTTTCGCGCTATTACAAGCATAAAGCATATGTTCAGCGGTCCGGAACTGAAGACGATTGTTGAAGCGCATAAGGACATGAAGCTCATGCCCGACCACACACGGCTGTCCTACCTCATGCTGCGTGTTTCTGACGCCTGCGATGTGGGCGGCATACATTTGCGCCACGGAGCCAGCAAATCCAGCCTTGAATCAAAGATCAAAAGCCTGGATGATACACAGGCGACGGCCCTTATGGTGTGGGCATCCGCTTTTTGGGTCAGCCGTAACTGTTCGGCAGAAAATCTGGATGAATACATCAAGGCGTATTGATCTTTCGGGATGAAGTCCGTAATTTTCAGGCCGCTTGCGCGGCCTTTTTTATTGGGGCAAATTTGAGTGCCAACATTCGGCGAATGGCAGGATTGCTGCTTGTCATCGGCACAGGGATGAGCCCTCCTGAGCGGCAATTGGGTTTAGGCTGCGCCTGTTGAACGGGAGAGATAAAACATGTTGAAGATTCTACGCGCCAAATTGCACGGTATTCGGGTGACCCAATGTGCGCTTGATTATCACGGCTCCATCACCCTTGACCCAGAAGTATGCAAACTGGCGGGCATTATGCCGCTGGAATTCGTGTACATATGGAATAAAAATAGCGGGCAGCGCATTTCTACCTATGTCATCTACGGCGAGGCCGGGTCACGCTGTTGCATACTTAACGGTGCGGCGGCCCGCACCTGCCAGATCGGCGACGAGGTCATTATCGGCGCGTTTGAATATGTGGCCGGGCCTCAGGACATCAGCCAGAGAGAGCCTGTGGTGCTTACCTTTGATGCCCACAACAATATTGAAGAGCGTTTGCGCTATATAGTAACGCAGGACGATGCGGATACGACGTTCAGTATTGTGTCTGATCCGCTATAAAATTGTGCCATGCGGCAAACAAAAAAAGCCCGGCTTTGCCGGGCTTTTTTTGTTATAGATTTGAAGAAACCGCTTTTGCGCGTCTGGAGCAGATCAACTGTTAAAAAGTTTACAAGCGTTAGCGCTTGGCCACATGATTCTTGTGGCTCAGGTAGTAGCCAATGCCAAGAATCACGAACCATATGGGGGTAGTGAACATAGCCATGCGCGTGTCTGCCTCGAATGTCAGCAGAACAAGCACTACCGCAAAGAATATCCAGCAAAGCCAGCAGGACAAAATGCCGCCGGGCAGCTTGAACTTTGAAGTTTCATGACGCTCTGGGTGACGCTTGCGGTAAACCACGTATGAATACAGTATCATGGACCACACGAAGATGAAGCAGACCGATGAAATGGTCGTCATGACGGTGAAGGCCGCCATAATGGTGGGCATGATAATGAGCATGGATGCGCCAAGCAGCAGGCAGAGGCAAGAGAACAGCAGACCGTTGGCGGGCACCCGGTGTGAAGAGAGCCGGCCAAAGGCTTTGGGGGCAACGCCCACCAGTGAAAGACCGTACAGCATGCGGCTTGTGGAGTAGATGCCGCTGTTGGCGGAAGAAGCCGCTGAAGTCAGTACGACAAAGTTAACAATACTGGCCGCAGCCGGAATGCCCACGGCCACAAACGTGTGTACGAAGGGGCTTGTTTCCGGGTTGATTTCAGTCCACGGCGTAATGCACATGATAGCCACAAGAGCGAACACGTAAAAGAAAACGATACGGAAAGGAATCGTGTTGATCGCCTTGGGCAGGTTCACTTCAGGGTCTTTGGCTTCTGCGGCTGTGGTGCCGATAAGCTCAATGCCCACGAATGCAAACATTGCTATCTGAAAGCCCGCAAAGAAGCCGAAGGCCCCCTTGGGGAACCATCCTCCATACTCCCACAGGTTGGACACAGCAGCTGCATGCCCTGATACCGGTGAGGTAAAGCCTGTGATCACCATTACGACCCCAGCAAGAATGATAGCCATAATGGCCACAATTTTGATGGAGGCAAACCAGAACTCCATTTCGCCGAACAGGTTCACCGAAACGAGGTTAAGGGCCATAATCAGCAATACGAAGAGAATGGACGGAATCCATACTGATAGTGACGGGAACCAGA
>NZ_JASGDK010000172.1:0-12789 GCF_047607245.1 Desulfovibrio sp.
GACGAGACTTACAACCCGGTACCCATGTTTGCCATACGCGCCATGAAATAACGGGCATGGTTGGAACAGGTGCGTATGCCCTTCTAACGAGTACACAGACCTGTTAACCTTCCCTACGCGTTGCCCGGAGCATTTATCACCATCACCAGAGCCTATCAGTAAGCTGACTGGCATCATGTGAGGTCAGGTAAAACTCTGAAATTAACTCACCACACCCGCCAGAGAAAGCCCCTTCAGCCCTCTGCCCTTGCTGAGGACGGCGCGCGCGTAGCGTCATCAGATGTTCTACGGGAAAAAAACCATTGGTGAAATTTTGCGAAAGCTGTGTGAATGGAAAAACATGAAAATAGTCGAAACAGGATGCTACCCTGACCATATTCATATGTTGCTCGAAATTTCTCCCCAAATTATATTGTATAATTTCATTGGATAGTTAAAGTATAAAATTAGCTTGACAACCTATGAACAGTTTGGCGGTTTAAAATTCAAATAGCGCAATTGAGAATTTTGGTGTCATGGGTATTATGTTGGTACAATTGGAAAGAACAAGGCTAAGATTCAGGACGATATTAAGCATCAGCTTGAGTCTGACAAACTTGACGACCAACTAAGTCTATCGTGCCCGCGTAGCCTGTATACGGGGCGTAAGTAACAAAAATACAAATATCAATTTGCAAAAACGCCAACTAGAATACATCTGAGGCCCTCTCGGCATAACCGAGGGGGCCTTTTATTTCATCAAACATTCAGGACAGTCTTACATTTCCGGCGGCAGTTCCTGAAGTTCCTTCCAGGTGAACACCGGGCCGTCCACACAGGCATAGCGCCCGTCGATGTGGCAGCGGCCACAGATGCCGATGCCACACTTCATGCGCTTTTCAAAGGTGGTGACGATGTTCTCGAGAGCAAAGTTCAGTTCTCCCAGAGCCTGCACAGTAAACTTGATCATGATGGGCGGCCCCGCAAAGCACGTCCACGCAGTTTTTGGGGTCGGGGTTCAGTTCTGTGAGCACGTTGGGGATAAGGCCAACCTTATGTTCCCACCCTTCAAAGGGGGCGTCAATGCACAGGGTGCACAGGTCGTCACGGCGCAGCAAGTCTCCGGTTTCATAGCTGAAGGCCATGTCGCGGGGGGGGCGAGCATTTACAATGGCTTTAACTTCTTACGTAGATAGGCCATTGTTGATGCTTTGCTGTAGACAACTTTGGAGTCAGCCCTGACGCGCTCCTTCGGGACTTTTTGTAAGTCGTCTTCATTACTGAATGTCTTTGCGGAAATAAGGCCATTGGTAATCCGTGCCAGTTCTGCTCTGAAAACCACCTGGGGTAAGGCCACCTGGACTTGAAAAACTCCTCTGAACCAATGCCCTTGTGGAACAAAAAGGCTGGGGAGCAATGAGGTCACATAATGAGACTCTACACGCTCAATTTTTGCTTGATCCAGTGCATAAAACTTGTGCGCTCATAAGCAACCTTTTTCCCAATTCTTACCCTTACTGATGGTCCCGTCCCCATGGCATCAGCATTGGACACGGTTTTGGGGGCCAGAAGGCCCCCCATGCATTTGGAAGCAACATCCCGCGTGAAGACTGGTGGGAGTTCTTTTTCCAAAGCATCGAAAAATCGATCTGTGCCATAGAGATTGGTGATGTGCGTGCGATGTGACCGCATGTGGTTACCTCATCGGGTTAAATTGTGTGGTGGTGGGCATACTATATAGAGAAGGGCAGTAGAAATTTGGTTTTCCTACTGCCCTCAGCATCAGAATTTCCGCACACTCGCACACCACGCACACTACATTTTCTCAGTTTCAAAAATCATTATCTTCAAGGGTCTGATACTCAATTGAATATTTTCCTCCTGTTGGCTGAAGATTATCCATGGTGTCAGGCACAGACTCGTCATACAGCTTGCCCTTAATAATGGCGAACCCCCTGGGCCGATTGTCGTTGCTACCTTGCCAGAACTGTTCTCGGACTTCACCGTCCTTGGTCAGAATCAGCAGCCCTTTCTCTTTCAGATTGGCGACAAGAGCCTTGTACTGAAAATCTTTGCAGATCTCGGCTACTGTGTATGAACGGGGGATAAAAAAACAGTCTTGGTTATCAGTAGTGAGCCTCTTGACTGGGTAGGTATCGCCAACTTGCCCGTAAAACTCAGCGCGGGCCTGAGACAGGAGCCTATTTGTTGCTTTTTCAATCTCAAAGTCTACCGCACCATTTCTGTCCCGGAGCCACCAGTCAAAGCAATGCTTCATAGCGGCCTTTGCTTCTCCAGCCGACCATGGCAGTATATCTAGACGTATGGCAATTTCACCTACACCCGCCAGGAAGGCAAAATGATCGGCTACCCGCTTGGATTGTGATGACAAGGTGATGCGGTCAAGTCCGTCAAGGAACTTGTCCATGTGTCCATTGGTCGCGTCACAAATCCCGTCCTTGTCATCTTTGATGTGTTGAATCATAGCCAGTAATGGGGCACCGCGATATTCCTTACTGTTTTGCACCAGCATGTCGGAAAATTCTCCGGCAGACATGCCGTCAGGCACAATCGTGAATATACCGTGATCTGTGCCGCCGTCTGCAAGGATGCTGATGACACGCACCTCATGCCCGGCCATGGCTTTGTTTCGATACCCCTGGTCAGCACGATCAGATATAGACACTTCGCCTGAAGACAGAAAAATCAAATACCACGTCGGCACGCGACGACTGACACCGGTCTTTGAGGAGCGTGATTTCCCCTGGCCATTGGCAAGCATATAGGCTGCCTGGGCCACGACATCAGGGTCACATTGGTTGATTTCATCAAGCAACAGACAGTTGTCGTTATGTTGCTCAGCGATGCCTTCAAGGCCATTGTCTGTTGTCCGCCATGATTTCAGTTCTCCACCAGTGACAGAACCCGCAATATAAAGGTTCGTAGTCTTGCCACTGGAAGAATAGCCGAAATAATGGATGCCAAAGCCCGAATGCCTCATAAACGTCAACAGGGGGCCAGAAAGGGCTGCAATGATGGTCAGCTGCAAAAGTGGATTGCCTTTGCAATATAGTCCTATATGGCTTTTCCACTCTTCAAGTGTGCCCTTTAACTCAAACAGCTTGGACGCCAATGGAAAGCGGGAGCACAGGTACTCGCTCTGGCCGTCCTGACTCCCCAAATCAAACGGTACGAATTTGTTGGCCTTTGCAATCCAACCATTTTTTTCAACGATCAAAGCCCGTTGCTTTGGGATTGCCTTGTTAAGGTATTGCAGGAGACGCTGACGGGGCGGCCTGCCAGGTTCCAGTAGCAAACCAGCTTCCGACAAGAGCGCAAGAGCTTCTTCGCCTGAACCGTTTAAGGATGTGAAGGGCACGAGGCACTGATGAAGTATGCCGTCAGGGTCGCGCACTTCAATGATTTTTGACCAACTGCAGTTTTCGGCGTCACGGGCAGAGGCCTTTACTTCAACTGGTGAAGAAACTTTTTCATAAACGGTTTTATCACTGGCATCTGGATAAAATACAAGCCCTTCTGGCAATACGGCAAAGGCATCAACTCCGGAGGACTCAACGAGCTTCCGTCGATAAAGATCCATAGGGCATTTTACCCGGCAGTCGCCTGAACAGGGGAAATCCTTGCGAATCTCTTTGCAGGTGATTGGTGAGTAACTTCTGGCGTTATTCAGTTTTTTCTGGGCCTCTGCTTCATGATACCGCAGAGGATCAAATTGACTGTACAGGTGGAACATTCTCTGCCCCAATGCCCCACAATGAGCAAATATTCTGGCAAGCGCGAACCACTGCGGCTCTGAGATTTCATTCGCATGCTGGGCACAGAAGGTCACAAATTCGCATTCTGTTTCAAGGCTTGCAACCTGGCTGCCGGCGTTACGCCTGTCAGCAGTAAGACAAACAAACCTTTTGGCTTGCAAATAGGCTTCTTCCAGCATGGGAGCACACACGAGATCAGCTCGATTTCCTTCACAATTAATATGCCGATCTGATTCTACGATTTTTTCAAAGAACGTAGTGTCGTTACGCATGATTTCATCGTGCGTGACCGGTACCTTGTAGTTGCCATCGGCCCGCTGGATATGCGGCAGGCGTATGAGTTGGCCTTTGCCACCCTTGAAACCGTTTGGGTCGATGCAAAGGTCTTCAGGGGTCAGTTTGCGGCTTTCTTTGAGTGCATTAAGGACTGTGCCATCCCAGAGATTCTTAGTTGTGAACATGTTGAGAGTTTGGCTCAGCATATGCCGATAAATAGCGGGCAACTCAATATCTCCCGATTTTGAACCGATAAGCTCACGGGGGATAACAACATGAAAGCCTTTGCCGCCACTGGCGTAATAGTGCAGATGGCTGGGGTTTATGCCATATTTATTGTTAAGCAGCCTGCTGAAAATACGAACAGCTTTAAGTGCCTTATCAATATCACCCACCTTGCCCAGAGAATTTTCATCATTATCAAGCAGTTCTTTCTTGGCATCGAAGTCCAGCACCATGTCACCATAGCGCATAGGCTGAGGTTTGCCCTTTTCTACAGGCCCGCTGAATTCGTAAATGGAAATGGCGGTATAACCATCACGTACAGCTTCTTTAATGCCTTCTTTTGAAGCAGAGTATTCTCTCCATTGTCGAGGCATTTCCGCAAAATCTGCGTGTTCCTGATCGGCATGACCCGCGTAGACTATCCGCTCTTCCTTCTGCTCTGTCGGCGATCCATTCAAGCTTTCCATGACAATTCCTGATAAGTATGCGTGCGATAGTCGTTCAGTGCCAAAATGGTCTGCATCGGGCTATTACACATATACTAATCAGCAGAAATGTATTTTTTAATTTTGTTTTTGCAGATGTGTGTTTTTGTGCTGTGCGTGGTGTGCGAGCTGTGCGGAATTTAAAGAATCTAACACATTTTTCGTTATAAAATATCAAATATCCTTCTTTGAACGGCAGGTTGGTAGATTCTTCTGATCCATCTATATGCCTACAGATCCCCCCTTAGGGGGATCTGTAGGCATATAGATGGATCGTGAAGATGCCAACCTACCCAATCAAAGGAGAGGGAAAGAATATCGCGCAGGGTACAAGGAAGATGCCTTGGAGCATGGATGGAGTCTCCAGTGTATGTCTACATGCTCATGACCTCACCCCAAGGAGAGCCTATACGTAGCCGGAGGCACCTTTTAACGGGTTTCACTATTCTGCTGCTTGGCTGGTGTCAGCTTCCTCGGGAGCAGTAATCTTGCTTTGAATCCTTAGCCCTTTGTAATGATTGTGAGCGGCTGCCCTCTTACATATGCCTGTAGCCACAATAGCATCGCATACTTCGCCTTGTGACTGACCAGGATGTTTCTTGACATAATCAAGGATGGCCTGATCAATATCCGGCTTATTGCGGGCGGATGCTCTCTTACTCGAATTTTCAATGCTTTCGTCCTTTCCAGCCGGAAGTACTGCCGCAGACAGAGCTAGTGCAGCTTGGTCAATGGGCTGGAAGGTCATGCCGCCGGATTCGTTTTTGATGCTGTATTTAACCCAGCAATTTGTGCTGGATTCAAAGTTGCGATTTTTTGTTACTGTGGCCTCAATCGCATCCTTATTTCTTTTCAGTTGCAGGACGGCGTCTACAGTCATTTCTTTTCCCATAGTCCCGAATGCTGTATCCCCTTTCTTGCCTTGATGATCGACCACTATTGCAGTTTTTCCGTGCTTTCTGCACCAATCATAGAAATTATTGAGTGCTGTGGCGCTGGAAATTTCGCTTGACATACACGAAGGGAAAAATTTGAATAAACTGTCGATAATAATAATGTTTGCCTTTTCAAGGTCGGGCAGCAGGTCTTCCCAACCCTCATCCGTATCTAACCGTATCTCTTTTTTTTCTTGCACTGATGAACGGACTATAATTTCATTTGCGGCATCCTCAGGCAAACCAAGTCCTTTGGTAATTGAGCAAGCACGTTTTTTCAGCCTGTTCGGGGGCATTTCACCATCGAGCAGCAGCACACGGTATTTACGCGAAGGGCATACACGTCCGTTAAGCGCCTTATGTCCATTGGCGAAGGACAAGGCCAACAATAGAGCAAACAGACTTTTTCCTTCGCCACGCCGCGCAATTAATGTCATCTGATCACCCAAAGAAAGCAGCCTTTCCAGGAGTGGCTCTGGATCGCTTTTACCACCAGGCAATTCCAGCAAAGGTTGCCCTTGGGGTAAAATCCCCTGCGGAGGCTCCACACCAAATTCACGGCGGCAGTGCTCTGCGAATTCAGTAAGGCTGCATTCACCATCCGGGAACGCCAAAGGAGAAATATCTTGGGCAAGGTTAACAATATGTTGAATCTGATTTGTTAGTTTTTTAGCTTGCCGTTTCAAAAAAATGGGGGACAACCCCTGCGCCTGCAACGTCAAGAATAGCTTATAAGCCTCATGGCACCCATCAACAGTATTTTCCGGGAAAATAATGGGCGTCATTGACCCCAAGGATGCCCAATCGCTTAATTCAAGAGCACTGTATGTCGTTACTGGCAGCGTTTTCGGGATCCATGCGTGATCATTCTCGATAGTTTCACATATGTCCTCATTTGCGCATATGAGGACATATTTTGATCTACTTCTCAAATCCGCGATGTTCTGCAGACCATAAAGGGGGCAGTTGCTGTTAGGATGAAGCAGGTCAAAAACAACATTGCCATCAAATTTTTCAACAGGTTCCCAAGCAGATATCGGAAGTTTGGTAGTCTTTCCTGATTCATTATAGAAATACACAATACCAAATGCTGTGCTTCCATCCTCGGTAGAGTACCAATATACTTTGTAGCGTTTAAAGCCAAAATCGATCAAGAAAGAATTTTGTATGGCTTGGTGCGCATTTTGTTTGTCTTTGTCCTTCATCAGGACGGAGTAATGGGAGGCCTTCTGGTTGAATAGGTAACGATCTTTTGGGGTAAGAGGTATATCCACACTCTGGAAGATGTTAGAGCAGACGTTTTCGAGAAGCCATCCCTTTTTACATTGAAAAAGTGGGCCAAGGTAATATCCACCCGATGCAGGGCATTTTTCGGCATCTAAGATGGGTTGCCTATTGTCGTTGCCAATTCCTTGTAGCCGATCAACTCGACGTTTCATTTCAGTAGTATATGCGCCGCAACTTTCTGGATATAAGGAAATAGCAGTATTATCGGACAGGAAAATATCACTGTTATCTCGTTTTGCATTTTTGTCGATAATCTTTACTATATTTATTACAATATTTTGATTTATTTGAGTTTTACGCCAAAACAAGTCTTGTATAAGTGCATCTTCAACAGAGCCATGCAGGCTCCAAGCTTGATGGCCGAATGCCTTTGGGTAACGCGGGGTAAATTGGCGCATAAACTCTCCATAGGGATAGGCAGCAACCTGCCGCCATTAAAAATCTCAATAGCTACAGCTTCATTTGTTACCTCCAGTGTGTCAACAATTTATGCAGGCCATTGTTGCAAAAAATGGAATGCGGGACACAGGTTAGGCCGCCGCGCATAGCAAAGCGCTTGTCGGGATAGTGTTCGACATGACTATAAATGGCGAATGCTCAGTGTGAGAGGGGCGTGTAGGCCCCTTGCTGAGGAGGGAGAGATAGACTAAAAAAGAGTATGCGGCACAGCGTGTGAGTGTGCCACTCACTGGGGCACCATAACTACCCTACTCTTTTAACTTATCAAGCAATACAGCCAGTTGGTTCGAGTCCTTTTCGCTCCGCTGTCGAGTCCCGCCCTCGGCACCACAAAAACATCAAGGATTACAGCTAGCTAGTTGTAATCCTTTTTTGTTTTTCCTTAGCTTGAAATGCGCCTTTCCGGCCTTTTGACTCCCCAAATACGCCCCATCCCCAAAAGGGTCACAAACGGGGCCACAAGCGAGTCGATTTATGGCGCAGATTGCTTCCCCTAACGCTACCTGCCAAGGGAAAACTCCCACTTTCCTTTGCCTCAAACAGGGAATCTTTTACTATCGCTACAGATTTCCAGAACCATTGCGGCAACGCATGTACCATTCTGAAATTCGTATCAGCCTGCGTGGCTATCGAGCTCAGGCACTACGGATCGCACGAATCCTGCACGTTTATTTGCTCAAAATCACGGAGGCCATTCCCTTGCCTTCAGTAGAAGAATTACGCGCGCTTTTGCAACAGCGATTGGACGAAATTCTTGGCGCGCCAGATAAATGCCCGGTTACACGCGACGAAGCCCGCAGACGTCTTAACGGCTACATGCGCTATCTGCTTGATTGCGATGCTCAACCTGATGGACGTATATCTATGAGCATTACGCATCCAGACGGCTCAATGGAAAATCTTGGCCTTGATGGCGCGTTTATGGAGGCTGCGGCAGTACGTCAAAGCGACCTGAACCATGCTGATATTGCCACATGGCTTCCTCTCAGCATCATGGAACTCCTGGCTGAGAATGTGTTTGATCCTCAAGAAATTTGGCATGATAACGCCCTCGGCATAGCCAAAGCCTATATGTCCATGCAGGTTGCTTTCAAAAAAATTCAGGCTGCACGCATTAATGGCGACTATGGGCCAGAACAGGCGTACTACAACGCAGAAAGCACCCCCTACCCTCGTGTGGAACCTAACGCTATTACTGCCCCGCCTTCAGACAAACATCCGCAGCAACCTGCCCTCCTCATTAGCGAACTGATGCAGCGCTACACCACCACACGATTGGCTGACGGAGCATGGAAGGAACACTCCTTAAAAGACCATACAAACCGTTTGGAAAATCTAGTTGACCTTCTTGGGACAAGGCGGCAGTAACTGTTACGCGTGAGGATATGCGCGAGTTGCGTGATACATTACGCAAACTGCCTCCTTCCAGAAAGAAAAGTCCCAAGTATCGCGGTAAAAGCATTGCAGAGATCCTTGCGATGCCCTACAGCACAACTTTGTCAATTAAAACAGTCAACGTTATTGTTGAAGCTATTTCCAGCATGTACGAATGGGCAATCCGCGAACAACTTTTGGCTTTCAATCCAGCAATATGCCGCTCATACGGTATCGTACGGGTGACCGGGGACGCCTTCTGAGCGCGGCGTGCCCCTGCGGTTGCGACCTGCCTCGGCTTGATCGCATTGCCGGACGCTTTGACAATGATCTGCATTTTTCCGGTGGTGACAGATTGTCCATTCATATGCTGGATGAAATTTTGTTCGCTCTGCCGGAAATCCTGGATTACGCAGTGGCCCTGCGTGATGATTTTACGCTTGAATTTTCAGTCTGCGCGGCGCCTGACACCGGCTTTCAGAGTGTCCGGGATGCCCTTGAAGAATGCGGGGCCATCCCCAAGCCCTTCACACTGCATCAGAACGCGCGCCTGCCTCTTTCTCCGGCCAAAAGAGTTATTCAGCGTAATCACGCCGTGTAAGAATCAGGAATTCAAAAAAAACGAAAAGCTAATAACATTTAGAGTGCTCCTGGCAATTCGCGGGCCAGGATCTGGAGGCATCGGCTCGGAAGACCTTTTCAGATCTGTCGAAAAAGAACTACCCCCTGTGGTGTCCAGAGCAAAGTTGGCACGGATCACAGGAGGGCTAATTTCCGTAAAAACTCTCAGCAATGAGGACGCCCTGCAAAAAGGCCCAGGGGAGCGAGTCAGGGCTGGTTCCAAAATCGGCTACAGCAAGGGGCGTCGCCATGGCCTATCTTCGCAAAAAACTAAGGCTACTGTGAGTTCAAGCGGTACTGCCAAGCCCGGCCCCATCAGTCTCATCCACCATATTCATTTTTCGAATTGACCTCATAGCCCCAGTACGCCTGCCACGAACCAACATGCCCAACATCATTCACCATTCGCAGCATTGGGGCTGGCCCGTTGCTCAGCAAAACTTCGCGGTGATTTCCGGCGGCATAACCGTTCGTGACAGTTCAAATGCCGTTAAGACAGGCACCTCAACGATGCCCCCACCGCCATGGGGTTTAGGAAGCTCAGCAAGAGGGCTGACGCCCTGCAACTGCGTCTAGCCTTCAGTATCAAGATTGCCCGTAATGGTGCCCAGAAAGGGCACATCCTGTCGTTTGGTCGCCAGCAGAGCTGCCGCACCGTCACCACCGGAAAATCCGACCAGAATAGCCTGCACCGCTCCTCATATTGCCTTCACCCGGATGATGGCCGCATCAAGGCTATCGGTCAGTGCCTGTCCCAAGCGGGCTGCTATCCAGTAACATTTTATACAGGACCGTCTTTTCTCGCCTTGCTCATACTGACAGGGGACGGTTCTGATGAAAAACTGGCTTGGCCCTAATGAAGAAAGGCTTGGCTGAAGAACTTGCAGACGCACAGGCTCTAAATTCGATATTCTAGTTCTGAAAAATATATTTTAAGCAAATTTTTATTAAAAAAACAGTGCATCACGTTGATATAAGCCATACTGTCTCAAAATAGATGCACTGCCGATTGAGGGGTGTACTGGAGACGCTAACGGCAAGTTCAGCGATGCGCGCTTAATTTAAAATGAATTTTTATTTGTAACTGGCACTCGCAGGCAGCCCAAAACAGGCGGAAGAATGACAGTCAGAGATGACCACACAACGTTTAACTGGCTGACGTTTAGCAAGTTCCAAAGCGGGTGCCCCACTAAGTTACTAATCGTATTTGCTGCGAGCCTAGATCATTTTCCTTGCGCTTGCAGGGATCATTAATTGCCCTAATTGCAGATTCGCAGGTTGCTGCATCGCGTGAAAATTGCACAATCACCCCACCGATCCGAGTAAAAATTACTCAGGTTGGTATAGTAATAAAAAAACTCGACTGATGAATACTCGAACAGGTAGTCAGCCGAAAGTGCGCAGCCAACTATAAAGCATGTTTTACTATTGCGTCTTGACGAAACTCTATCTCGAATTTTTTCAACGATAGTGCCGCTTATTCAGTGGCATTATTTTTGCTCACCGTAGATATGGCAATACGGTTGCCATTGCTGGATCCATAAATACAACTTCAAGGGTGGACAGGACAGACATGCCGAGCACTTTACCCCCTGGCAAAAGCATAAACACTACTAGCTCAGACTGCGGTTCATCCGTTAACCGTGAAATTCTCGTCCTGAAACCTCTTCTCAAGCCTGGCCTTATTCTCAACGATAAATGGGAAATTCTTGAGCATATCGCCTCCGGCGGCAAGGGCGACGTTTACCGCGCTCATCAGAAAAGTCTCCATCGGAGTGTGGCGCTGAAGGTTGTTTCCTCCAGTTTTTTAGACTCCCTTAAAGATGATATAAGCGAACTTGAAGCCGAGCGTGAACGTTTTCGTCGCGAAGTACGCGTTATGGCGAGTATTCGCCATCCTAATGTTCTTCAGGTGATTGATTTTGATAGATGTTTTGTTGATGGCGGAGATCTGGAATATATTGTTATGGAGTATATTCCCGGTCCTACGCTTCGCGGCACAATGCCTGAACAAGGGTATGGCATGGACAGGCCTGCAGTCGCAAGTTGGCTCAAACAGTACTTTATGCCTGTTCTGCAAGGGTTAATTGCGGTTCATGATTCCGGGGTCATTCACCGTGATATCAAACCAGAAAATATCATGCTTGATGGTTCCACCCCCAAGATAGCCGATTTTGGTTTGGCCAGGGCTCAGAATCAATCTCGCATGACCCAGACTTTTCATGTATTGGGCACAATTTTTTATATGCCCAAAGAGCAGTTTGAAGACGGAGCATCTGTGAATGCCCGGGCCGATATTTACGCTCTTGGCAAAATTCTTTTGGAGCTTGTGCACGGCAAGGTCGCCAACAAAAACCGGATGGCCTTCAAACAGGCAAAACTTGATTTGAGCCTTTGCCCTGCTGAGGACAAGGACTTTTTTCAAACGCTCAACAGCATCATCCAAAGCGCTACCGCAGAAGAAGTTCAGGAAAGAACGCTTGATGCTATAACCCTGTACCAGGATTTGGACACGCTTGTCGGCTATAGTGAAGAAGGGTTTGAGGCGGAGGGAAAGCGTAATCTCAAAAAAGGGCTGCGTGCACTCTATGCAGCCTTGGGGATTGTCGCTATGGGGGGGATGGCCCTGCTCTTACACCATCTGTTGAATCAGCCCCCCGAGCCAGCTACGGAAGCTCCGGCTCAGGTCGCGCAGGCCGTTCAGGAGACTCAAACAGACCGATCGACTCGCCTTACTCCTGAAGACCAGAGGATTCCTCCTGCACGGCCCGCTGATAATTCAAGCGGCAGTAACCACCCCAAGTCGCAACGGCTTGCTGAATCTGACGGGGCCGTCATGCGTCTGGCGGCCGGGGGTGGCGCATCCTGGGTATCTTCGATTGCCGGACAGCAGCAGGCTGATGCCAAGGATTTTTATATTGAAGAAGGGCCCGTGACCAATGAACGCTTTGTAAATTTTCTTAACTCCGTGCGCGACACGCTCACGGTGCAGAACAGCGTCGTGCAGTCTCCCGAAGGCATTTACATGCTTCTTGGAGAAATCCGCGAAGGCTATGAACCTATTCTGTTTCGTGACGGTGTTTTTACGCTCTCTTCGCCAGAAATGGCACAGCGCCCCGCTGTGCGGGTCAGCCCCAAGGGGGCTGAAGCGTACGCTCATTATTATAACAGGGCCTTGCCTACTGTGCCGCAATGGCTACTGGCCCGTGAAAACGGCCTTGGTCTTGGTGAACCCTACGGCCTGACAGATGAATGGGGCTATGAGAATTCAGACGATGGCCATTTTTTTATGCTGCTGGGGACAGGTAAAGAATCGCTGAAAGAAACAAAGGATATATGCCCACCACTGAGGCAGAAATGGGAAGCTTTTCC
>NZ_JASGDK010000173.1:0-22284 GCF_047607245.1 Desulfovibrio sp.
ACAACCCAGCCGGAAGCGGCGCGCATAAGTTTTTCACGGCTTTCATCGCTATCAATGGCTGGAGTCATTGAAGCGAAAACGATGTCAAAGCGTTGGCTTGCATCAAAATCGTCCCAGCCGGAATGGACAGTAGTGATGTTGGTGATACCCATAGTTGTTGCGTCATCTTGCAGCAGGCGCAACATTTCGTCTGAAACGTCCAGGGCCGTGACGCTTTGGGCCATGCGCGCCAGCCGCAACGTATACATGCCGCTGCCGCTGCCCACATCCAGAACGCTTTTGCCGCTGAAATCCACTCCCGCGTCCTTGATTCGTTGCAGCATGCCAGCCTCATAGGTTTGATCGCCTTCTTCAAACCGTGGAAATGTGCGCGCTCGGGCGTTCCAGTATTCCTGCTGTGTTTTTTGCTTGCTGGTCGTATTCTTCATGCCTTGTGGCCTCCTCATGTGGCTGTCATTTTATTAAAAAGGAAGCTGTATTTACGCCGGAAATTTGCAGAACATTTGTCGCCTGTAATGACAACGGGCCGGAATACTTCTGTAGTAAAGAAGATTCCGGCCCGTCAGCAAGATGGTGTGCAGCGTCTCTGTACGGCGTTAAACCTTTACAAGCTCGTACTTGCGGCTGCCGAGGCCAATTTCTTCACCATACTGGAGCTGCACCGGACCGCGCGTGTTGGGCCAGCGAGCCGTGAATTTGTCCAGTTTTTCAGCCTTGTCCTGCTTTTCGCCCTTTTCTTTCTTTTCGCCAGACAGGCTGGGCGCTTTGTTTACAAGGTCAAAGCAGGCCTGGTCCAGGGCGACGGGATCTGTGGAGGCCAGTATGCCCACGTCGGGAACCATAGGCATGTCGCTCCAGCCCACGCAGTCGCAGTCGGGCGTGACGTTGATAACAAAGTTGATGTAGCAGATGCGCTTTTTTCTGCCCTTGACGACGCCGTAGGCGTATTCGGTCATGCGCTCCATAAAGGGTTCCATTTCCGCTTCCCATTCAATGTCGATGGCGGCGACAGGGCAGACGGTCATACATTCAAAACAGCCCACACAGCGCGAAATGTCCACCTTACTTTTCTTTTTGTGCATGCTCAGGGCGTCCTGCGGGCAGGAGCGCACGCACTTGCCGCAGCCAATACAGGTGTCTTCGTTCACGCTCACGTGGGTAGCGTGCTGTTCTTTTTTACCGCGTACTGAAGCTCCGCCCATTGCAAGGTTTTTGATCGCGCCGCCGAACCCGGCCATCTGATGTCCCTTGAAATGGCTTAACACCACCAGGGCTGGGGCCTTGCTGATTTCAGTTGCGATATGCACGTCTTTGAAGTGTTTGCAGTTGACGCGCACGGGCACGTCGTTTTCGCCAAACAGTCCGTCGGCAATAACGACAGGGGCTGCCACTACGGAAGGCGAAAATCCGTGCCGGTAGGCGGTTTGCAGATGGTCAACGGCATTATGCCTGCTGCCGGAGTAAAGCGTTGTGGTGTCTGTAAGAAAAGCCTTGCCGCCAGCAGCGGAGATTTTGTCCACCACCTGACGTACCAGCGTGGGGTTCAGGTGCGTGTCATTGCCGTATTCGCCAAAGTGCAGCTTTACGGCCGTCAGCTCATTTTTTTTGATAAATTTTTTGAAGTTAAGGGCGTCGCACAGACGGGCTACCTTGGCGAGCTTGCTTTCTTCGTGCGAGCGGGAATGGGTATCTGTATAAAATACTTTGGCTGGCATGTGATTCCTCCAGATTATCAACTTTTTCTTATTTTCTCACCATCGGTCTTTACAGGCAAGAAGAACTGCGCGGTCAGAAGTGATGTTTGATGCAGGCGTGCATATTGCTTGACAAACGACGGCCTCAAGAATAACCTTGTTAAGATTTATTACTTATGAAAACAATATGTTAGTCAATGACTATAAGGAGGGCCCATGGCCGTTTATGTTGTAGATCATCCCCTTGTTCGCCACAAGATCGGCATTTTGCGCATGGAGTCTACCTCCACCAGTGAATTCCGCAGTGTATCCAATGAAGTGGCGGGCCTGCTTATTTATGAAGCCACCAAGGGTTTTCGCACTGAGAAGCACATTGTGCAGGGTTGGGCCGGGCCTGTGGAGATTGAGGCCATTTCCGGCAAAAAAGTAACTGTCGTCCCTATCCTGCGTGCAGGTATTGGTCTTATGGACGGCGTGCTGGACATGATCCCCGGCGCCAAGATCAGCGTTGTGGGGCTGTACCGCAATGAAGAAACTCTTCAGCCAGTAGAGTACTATGTCAAGCTCGCCAGTGATATGGACCAGCGGCTTGCCATTATTCTTGACCCGATGCTGGCCACGGGCGGTTCGCTTATTGCCACCATTGAACTTCTGAAACGCCACGGCTGCCGTAACATATGCAGCCTCAATCTGGTGTGCGCGCCCGAAGGCCTTGCCAAGGTACAGGCGGCTCACCCTGATGTGGACATATACACCGCAGCCATTGACGATCATCTCAACGAAGATGGCTATATCATTCCTGGCCTTGGTGATGCCGGGGACCGTATTTTCGGCACCAAGTAACGCTGCTGTCCACCCTGTAAAGACATCGAGGCCGCATATGAGCTCAGCCAGCCCACGGCGGGAGTATTTACCCACCGACTATAACCTGCGCTTCAGGGATTGCCTGATTGGCGCGCAGATGCTTTTTGTGGCCTTTGGCGCGCTGGTGCTGGTGCCCATTCTTACTGGGCTGGACAGCAACGTGGCCCTGTTTACCGCAGGGGTAGGCACTTTGCTGTTTCAGATCTGCACCAGAGGCAAGGTGCCCATATTCCTTGCGTCTTCTTTTGCCTTTATTGCACCCATAATCTACGGGGTACAGACCTGGGGCATGGCCCAGACCCTTGGCGGTCTGGTGTGTTCGGGTTTTGTCTATTTTATTCTGAGCGGTCTTATTCGCTGGCGTGGCATCGACGTGGTGCTGCGTGTGCTGCCGCCAGTGGTTACCGGGCCTGTCATTATGGTTATCGGCCTGATTCTGGCCCCGGTTGCCGTAAATATGGCTCTGGGCAAAACCGGCGACGGCGCGGTGCAGCTGGTGCCCGAAGAAACGGCCCTGTGGGTTTCGATGACGTCCTTGCTGGTCACGGTGCTCGTGTCGCTGCTAGGTAAGGGATTTCTGCGCCTCATGCCCATATTGTGCGGCATTGTGGCCGGGTTTGCGGCAGCACTTTACTTTGGTCTGGGCGACTGGACAAAGGTGGCCGCAACTCCGTGGATGAGTCTTCCCAACTTTACCTCCCCCGAGTTTGCCTGGGAACCCATTCTTTTTATCATGCCCATAACTTTGGCGCCTGCCATTGAACATTTTGGCGATATTGTGGCCATCAGCTCCATAACGGGCAAGGATTATCTTAAAGATCCCGGCGTGCACACCACAATGTTCGGCGACGGCGTGGCCACTATGGCCGCAGGTATGGTGGGCGGCCCGCCCTGCACAACCTATGCAGAAGTTATCGGCGCGGTAAGTCTGACGCGAGTGTTCAATCCCGCTGTCATGACATGGGCGGCGCTGACGGCCATTCTGCTTTCTTTTGTTTCAAAAATCGGCGCATTTCTGTCGTCCATTCCTGTGCCAGTTATGGGCGGCATCATGATTTTGCTCTTTGGGGCCATCATGGTTGTTGGTCTGAATACCCTTGTGCGCGCTGGCAAAGATTTGATGGAGCCAAGAAATATGATTATTGTGGCTCTTATCATAATCTTCGGCGTTGGCGGCATGCAGTTCAGCATTGGCAGTTTCAAACTGGGCGGCATCGGCCTTGCTGCGGTGACAGGCGTGGCGCTTAACCTCTTTTTGCCGCGCAGCCGCACCTAGGCTGTACCAGCATAAATTCGGGTTTATAATTTCTACAGCCCACCTGACGGCTTTTGGGCGTCAGGTGGGCTGTATCTTTTGGACCAAGTGTGGTAGTTTGGCATCAAGTTAGCCGAAAAAGGAGGACTCCTATGGCTGAGAAAAAAGTTAATGACGATTACACCACTTGCCCCGCCTGTTGCGGCACTGGGAAAAATCAGGACAATACCGTGTGCTTTGAGTGCAATGGAACCGGCAAAAGGCAGGATGCATGCACCGTGCCCGCTGGAGCGGAGCATGACGGCGTATGTGACTAGAGCAATTTCGTTTTGAAATTGCTCCAAAAGCTGTTGTAAACAAAAACTGTTCACACCGTTATCGGCGTAGCGTCCTCAAGCCTTGAGAGAGCGTGTTCTCAAGTCAGCCAAAGTATGGGCGACCTGCCGCGTATATTTTGCCAATCTTTGATACATGAAAAGCCCCGGTCATTATGACCGGGGCTTTTCGTATCTTCTATCGCTGAACTGCGGCAGGGCTGATCAGGACATGCCTAGGGCAGATCAACTTTGAGACCGCATGTTCTCATGGGGCCCGGCAGGCTCTGTGCGCCCCTCCACGGCGGGCGTCAGCTTATGCAGTCGCCAGAGCGTCGCATAATGAAAGTCCTCTACAGGCTGCGTTCTTCCAGACCACCCTTTGAAGATGCCTTGTTGGGCGGTTCGGTGACGGGCTGCAGGCCGGGAACCACGTCGTGTACCTCGGTGGGCGGCAGAAGCGGGTTGGAGGCCGTGCGCTCAATGATCTTGCTGTCGCGTACAAAGACCGTGCAGGACAAACCAAAGCACTCATTGATGGCAGCGATCGTGCCCTTGAGAACTTCAGTGCTGTTCTGCGGCGGCGGCACAAGCAGATAGTAGGTGCGCGAACGCCCGCCCATGCGCGGTTCGACCATGCAGGAGACGATCCATTCGTCCTGTCCGTCATTGTTCCAGTCAGCTATAGCCACCATATTGACAGTTACGGTCTGGGTTGCGTGGCTTATGCGAAACCCGTTATCCCAATGTTTGACGCGGCTGTCAGGAAGCATGGTTGCGGCAAAGGTGTTGCCCAGATAAACATCGTGCGTGGATTCGCCCACCATAAACGATGGCGAAAGCCGTTTGAAGAGCTCTTCTCCATAGCTTTTGTAGCCTGCAAACGACATAGGAGCCACATAGGAGCCCTTGTCGTCCAGCAGGTCGCGGGCTTGAAGTTCTTTGGGCATAGCCTTGGCCATGCGGATAAACTGATCTTTTTCCACCACAACCACGGGGCGTGTGGAACAGCCAAAAAGCAGGCCGCCCAGACAGAGCAGGGCGCAAAAACGCGCGATGGACATGATGATTTGTTCTCCTGGCGGAGTTTTGACATGAAGCCGGGAAATGCGGCGATGCAGCCTTTGTATGCGCCCGCCCCGGCCTTGTAAAGCCTGTTTTGCATAAATACGCCGCGAGATCTGGTACGGTATCTGCATACTTTTTTCAAGACCATACGACACGCTTCAAGCCAAGGAACTGTCATGTCCGAAGCATTGTATATAGAAATGCCCGCCCGCAAGAAGGGTGGACCCCGCCCCTTGTGGTTGCGCCTTTTGCCCTTGTGGGGGCTTTTGCTGATTTGTGCAGGCGGCGTCTTATGGTGGCTGGCCCAAGGGCGTATTGTTAGTGACCGGGCCATGCTGGACGCTATGGTGCATGTAGTTGCGCCTGAATTTTCTGCTCCCGTTGAAGTTTTTTATGTAAAAGAAGGCGACCACGTGCTCCGTGGGCAACCCCTGTTGCGTATGAACGCCCGTGCCTACAGTGCCCGCATTGGCGAGGCCGGGCGCGAAGCCGCTGCCTTGCGCAGCATGGCCGGGCCGCCCACAATGGAAGAAACTGCCGCCAGGCTCAAGGCCGCGCAGGATGCGGAGCAGGATATGGTGCGCCGTCTGGCTCTGGCCCGTAATGAAGAAGACGCGAAACTGCAGTTGCGGCAAGAGCGTGTGTCCACCCATGTACGGCTACAGTTGCAACTGCGGTCTCTGGACAGTCAGGGGGGCGAAAGATCTGCGGGAAAAAATCGGTATGCCGAGGCAACTCAGGCCGAAGCGCAAGCCCGCAGGCATATGGAACAGGCCAAGGTGGAATTTGAAGAGGCCAGCCGCATGCGCGCTGCTCTGGAGCAGGAACTTGGCCGCATCCGGCAGGAAACGCTGCGCTTCAAGCAGATGGCTTCGCAGCAGCGGTATGCGCCTGTGACTCCCAATGCCCAAAGATCTCAGCCTGTGCAGGTGGATGCTAATCTGTACGCTCCCGTTGACAGCCGCGTGCTGCGGGTTCTGGGAGTTCCCGGCCGGTCGGCGCAGCGTGGCGAAGCCCTGATTCTGCTGTTGCCCGAAGGCGCGTCAGTAACTGAAAACTATTGGGTGCTGGCCTATTTTTCTGGTGACAGAACAGATGTCATACAGCCCGGCCAACCCTGCCTTATAGAACTGGAGGGTGGTTTGAGCCTGCGCGGCGCTGTGAATGATGTTCTTGCGCCGCAGCCGTTGCCTGCAAACCCGCAAGTTGCTCAGGGCGCAAAACCCGCGGAACGGGCAGCGGCTCCTGCTGTTTATACGCCCGTGCGCGTCAGTATTGTTCCGGGCGACAGCCCTTTGCCCGTGCCTGGTTCAGCAGTAAACTGCGTAGTGCTTACGCGCAACGTATGGGGATTTTACGGCCTGTAGGCAACCAGCAGGGCCACGGCGGCAGGGCGCTTTCAATTATGGTATTTTATGCTGCGGGAATCTTTTGAAAAAATTTCCGCAATGCACTTTACCCTCAGTAAGCCCGCTTTTATTTCAGTTTTTCGTCTTATGTGCCGCCAGAAGTTTTTGTGCAGGCTCAAATTGAAATGTTCAATATAATGAAATGACAGCGGCGCGGATTTGCATAAATCCGCGCCGCTGGTTGTTGGCAGGTATGCGGCCTGAGACCGTATTCTTTATTTGGAAAGGCTGTTTATCCTTCCAGTTGGGCCAGATGCTGTCGGGCGAAATCCAGATTGGGGTCAAGTTCAAGCGCTGCGGCCAGATGCTGACGCGCTTCTTCATTTTTGCCCAGGAATTTTTCGCACAGGCCAAGATTGGCAAGGTCCATAGCGGAGCCTTTGTCTACCCGCAGCACGGCTGCAAAGGCGTCAGCAGCCATAGCGTAGTTTCCTGTCTTGAAATGGGCCACGCCCAGCAGGTTTCCGTACTCTTTCATTTCCGGGCACAGTTCAACAGCCTTTGCCAGCGCGGGGATGGCTTCAGCCCAGTGCCCCTGAAGGGTCTCTGTATAGCCCAGATAAAAGGCTGCAAGAGCCTGGGCGTCTGCACCGGGTTGCAGGGGTATGGCCGCGGCGAACAGAGCGCTGGCGCTGTTCCAGTCTTCGGCACGCAGGGCCAGCATACCCTTGAAGAAGGGCAGAAAATGCGCATTGGGGTAGCACTCTTCAAGAACTTCCAGGCCTTCCAGAGCGGTGGGGGCGTCGGCTTCTTCCACCAGCTTGCGGCCCACAAAGAGGCCCAGGCTTTGATTGAGGTCACGCTCTCTGAACGCCATGCCCGGCACAATGTTGTAGTGGGCGGGAATACCCAGGCGGGGATGGGTTGTTTCCACCGCATACATCGTCAAGGGGCGCAGGCCTTCAAGGGCTGTAAGAAGCTCCTGCTTGATATCGTTGTTTTCCACTGTGGGCAGGCTGTCCAGGCTGGCAGTGGGGCCGTCGAAAAGCCATGCCGCTTCTTCAAGAGTATTGAACTTTGACAGGCCTGACGCCTCGTAGCAGGCGTTGGTGCAAAAATCTCCCGCAAGCTGGGCAATTTCCGTCACGGCGCGGATGGCAGCCTTGGCCGGAGACGCTGCCGTGCCTGCTGTGAATACGATTTCAGAGCTTTTGCCGATGGTGGTGGGGTCCCAGGCAATGGCAGCAACTGTGGGCAGCGGCATATCCAGAGAAAAATCCTTGAGCACAATGTGTACGCCCTCTCTGGCAAAGGCCTCAAGCAGCTGGCAGAGCACAGGGTCGTGGCAGGAGGCAGGATCAATGCTGGGGGTAACGAGGCGTTCACGGTCTGCCAGGCAGCACACGTGGCGCTCAATCAGTTCGCTCAGGCCCTGCAGCAGGGATTCTTCGGGGCTATTGCCTGCTGAGGTTCCGTTGAACTCGCCCAACAGCTTGAACCAGTCCAGTGGCAGCCAGACCGTGCTTTCATCGGGCAGGCGCGTGGCCGGGTAGAAACTCCAGCTGATGAGATCCAGCACTTTGCGCGCTTTTGCTTCGTCCAGTTCTTCATTGACTGAGCGCAGCATTTCTTGCAGCGGCAGCAGGGCATCGCCAAATCGCGCTTCCGCCTCGCTCCACGTGGCGCGCACCATATGCGGGCGCTCTTGCCAGAAGCTGAAAAAGGCATAGCGTTCCATCAATTCCATAAGAGCAGAGGCCTCGGCCTGCTCCGGCGAGGAACCCTTGCCCATCTGTTTGCGGGTGGGCATGACCCGACGGGCGTCTGCGCCGCATACGCTCAGGAAAACGGGTATGCCCAACCTGTTCACGTCCACCCTGGTGGTACGGGCCAGAATGTCCAAATCAGCCTCGGTAAGCCGTTGGCGTACACGCGCAATAGTTTGCGGCGGGCTCATTGTTTTGTCGAGGTCGCGGGTGTAGCCCTTGGGGCAAGGGACAAGGCGAATGCAGGGCAAGTGGCTGTTCATGAACGCTCCAGAATCAAAATACTGTAAACGCGGCGCTGTTCTTCGCCGTCGTCGTCGTGGGTTTTTACGCCAATGCGGCCTTCAGTAACCTTGAAGGTTTTTGAAGCCACTTTGGCAAAATGGGGTTTGGCGCGGGCCATGTCTGTGCAGAACAGAGCCTTGCCGCCGGGGGCAAGGTGACGGTCTACAAACTTCACCAGCGGTCTGTGCAGTTCTTCAAGATAAAGAATTTCCGAAGCGGCCATGAGGTCAAAGCCCTGGCTGAATCGCGGATCACGCCCAGGGGCGGTCACGTCCACGCGGGCCACTTCAATAATATCCTGCATGTTGTTGCGCAGTACATTGGCCCGTGCAAAGCGCAGGGCTTCTTCAACCACGTCGCTGAGCACGATACGGCTGAAGCCGTAACGGGCAGCAATCAGGCTAAGAACGCCGCATCCGGCGCCCAGTTCCAGCAGGTTTTTGCCCTGCGGTTCATACTTGCGCAGCAGCCGCCCCAGTACAAAAGAGCCGGGCCATACCTTGGCCCACAGGGGCAGGTCTTTCAACGGATCGCGGATGGCATGCTTTTGCAGCAGCTTGTCCAGATGGGACTGCATATTGTTGATGGACAGAATTTGCAGAGGATTTTCATCAATCTGCATGGGCTCGAAATCCACATCAAAGTCGGCGCGGATCACGGCGAGAAGGTTTTTCAGTTCTTCCGTGCTTGTAGGCATGTGCTTTCCTTGAAAAAAGCGAATTACAAAGGGGAGTGCAAACCATTTTTTTACTAGGAATCCTCCCGTATGGCAATATGCTACGGATTTTAGGGATTATTGCCAGAGCAAGGAGCGTCTTGTTGCCTGTTGTGCCAGAATTGCGGGATGTCCGGAAACGACGCCCTCGACCACAGGGGCAAAGTCTGTCATGCTGGCCTGACTTTTCAGCCTGTCACAGCAAAACAGAGATGGATCATGAAGAATATTTTTCAGCTTGAGATCATTGTGGATGAAAACGCCTATGACATTGCCGTGGGCCTTTTAACCCTGGAAGTTTCCTTCGGCTGGGAGGAAGAAAGCCTGCCCACAGGCGAGAGCCGTTTTCGCATACACTGTGAAAATGCCGAATTTATCGAAGGGCTGCGCAGCACTTTTGAAGCGCGTGTGCCCTCGGCAAAATGCAAAATGCAAACTCTTGAAGCGCAGGACTGGCTTGCAGCGTGGCGGCAGTTTTTTACGCCCGTGCCGTGTGGCAAGCGCTTTGTGGTTCTGCCGCCCTGGCTGGCAGACACTCAGGACTTTCCCTGCCGCATCAAGGTACTTATTGAACCCAAAAGCGCTTTTGGCACCGGGCATCATGCAACAACCGCCCTGTGTCTTATGGTGTTGAGCGACCTGATTGACGCGGGGCGCGTATCACCCGGCGAGACTTTTCTGGATCTTGGCACGGGATCTGGCGTGCTTGGCATTGCCTGCTGCAAAAGTGGTCTCAAGGGCGAAGGCCTTGATATCGACGCGCTTGCCGTGGAAAACGCGCTGGAAAATCGCGTGCTCAACCATGTGGAAGAATTTGCAGTGGCGCAGGGCAGCATAGATGCCGTGCCGGGTAAAACGTATGACGTGGTATTGGCAAATATTCTTGCCCGCCCGCTTATTGAGCTTGCGCCGCTTATTGTGCAGGCCTGCAAACCCGGCGCGTGCCTCGTCCTTTCAGGATTGCTGGAAATTCAGGCTGACAGCGTTGAAGAAGCGTACATGGCCCAGTGCCTGCCCAAACCCCGCCGGGTATTGGACGGGGAATGGTGCGCTTTGGTGTGGGAATAATCTGTGCGGAGTTGTCCGGTCATGATGGCTGCTGCCCTGGGGCTGCTCCAGAATGGCGGACAACGCGTTGCAGCTGCGGAACGAATTCTGTCGGATCAGCCTCAGGTTTACTGGCTGCCCCCTGAGACTGCTTTTTTATGGGCCTGGGGTCTCATGCTGGCTTTTGGAGCTGGCATGCAGGCTCTGGGCCTGTTTTTTCGCCAAAAATTTCTTGTTCTTGCCGGGGCGGCTCTTGTTTGCGGGGCCGCCGTTATGGACCGTGATCCCACGCTGTTTGTGGGGCAGATATTGCTGACAGCGGGTCTGGCGACCTTATATGTCAGCAGGGCAAAGAAACAGCGCGCGGGCGTGATACGCAAACCCGGTAGAAAACACGCCCGGATCAGTGCCTGTCCTCCCAGCGGGGAATAGGCGGCGGCGTGTAATTTTCAAGTTCCTTGAGGCTGCGTCCCGCCCGCGCCGGGCGGCCATCGCGTCCACGCATCACAGGACCACAGGTCTGCGGTGTCAGCTGTTCCGGTATGTCTTCCGGGGCCGGGCGCAGAACGTCTTCGCCTCTGGTCA
This sequence comes from Desulfovibrio sp., assembly GCF_047607245.1. Classification (GTDB taxonomy): domain Bacteria; phylum Desulfobacterota; class Desulfovibrionia; order Desulfovibrionales; family Desulfovibrionaceae; genus Desulfovibrio. The sequence goes on from NZ_JASGDK010000173.1 coordinate 10,943, forward strand.
GAAAGGGCAGGGGGTCGACAAGCTTGCCCGATGTGTCACGCAGGCCGAAGTGCAGGTGCGCCCCGGTTGTGCGGCCTGTGCAGCCCACCAGTCCCACAGGTGTTCCCTGTGATACTTCCTGCCCCTTTTTTACCAGCGTCTTTCCCAGATGGGCATAGCGTGCCGTCATGCCGTCGTCCTGAAGAATATCCACCACAACGCCGGATAAACCATCCTTGCCAGCATGCATGACCTTGCCGCTACGAAAGGCCACAACAGGCCAGTCCAGACGGGCACGCAGGTCAATGCCGCTGTGATCGCGCACCACCATGCCTCGGCGGCTCAGCCATGTGGGCATGCGGCGCGGTCCGAAGGGGGAGGTAAGCAGTTCCTTGAGCGGTGGCAACTGGCGTGGAGCAAGAACAGATGGCAGTGTGCCGTCGGGTGTTTCCGGCTGTTTGTTGTCTTCCGTCAGGTTTTTCTTTTCCTCAGCCTGATTTTGAAGTTTGCCCTCGGGCTGGTTTTCTTCAGGCTTGGGGGCAGAGTCTGGTGCAGTTACGGGGTCAGGGAGGGGAGCTGGTGTAAGGGCAGGGGCAGGTTCCGGCATTGATTCAGACGGTGTTACGGAGGCTGCATCCGCTTTATTGTTTTCCTGCATGGAGCGATTGCCGGTATTTTGAGCAGCCGATTCCGGCACAGGATACAGGACGGCGAACATGACCAGCAGAATTGAGGCAACAAGGCTACTATGCATGGTTTTGGCCGATTGGCGGTTACGCCGGATATATATTGGAGAACAGGTGACCGCCAGAGGGATTTTGTGAGGCGGCAGCGATATGGACGGGTTGCCCCCGGCGCTGTTTTCTGTTTACTTGAAACAGGGCTTGCAGGCCGAAATGGCAGAAGCATACCGCCTTGGTACAGCATTCCACTATTGTCGGCAAGTTTTCCACACCTGTGCACGCCCGTCCAAAGGAGCTGCTATGAAAAAGCGCGCTATTGCTGAACTGGTCACAGGCCGAAAGGCCATTGATGGAGCTGGCGTACACCTTGTGCGTGTGCTTGGTTCGCCCACAGTACGCAATTTTGACCCATTTCTCATGCTGGACGCATTTGATTCTGAAAATCCTCAGGATTATATTAAAGGTTTCCCGACACATCCGCACCGTGGCATTGAAACCTTCACCTATCTTATGCGCGGGCGCATTGATCATGAAGACAGCCTTGGCAATGCAGGAAGCATCATCGACGGCGGCTGCCAGTGGATGACGGCAGGCAGCGGCATACTGCATCAGGAGATGCCCCAGGTATCCCGCCGCATGCTAGGCCTGCAGCTATGGATCAACCTGCCGCGCGCGCGCAAGATGGTCGATCCCGAATACAGGGACATCAAGGCCGATATGGTGCCGAAAGTGGAGGAGGGCGGTGCTCTCGTATCCGTGGTAGCCGGGGAATACGACGGTGTTTCCGGGGCTACCAGGGGCGATCATGTGGACGTGATGTTTCTGGATGTAACGCTGAAGCCCGGCGCACTCTGGACTGTGGCCACCAAGCCGCAGGACACGGTTTTTGCCTATATGGTTGAAGGCATCTGCGAACTGGCTGGCGGCGATGGCGAAATTCCGCATCGAAACGCTTGCCTGTTCACTCCCGGTGAGGCGGTGAGCCTTGTGGGCGGCCCCGAGGGCGCGCGATTTGTGCTGGTTTCCGGCGCGCCCCTGCGTGAACCAGTGGCCTGGGGCGGCCCCATTGTCATGAACACGGACGAAGAATTGAAGCAGGCTTTTTTTGAGCTGGAAGACGGCACATTTATACGGCACGCACCCAAGGGAAAAGCGGGTTGAAGGCATGATGCAGCCAAAATAACTGAGTAATTTCACATTGAAATGCTCAGGTGGCTGCGTGAGCAGACGCCCGCCGTGGAAGCGCAAGCGCGATTTATTCGCGCGGTTGAACGCCGTAGCGAGCGTGTCTTGAACTTTGGAATATATATTCTCAAAGTTCATCTGCTCTAAATAAGGCCGTCTTCAAGGCGGCCTTTCTGTATTGCCCTATGCCTCTCCCATGCTGCCTTGACAGGCCCATAGTGGAGGCATAACCAAGAACATTGATCTGGTGAAATGGAGTAATACTATGAAAAAAAGCATATTTACGGTTTTTCGTCATGGCGCCGCCGCTGCTTTGATTGCGGTCAGCCTCGCAGGCTTGGGGCTGTTTGCACCGCAGGGTGTTTCCGCTGCTTCAAATCAGGGCACGCTGCGTATTCTTGCCACAACCTACCCCGTATATCTTCTTGCGCGTAATGTGGTTCAAAACAGGCCGGGCGCTCAGGTTGACCTGCTTATTCCGGCCCAGACTGGCTGCCCCCACGACTATGCCCTGACCCCCAAGGACATGCAGAAACTGGCTCAGGCCGACGTGCTGCTGCTCAATGGGCTTGGTCTGGATGATTTTATGCAGAAAGCTTTGCCCAATGCCAAGCCGGGTTTGGTTGTGGTGGACAGCAGCACCGGAATCACCCCTGTGATGGAAGCTGATGGCGAAGAAGACGAGCATCAGGAAGCTTCGGACGCGCACGGCGGGCATGACCACGCAGCTGTCAGTCACGAACATGAGGAAGGCGAGCACGATCACGCACACGAGCATGGCCATGTCCACGATCACGGTGGCGTGAACCCTCATGCCTTTGCAAGCCCCGTACAGGCTGGCATTATGGTAAAGAATATGGCTGATGGTCTTGCCAAGGCCGACCCGCAGCATGCCGCCACGTATGAGGCCAACGCCCAAGCTTATGGAAAGGTTCTGGCGAATCTGGGTGAACGGCTTTCAACGCTGGGCAACAAGTCATCCAACAAGGGAATTGCGCTCATGCACGACGCCCTGGTTTATATGGCGCGTGATGGCGGCCTTGAAGTTGTAGCTGTTATTCAGGAAAATGAAGAAGCGCAGCCTTCGGCTGCACGTCTGCTCAAGGTGGCTGAGGTGCTGCGCGAGCATAAGCCCGCCCTCATCGCAAGCGAGCCGCAGTATTCGGACAAGGCTGTGCAAACCCTCTCTCGCGAAGTTGGGATTCCCTCAGCCCAACTGGATTCCCTGGCCTCTGGCCCGGCAAATCCGTCGCTGGACCATTATGAAAAAACTATGAACAACAACATCAACATCCTTGAGAAGTATTTTGAGCAGCGCTGATAATTCCGCTCCTGCCCTTGTTTTTGATCATGTATGCGTGTGCCGTGGCGGAAGGCTCATCCTGGAAGATGTGTGCGCCACGGTGCCCGCTGGCAGCAGTACCGTGCTGGTTGGCCCCAACGGGGCGGGCAAGACCACGCTGCTGCTCTGCCTGATCGGTGAAATGAACTATACTGGCCGTATTGAAGCGGCAGGCCTTTCAGGCCTGCCGCGCACGGCCTATGTGCCGCAGCATCTGCATATGGATGCAAGCCTGCCCCTGCGCGTGAGCGAGTTTTTGGCGCTGAACAGGCAGCGACGCCCGTTGTGGTTTGGGCTTAAGCATTCCATTTGCGGGCAGGCGCGGGAACTGCTGGCTCTGGTGCAGGCTGAAAAGCTTGAAAATCGCCGTCTGAGTGATCTTTCCGGCGGCGAAATGCGCCGGGTGCTGCTGGCTGCGGCCCTTGCCCGCGAACCTCGCCTGCTGGTGCTGGACGAACCCGCTGCCGGGGTTGACGTGCAGGGTGAGCGCCTGTTCTGGGAGGTACTTAACAAAGTTCGTTTGCAGCAAAGCTTCACCCAGATAATGGTCAGCCATAACCTCTCATTGGCTGCGCATTACGCAACCCACGTCATTTGCCTCAACAAGAACGTCTGCGCAGAAGGCGCGCCTCATGAAGCCCTTGGAGCTTCAACGCTTATGGAGCTTTTTGGTGTGCCCATTCACCTTTACCCGGACCAGTGCGATCCTGCTGATCCCGGCTGCCCCCAGTGCGGCGCCGTGTGCGCGCCGGAAAAGATTCTGCCGGAATACTCCAGTGTACAGCGCCGTGGCGGGGCAGTGACCCCGGAGCATTTTTTGACGCAAGGGCACTGCTCTGATGGGGCAAAGGGCGGGCCTGCGGGCGAACCTGCACGCTCTGCCGCCGGGGAGGCAGATCATGCCTGATCTTACATTATTATATGATCTTCTGGGGCGTTTGCCGCTGGATTGTCTGCAGATGCGTTTTATGCAACAGGCCTTGCTGGGCTTGCTTCTGTTGGCTCCGATGGCTTCTGTGCTCGGGGTGGAAGTCATCAGCTTTCGTATGGCTTTTTTTTCAGACGCTATCGGCCATTCTGCATTTGCCGGGGTGGCTTTGGGCCTGATCCTTGCCATTAACCCGCGAATTTCCATGCCCCTTTTCGGTCTGCTGGTGGGGTTGGGCATAATGGCCGTGCGTCGGCGGAGCAATCTTTCCGGCGATACGGTCATTGGCATCGTGTTTTCTGCCGTGGTGGCTTTCGGGCTGGCTGTGGTCAGCCGTGCCCCCGGCGTGGGGCGCGACATGCAGCGTTTTTTATACGGTGATATCCTTACCATTACGGAAGACGAAACTGGCTTTCTGGTTCTGCTTTTCCTCGTCATGATGCTTTTTCAGATAATTGGATACAACCGACTGCTGTATATAGCCCTCAACCCCGTTATGGCCCGTGTTCACGGGGTACGTGTTGCCCTGTGGCAATACAGTTTTGCCGGCCTGCTGGCTCTGGTGGTCATGTTTTCCGTCTGGGCGGTCGGCGTGCTGCTTGTGACCGCGCTGCTCATCGTGCCAGCGGCAACGGCTCGTAATCTGGCCACCACAGCGGGCGGTATGTTCTGGTGGGCGCTTGTTGTGGGCTTGAGCTCGGCTTTTATCGGCCTTGTTCTCTCTGCACAGGAGTGGATGGCCACAGCCAGCGGGGCCACAGTGATTCTTGTAGCTTGCTGCTGGTTTGGCATAAGCGCTCTTGTGGCAGGCGTGCGCGGGAGCCGCAAGGCAGCCTGACGCAAAAATTGTTGCTTCGCATTCGGAGGAAGCTTGAACCGCCTGCGATGATTTGTTGTCAAATCACCGCCGCAAAATTGTCGTAGCCGGGTTTTGTTCGCCGTTGCGCAAGTGTTTCAAGCAATATCAGCTTTAAATAGTCAGATGTTTTTCAATATGAAAGCCTCTCTGCCTTGGCAGGGAGGCTTTCATTGTGCGCTGGCACGGAAGGGCAGTGTGCCTGCGCTTTATGCTAGTTTTTTAACAACAGCCAGGGCGGCGTCATAATCCGGTTCGCTGGCAACTTCGGGAACAAGCTGGGTATAGGCCACTGTGCCGTCAGGAGCCACAATCACGATGGCGCGGGCCAGCAGACGCAGTTCGTCAATAAGCAGGCCGTAATCTTTGCCGAAATCTCTTTCCTTGTAGTCAGAAAGGGTTTCAACAGACTGAACGCCAGCAGCGCCGCACCAGCGGGCCTGGGCAAAGGGCAGGTCGCAGCTTACGGCCACGATGCGCACCTTGTCTGAAAGAGCGGCTGCTTCCTTGTTGAAGCGGCGCACTTCCATATCGCATGTAGGAGTATCAAGAGAGGGCACGCTCACCAGTACCAGCACCTTGCCCGCATAATCCTTGAGGCTGCGGGGGCTAAGGTCGTTGGCGGCCAGGGTGAAGTCCGGAGCTTTCTGCCCGACTGTGGGCTGATTGCCGATCAGGTGCAAAGGGGTGCCCTTGAAAGTAACTGTATTCATACAAACTCCTTGTGCCTTTGTTTGTGAAACCACTGTGCTACAAGAGCTTTACCTAGTCAATAATTATTCTCAACAGCAATGTGTGACTGCCGGACCTGTGTTAGATCCAAGCATTCTGGCAGAACCTCATAATGTCAAATCCCGGGCAAAGCGTCGAGCGAATAATGCCCCAATTTTTGCGTCATATCAGTGACGCCCCATTGTGCGCCAAATTTGCGCTGCGCCATTGCCATACCGTGTACAGTGCCTATATTGATAGATAGAGCAAACTTAGCAGGAGCGATTGATGAGCACCTTGACACCCCGTGAAATTGTGGCCGAACTGGATAAATTTGTCGTGGGCCAGGAGCAGGCCAAGCGTATGGTTGCCGTTGCCGTGCGAAACCGCTGGCGCAGGCAGCATCTGCCTCTTGAATTGCGCGACGAGGTTTCCCCCAAGAACATCATTATGATGGGCCCCACTGGCGTAGGCAAAACCGAAATTGCACGCCGCCTGGCCAAACTTTCGGGCGCGCCTTTTATCAAGGTGGAGGCCACCAAGTTCACTGAAGTGGGCTACGTTGGACGGGACGTGGAATCTATGGTGCGGGATTTGATGGAAATCGGCATAAATCTTGTGCGCGACGAGGAAAACTCCCGCGTGCGCAAGGCTGCCGAAGCCGCGGCGGAATCGCGCCTTATGGATCTTTTGCTGCCCGGTTCTTTCGGGCCGGAAGACCGTGTATCCACGCGCGAAAAGCTGTTGCAGCAGTTCAGGCTTGGCTTTCTGGACAGCCGCGAAGTGGAAATGGAAGTGACGGAAATGGGCGGCGGTGGAGTGGATATTTTTGCCATTCCCGGTATGGAGCAGATGGGTGGACAGGTCAAGGACATGTTCAGCAAAGCTTTTCCGCCCAAGCGCAGCCGCCGCAAAATGAAGGTCAGAGATGCCTTCAATGTGCTGGTTCAGGAAGAATCGGGCAAGCTTGTAGATCAGGATGCTCTGGTCGAGCGCGCCAAGGAACGAGTGGAGCAGACCGGCATTATTTTTATTGACGAAATAGACAAGATAGCCAGCTCGTCACAAAACCGCACATCAGACATTTCGCGCGAAGGTGTGCAACGTGACCTGCTGCCCATAGTGGAAGGCAGCGCCGTGAACACCAAGTACGGCATGGTGCGCACAGACCACATCCTGTTTATTGCGGCGGGCGCGTTTCATTTCAGCAAACCTTCGGACATGATTCCCGAACTTCAGGGGCGCTTTCCTCTGCGCGTGGAGCTTCAGGCTCTGGGCCGCGAGGAATTTTTGCGCATTCTTACGGAGCCTGACAACGCCCTTACCAAGCAATATGAAGCCCTGTTGGGAACAGAGCAGATTCGCTTGAGTTTCACCGAAGACGGATTGGAAGAAGTTGCCGCCTTTGCGGAAGACATCAATTCGCGCACAGAAAATATCGGGGCGCGCCGCCTGTACACCATTATGGAAAAAATTCTGTCTGACATCTCTTTTGACGCGCCGGAAATGCCTGGCGCACAGATTGTGGTCAACAAGGCCTATGTGGCAGAGCATCTGCAAGACGTGCGCAATGACCAGGATTTGACGCAGTACATTCTGTAATATCTTTTACTGAACATCTGTGTAAGTGAGCCTTTTTGCCAAAAAGAGGCTCACTTTTTTTGTTAGAGCATTAAAACTTTAAAAAAGTTTGAATGCTCTAACACGGCACAAGAATGCAGCGCACCGCAACGTGGCGTGAGTTCTGACAAAAATCGCATCTGGGAACATAGTGACAACTTAGAAATGTGATGCATTTCAAAATTAATCTGCTCTAGGGGCTGTTTCTACAGACAGGCATTGAGCGGCAGGCGTATCCGCCCTGATCATTTTGGGGCGCTGTGTGGTACAAACCGCGTGTGCCCGCAAGGGGTCAGATGTGGCAGCAATGCTCCCTGCGCGAATACTCTTTTCTTTACTGGCTAGTGCTTACGCTCACGTCTGGCATAAAAAGGGCCGCTTTTCACGCTACAGGGGTAAAGTCCATTATTTGAAAATAACGCCGAACGAATTTGATTGGCCGGGATATATGGATTTATCCCAAACTGGTGTGGTATCTTTATGGCGCTGGCATAAGTGAATGATGGACTTGCGCCTGCAGTAGGGATAAAATGTTGCTAATGCTGAGCTACTTAACGCCTTCCCTCCGGGATCACATACCGTCTGTCGCCAGTGCGGCCATAGCCCGCCTCATCGCGAGGAACAATAGGCCTGTGCCCCAAGTTGCGTCGGCCATGAAAAGACCTTTCGAGCCGCTCTCACAGAGGGATGTGTACTGCGGTAGAGCTTTTATATGCGCGTCTGTAAACGCAGCCATGCTGTATATGGCTGCGGCATGCGCTGCTGCGCGTACTTGTGTTCTTGAAGAACTGGTGTGCTGTGTTGCAAATACCAAAAAAGGTTCGTGGCTTTTAACCACGAACCTTTGTTTTTTCTGGTGGGCCATCAGGGACTCGAACCCCGAACCAACTGATTAAGAGTCAGCTGCTCTACCAATTGAGCTAATGACCCGCATTGCGTGAAAAAGGGTTTACGCTGATGGGTACCCTCTGTCAAGCAAGTTTATAAAAAAAATGAGAACAAAGAGTTAATATGTTGAAATTAAATGCTTTATTTTTAACAAAGCTTTTTAACCAAAAAACAAATCCGCTGATCTTACGGCTGATTCCTTTATGTATAGCCTTGTTCATCTTTGTTTTTTCTTGTCAGGCATGGGCAAATACCCTTGCAGCCCGGCTTGAAACGGCTCTGGACGGTGACACTGTTGTTGGCGCTCTGCACCTGACGTTGCCCAAGAGCGTTCACGCCTACGCGCACAACCCGGGCGACGCGGGCCGCCCCACAACCCTGCGGTTCAGTGTCGATGGCGGCGTTCCACAAGCCGTGTGGTATCCTGAAGGCGCTGTGCAACGGGATTTTTATGATCCTTCGGCAACTATTTTTGTCTATGAAGATGAAGTGACCCTTTATGTACTACTGGCTCGCGCAGATGAAGGAAAGCCTTTCACGGCAGACATAAGCATGCTTTTGTGTTCCACGCGCAATTGCATGCCTGTTAATCAGCAGGTGACAGGGGCAGTGCCCCGCGCGACGCAATCTCTTGAGGCGATGCCCTGGGCCGCGCAATGGCGCAATCTGAAAAAACTGCCGCCCAAATTTTTTGAAGGGGATGCAACGCAGGCCTTGCCTGCGTTTGACGGAGCTTCAGCTGCGGCTGTTCCTCTGGATTCGCAAGCGGGTGCGGGCCAGACAGGCCGATCTGAGGGAATTGCCCGCTGGCTGGAATCTCAGGGAGAAACGCTGGGCCAGAAGGACGGCGAACCTGCAATGGGCGAGGGGCAGACGCAAAAGGCCTTGCCCCCTATGGATGATTTTATAAGCTTGACCCCACGGTATATGAATGAATCTGTGGAAATATCAGGTCTCGGCAAGGCCTTGCTTTTTGGCATACTGGCCGGGCTGCTGCTGAACGCCATGCCCTGTGTGCTGCCTGTGCTGACATTTAAGGTGAGCGGCCTGCTTATGGTGGGTGGCTGCGACAAGGAAGGACTCAAGCATTTCAGGCGGCACAACATATGCTTTGCAGCCGGGGTCATGACCCTGTTCAGCGCCTTGGCCCTTGTGCTGGGGCTGGCGGATCTCATGTGGGGGCAGCTGTATCAGAACCAGGCCGTGTTGCTGGTCATGCTGCTGCTGGTATTTCTTATGGGCTTGTCAATGATGGGTGTCTTTACTCTGCCTGTCATTGACCTCAAAACGGGCACGAACACCAAAAATCCCTGCCTTCAGGCCTACTTTACCGGGCTTGTCTCTACCTTTCTGGCAACACCGTGCAGCGGACCCTTGCTGGGCGGCGTGCTGGGGTGGGCCTTCACACAGCCTCTTATGGTGGTTGTAGTCGTTTTTTGGGCTGTAGGCCTTGGGATGGCCCTGCCATATGTACTTTTTAGCATATGGCCCGTTCTTGCGCGTATTTTGCCCAAGCCCGGGGCATGGATGCATGTTTTTGAACGCGTGGTGGGATTTTTTCTTATGGGCACCGCCTTGTATCTGCTTTCCATTCTTCCGGTGGAAAAACACATGCAAGTTTTAAGCGTGCTGCTGGTCGTTGCGTTGTGCGCCTGGCTTTGGGGGCAGTATTGCAGCATATCTGCGCCGCCTCTGCGTCGTCGCGTTGTAGGCCTTGCCTGTCTGGGGCTTTTGCTGGCCTCCTTTGCGTGGGTTCTTCGCCCCGTGTCTCCCTTGCCACAATGGCGGGATTTTAATCCGCAAACATTTGAGGCAACTTTGGGCAAAAAGCCCTTGCTGCTGGAATTTACTGCCGACTGGTGCCCCAACTGCAAATTTATGGAAGCTACCGTGTTGACGGACCAGCGTTTGCGCCGCTTGCAGGCCCTCTATGGCATGGAGCTTGTGCGCGTGGATCTTACCAGCGCCAATGCCTATGCCGTACGCCTTCTGGAGGCGCTGGGCAGCAAGAGCATTCCCCTTACTGCGCTTTTTCCCGCAGGGGACATGTCTACGTCGCCGCTGGTTTTGCGCGATGTGTACGGAAGTGAGAGTCTTGAACAGGCCATGCGTGACGCATTTGGACCGTAGAGTTTTTTTATCGGCCCTATGGTGCTTTACCAATTTGCCGATAAGCCCTACAGTAGGTACTGGTTGGGCCGAGGCTGAGGCTGGCGGCCTTTAGTAGGTTGAGCGGCTGGTTGCAATAAGGAGCGCACATGGATTTGAGTCAGAGAAAGCAGGAAGACGAACTTCTGCAACTGGTGACCTTCAGCATCGGTGAAGAGGAATTCGGGGTAAATATCCTGAAAGTGCAGGAAATTATCCGCACTATGGAGATCACCAGGGTGCCTCGCGCTCCCGAGTTTGTGGAAGGCGTCATCAATTTGCGTGGAAAGGTGATTCCCATCATTGATCTGCGCCGCCGTTTCGGTCTTGCGTCCAAAGCGCACGACAAAAACACGCGGATCATTGTTATTGAAATCAACAATATCATCGTGGGCTTTGTGGTGGATGCCGTTTCCGAAGTACTGCGCATTCCCGCCAGCACGGTGGAACCGCCGCCACCAGTGGTTGCCGGAGTTGATTCGGACTACATCAGCGGCGTCGGCAAGCTTCAGGACCGTCTGCTTATTATGCTGGACCTGGACAAGCTGCTTTCCAACGATGATATGGAAATGCTTGGCGGCATCTAGGGCAGACTAGCGGGTATGTTGCAGAAACAGTGGTTTCTGCAAAGCCAGCGTCGAACTGCACGGGTATCTGTTTTGGCCGTCTGCCATTATATTGGCACGGTGCAGGTGTTCCGTAATGGTGGCGTGTAAAGAATTTTTGGGCGAAAGCTGAACGGCTTTCGCCCATTTTGCGTATGCGCTTTCCATAGCATTTCAAGCAGCGGAGAATATATGCCCATATCCATTTCAATTGTCAGTAAAAGAAAGAAGGATTTTCTTGATCTTCTTTTGCTCGGCGATGAGCAGGAAGACATGATCGACCGCTACCTTGAGCGAGGTGATCTTTTTGTCCTGCACGATCAGGGGGTCAAGTGCGTCTGCGTGGTCACGCAGGAAGCGGATGGCGTGGTTGAAATAAAAAATCTGGCCACAGAAG
>NZ_JASGDK010000174.1:0-5025 GCF_047607245.1 Desulfovibrio sp.
GTCTACTCCTGCTTCAAAAAAAGATCGCGCCTTGCCAAACGAAATAACTGCGCGTTTCCAGGAGGCTCTTTAATCAGTGCTTCCCTAGGAATGTCTGGTTTGAAATGATCGCAGCTGTTTGCGTTTAAACCGTTGCGGATAAACAGGGCAGGCGAGATCTGCTCGCCGTAGCACGGTTACTTCAAGCCTTGCCTGGCATGTGCTGCCAATACCCGGATACGTTTCTACAAAAGTTCGTATAAAAAACGAGGCCCGTGCAGAGAGAGCATATTCTCTTTGCGCGGGCCTCGCGTATCACTCAGGTTCGGCAGATTCCGTTGCCAGCAGCAATCTGGGGCAGCGGAAACAACCTGTTGGAACACCACACCTAGCTGTCGCCGTCAGATTCCATAACTACTTTTATATCTGCAGGTTTGCCAAAGTAGGGCCAGGTTGTGACCAGAACGTCCACGCCAGTGGCGGCGTATTCCGCAGCATTTTCGCCCGTGATGCCCCCGGCGGCCAGTATGAGAATGTCAGGGCGTGTGCCCCGCAATGCGCCGACAGTGGCAGCCAGACTCTCGCAGGTGAATTTTTCGCACTGAACCATATCTATTCCGGCGGAGGTCACCAGCAGTGCGTCTTCAAGCGAATCCACCTCGGCAGAAAGCTTTTTTTCCGGCATGCGGGCTCGCAAATTTTGTACCTGCCGGGCAAAAAATTCCATTGGCGTCTGCTGCCCGCCCTTGGCAAAAAACTGCAAATGCTGGGCAAAAACCAAAATGGAATCGGAGAGATTTTGACGGTGAATGGACGCGCCGCCGTCTATTGCCGCCTCAAGGCACAGGGCTTTGGCGCCGGGAAAACTTTTGCGCGTTACTGCTACCTGCACACCGGGGCGCACGGCAGAGGCGCGCTCAACCATCAGCGCACAACGCCTTGCAATGCCAGACATGTATTCCAAAACAGTCTGGCTTATCTTCCAGCCGCGGTGCAGTGCCGCCGCAGATCCTCTTGCCTCAAGAAAAACCTCATCGGCTTCGGCAGTGTCGCCGTTATTGATCTGTCGTGTGACGGAAAGCCCGCAGCGCAGCAGCAATTGCTCTGCTTCTTCCACGCCGCTGATGACTCCCTGTTGACGGGGGCTGAAAAACATAGCCCCTGTCTGGGGACCAATCCCCAGTATTTCAACCGTCATATCCGGGCCGGGGCAATCATCGGCCAGCAGGCCGTCAAACCATGATGAAGACTTGGAGATATGCATGAGGCCTGCCTTTTGTTGTGGGGTAGCCAGGGCGTAAGGAGAAAGCAGGGTGCATGAAACACACCCTGGCAATGGCTGATTTGCCATTGCTTGCGGAAACCGTAGCGTAAAAAATATACTTTCGCCAGCGGGGACAGTGGCATTGCCTATTTGACCTGAATGCCGGAAAAGCGCGTCGGAGCGGTAAACTACGGATGGTATGAAACCGTAGATCAAGGTAAGAGGCAATGAAAAGACCCCCTCATTGGTGCAGGGGGTCTGGTTGTTCTTCGGGAAAACAGCGGCTTATCCCCGCTTCATTTCGGCGATAAGCTGGTTGAGTGTCTGCGCTTGCCGGGCCAGTTCAGTCACGGCCTGCGCAGCTTCACCCATAGCCTGTGCTGACTGGGTGACCATGTCGTTCACTTGTGAGATTGATTGATTTATCTCTTCACTGGCGGCGGACTGTTCCTCACTGGCCGTGGCGATAGCGCCTACCTGATCTGCCGTGGCTTCAACATTGGTAACTATCTGCCGCAAGGCATCACCAGACTGACTGGCAAAGAGGGTCGCTGTTTCCACTTCGTGCAAGGCTTTGTCCATAGCGGCAACACTTTGGGAAGCGCTTTCCTGAATAGAGGATATGGCGCTGCCAACATCGTTTGTAGAAGCCATCGTTTTTTCAGCCAGCTTGCGCACCTCGTCTGCAACCACGGCAAATCCCCGGCCAGCATCCCCGGCACGGGCCGCTTCGATAGCGGCGTTAAGCGCCAGCAGGTTGGTTTGATCCGCAATGTCCGAAATGACGTTCATGATGCGGTTGATGGCCTGGGCATGGTCATTGAGCTTTGACATGTCGGTCTTGAGCTCCAACGATACCTTATGCACCTGATCGATACTTTTCAGGGCGCTTTGTACTATCTTTGCCCCATCTTCGGCGTTGGCTCTGGTTTCCGTTGATACTGATGCGGCAGAAGAGGCGTTGCGGGCAACCTCCTGCACGGTGGCGTTCATTTCGTTCATGGCAGTAGCTGCTTCGCCCAGGCGTTGGGCTGATTCAACAGCGCCGCGGTCAGATTGCTCTATCTGGGCAGAAAGCTGGCTTGAGGCGGAAGAAATAATGGACACGACACCTTCCAATTGGCCAGCGGCGGCCAACATGCCTTCGCGTTTGGCGTTCTCGGCCTGATGGGCTGCCTCTTCGGCCCGCAGGGTGGCCTGGTGTGCGGCCTCTGTGGCCTGTTCTGCTGCCAATGTTTTCTGGTCGCTCTCTTCAAGCAGGGTTTTGATGTTGCCCATCATGTGCCCCATCCCCTGGCCAAGAACACTGAATTCATCCCTGCGGTTTTGTGCCTGCGACAGCAAACGTGTTTCTGCCGGGTCGGTTTCAAGTCTGCCCCCAGCTACAGCGTTCGCCATGTTGGAGAACCCGCGTACCATATGCGCTATACCGCGCGCCGAGAAAATGATCATAAAACCGACAATCAGAACGCATACTGCGGCTACCAGCAGGGCATTGGTAAACATTCTGTGTACCGGTGCCAGAATTTCACTGCGGTCAAGCTCAAGGCCGATGATCCAGTTTTCTTCAGGAAGTTCCTGAAAATAGATGAATTTTGCCTCTCCTTTGTTGTCTGCATAATCAACACGGCCATGCTTTGCCGTCATCATCTCGCGTACATGAGGCTTGTTGCCGTCTTGGCGAGTGAGTGCTTTCGGGTCTGGGTGCATAACCATTTTTCCGGCCATATCATAAATAAATGCAAATCCCTTTTCACCCACCTTGACGAGATTGGTTGTGTCGTCGGCAAGGTTGCTGTTGCTGATACCGACAGAGATGACGGCCACGATTTTTTTGTTACGTTCGACTGGAACGGCAATAACTGTTGTAGGTTGCCCGGTTGTGGCGCTTATAACATCAACGATGCTTGTTTTGCCCTTCAATGCTTCGATAAAATATGAACGCTGGGAAAAATCGGTTCCTACAGATTTGCTTGGCCCTGTTTGGCCGCTAACATGATGTGCAATGACTTTACCATCCAGAGCAATAAGCGCGCTGTAGGAGATGTTGTCGCTAACATCGGTGAATTCCTGCAACGCAGTATCCGCCGCGAGTGCTTGTGGCGAAGAGAGCGCTTCAGCTTCGCCAGTGCTGTACCTGTTTATGTACTGCGTGATTCTGTTGTTTTGAGCCACGATGCCAAGGGAATCTTTCAATCCCATAAGGACAGCGTGGATACCTGATGCCTGGGTTTGCAGTACTATTTTCATGTCAGTTTCTATCTGTTCGCGCAGAATTTTTTCTGACATTTTGTAGCTTACGCCTGCGAGCAGCATCAAACCAAGAACCGCCGGAACAAGAATGAAAAGAATCATTTTGGCCAACAAACCAAGTTTCATGCACGCTCTCCTTATGAATAATAAACAATAGTATAGGGTTATCTGTATCAATCCTTGCAGACGACAGATTAATGGGCTCTATAGTACCCATTAAAACGTAAGAAAATATACTTCGATTGATATACTCTTCGGTTATCTAACTATTTTGATTATGGATTTATTGAGAAAAATATCATAAATTCGAGAAATTTTACGATAAGTATATGTTATTTCATGATATTTAATACATAATTTTTTATAGTATTCTCTGGGGGCAGAAGGTGTTTGCTTTGTGCTGTTACAGTTTTCGGTTCAGCTATTATGTAAATAATATAGTAAAATTGCTATGTTATTGTTGATGGTGGGCTTCGTGCTGCTTCAAGTAAGCACAGGTGAAAATTGAGAATACGAGTGAGAAACTTGAAAAGTTTCAATGCGCTATTGGTGAGCTCGACGCAAGGGGCTTTAAAACAAGACCGCCCGCCCCTTTTAATCGGGGCGGGCGGTCTGTTAGCATGTGCTATATGAAAAGAGCGCTGCTAGTCGTCGTTATCTCCCAAAAAACCGCGCGGTTTTTTGCCATATCTGGCAGGCGGCTGGCGACGTGCACCTGGGGCACCGGGCTTGCGGGGACGGGGAGTTCCCGGTCTGCCACTGTCCATTTTCGCAGCCACGCGCGTTCCCGCAATGAAAACGCCTCTGTTGAGCACAGACATCACGTCTTCCGCCATATCCGAAGAGATTTCTACCAGGCTGAAACCTTTCTGAATGCTGATCGCGCCTATGTGGCGGCTGGAAATACCAGTCTCACCAGTGATGGCCCCGACCAGTTCGCGGGGGCTGACCTTGTTCATGTGCCCCACGTTGACGTGGAGCTTAGTCATGGGGCCGTCATTTTCGCGGCGTTGCGGCTTTGTGCCAGGCCGGGCAGCATCCCGTCTGTCAAACGAGCCTTCGTTTGCGGGGCGACGGGGGGGCATGGCCAGAGGATCCTGTTCAGAAGCTTTGTCCTGATCGCCAAAATCTCTCTGCATCAAAAGCTTGAGCAGGGCGGCTGATACGTCTCGATTGGTGATTTCACCATCGGGAAATTGCGCGGCCAGAAATTCTTCCACCAATACCAGCCAGCGCTCCAGCGTTCCACTTTCGAGAGTCTGACGTACTTCATCCAGCAGGCGGGACGTACGGATGCTGTCCACGTCGCGCAGGCTTGGCAGACGGCCTTCAGTAATGCGCGCCTTGGTAAAGCGGATGATGTCGCGCATCTTGTAATGCTCGCGCATGGTCACAAAGGTGAAAGCGCTGCCAACCCGTCCAGCGCGCCCGGTGCGGCCAATGCGGTGTACATATTTTTCTACATCGTGCGGGATGTCATAGTTGACGACGGCGTCCACGTCATCCACGTCCAGGCCGCGCGCGGCAAC
>NZ_JASGDK010000175.1:0-2717 GCF_047607245.1 Desulfovibrio sp.
CTTCCGTCCGCGCCAATACTGCGGACTCTGGCGAAGGTCAGAACGTCAGCCGGGCAACGGTATTGCAGCCTCCAGTGCAGCAACCTGCTTCGCAACAAAAGCAGGAAGCGGGTCTCACAGGAGAGGGAACGACCTTGCACGGAGCCATGCCGCTTAAGCCGGGGGGCAGAATTGTGCTCGGCAACGGTGGACAACACCCTGCCAATGCTGGTGCTGTCAGAGATGCAGGCGAGGCGGCTGTACAACATGCTGCCGGAACCGGGCAACCACATGTGCCCACTCCCCATACGCCCCCGCAAGCGTCTCTGCAGATGCCCCCGCAAGTTCCCTTGCAAGCGCCTTTGCCGCCGCAAGCGCCGCAGTCAGCTTTTTCACCCCAGCAAGGGCATCCTCAGGGGATGCCGCCTGCCTCGACGGCAGCAAATGATGTAAACGCCCCGGTGTTTACAGATGGGGCTGGTTCAGCCAATGAAGGCAGCGATTCTTCTACCCCTGCCCCCGAAAACAGACCTGCGGGGGCTGCAGCTGGCGTTTCCAGCCAGGTGGGTGAAGCTGCTATGGATGCCATAGCTCACGCTGCACGGCACGAGGCCGCCATAAGCGGAGCTCAGGCTGAAAAAGAACGCAACATGGGCCCATTGCGCCCTTCAGACGTGGATTTTATGCCGGGTCTGCTGCGCAGTCTCGCCGTGCTGCTGCGTCTGCGCGGCAAGGTAGTAAGCCCGCAGTTTCTCATGGCCGGACTGACGGGCAGCAAGGTGACGCCGCAGGCCTGCCTGAGGGCGGCGCGCAAGGCTGGTCTTTCAGGGCGCATTGTTTTTCGCCCCGAGCTTGAGGAAATTCCTGCTCTGGTTTTGCCCTGCATACTTCTTTTGACGCGCGACCGCTCCTGCGTGGTGACATCCATCCGTGGCGGCAAAGCTGAAGTCATTTTTCCAGAAACCAGTGAAACCGCGCAAACAGTCCTGCTTGACGATCTCAAGCAGGACTACTCGGGCTATACCCTTTTTGCAGCCGTGGAGGCCGCGCCAGACGACCGGGCAGAAAGACTGAGCATCGCTCACGGCAAGCGCTGGTTCTGGGACGTGCTGCGGTATTATGCCCCCATTTACCGCCATGTTGCTCTGGCCAGTGTGGTTATCAACCTGATCGCCGTGGGCAGCCCGCTTTTTGTCATGAACGTCTACGACCGCGTAGTGCCCAACAATGCCATTGAAACGCTGTGGGTTCTGGCCATAGGCATTCTTATTATCTACATGTTCAACTTTCTGCTTTCGTCGCTGCGCACGCACTTTGTGGACGTGGCCGGACGTAATGCGGATATTGTGCTTTCAAGCTCGCTGGTAGAAAAAGTCCTTTCAATGCGCATGGATGCCAAGCCGGAATCTACAGGGGCGCTGGTAAACAATCTGCGCGAATTTGAGCAACTGCGTGAGTTTTTCAGCTCATCAAGTTTGCTGGCCTGCATCGACCTGCCCTTCCTGGTCATTTTTCTGCTGCTTATCGGCTTTATCGGCGGCCCGGTGGTCTTTTTGCCACTGGCGGCCATGCCGCTCATGCTGGGCTTGGGCTTTTTGCTTCAGCACCGTTCGCGGCGCAGCGCCGAGGCCAGCTACAAGCAAAACATGCAGAAAAACGCCCTGTTGGTGGAAATTGTGGGCGGCCTTGAAACTCTCAAGTCCTGCATGGCTGAAAGCCGCATGCAGAAGCTCTGGGAATCTGTTGTGGGGCTTTCTGCCCAATCCAACAGTGAAGCCCGCAAGTATAACAACCTGGCGGTCACAGCGTCCATGCTCATCACCCAATTGGTGACCGTGGCCATGATCGTGTGGGGCGTGTATCGTATATCAGAAGGGCTCATGACTATGGGCGCGCTTATCGGCTGCAATATTCTGGTGGGCCGCACAATGGCCCCTCTGTTGCAGATGGCCTCCTTGCTCACGCGCTTGCAGAACTCGCACGTGACGCTCAAGGCTCTGGATATGCTTATGATGCTGCCTTCTGAAAATCAGGTGGAAAAAACCTGCATGGATTTTGGCATGCTTCGGCCTTCCTTCACGCTGGAAAGCGTTTCCTTTGCGTATCCGCATCAGGAAAGGCTGGCCCTTGATCGCGTGTCGTTACGCATTGAACCTGGCGAGCGCGTAGGCATCATCGGCCCGATGGGATCAGGAAAAAGCACGCTGTCCAAGTTGCTTATCGGCCTTTATCAGCCCAAGGAAGGTGCGGTGAAATTTGGCGATGTGGACATCCGCCAGATTCCCAGTACCGATCTGCGGGGCAGGGTGGGGGTTTTGCCGCAGGATGTGGTGCTGTTCTATGGCAGTATTCGTGACAACATCGCCCTGGGTGATCCTACCATCAACGATCATCTGATTTTGCGGGCAGCAGCGCTGGCTGGCGTGACAGACTTTTTGCGAAACAATCCTGCGGGGTTCGCTGCTCAGGTGGGCGAACAGGGCAAGGCCCTTTCCGGTGGACAGCGGCAAGCTGTTGCGCTGGCGCGAGCGCTGGTGCGCGACCCTGAGGTTCTGCTTCTGGACGAGCCCACAAGCAATATGGACACTGACTCGGAACTGATGCTGCAAAAGCGGCTGTTCTCGGTCATGCAGGGGCGCACTGTGGTGCTTGTAACGCACCGTCTGTCTATGCTTCGTATTGTTGAGCGTCTGATTGTTATGGAAAACGGCCAGATCAAGATGGACGGCCCGCGTGAC
>NZ_JASGDK010000176.1:0-6805 GCF_047607245.1 Desulfovibrio sp.
GTCGCCTTCAGCAATGCCCGTAAGTTTTGTGCCGAACCGCTGATTGACGTTCTGCACCGAAACATTAAGTGTGCCAGTACGGGGGCCGGGCTTGAAGCGCGAAACCAGATAGGCCGCCAGGCTTTCCACAAACTGCGGACGCACGCGGCTGTCTTCTGTAACACGCGGGGGCAGACCAGTTGGGGCCGCAGCGCCGTTTGCTGCTGCAAGGCCGCTGCCGGGCGTGGATGTGTCCGCCAAAGACCCCACAGCCCCCTGAACATTTTGACCCGCCAGAGTGCCCGGCGCTGTATAAGGACTGACAACCGAAGGCGGCGGAGGAGGAGGCCCATCACGAAAAGCATCGCCCACACCCGCCAGAGGCGTGCCGCTGGTGGCGTTATCAATAACGGAGGCAGCCTGTTCGCGCCAATGCTCGCGCGTATCTTTATCCCTCGTAAGCCAGAAGGCGGCTCCACCCACCAGCAATACCGCCAGCAGAGCCAGCGCCACAATCTTGCGCCCGCCCTTGCCCGGAGCAGGATCGGGAAGATTAATAATACCCGGTACGCCAGGTTCTTTTTTTTCCAACTTCATGCGCAACTCCTTCTCTGGCGGCGCGCGAAAATATACAATCGCACTGAGGCACAAAAGCCTGCTCCGGGGAGTGCTCAGCCATAAAGGGACACTCCCGTACAGCGCTCATACCGCCTAGCTGATGCTAGCATTGCTTCTCTGGGCTGTGAAGACTTTTTCTAGACTCGTCGCAAGCCAAAAACGGTGATTGACATCAACACATTGCGTCCGGCAACAGGGAGAGCTATAGTATCCTTTATTCACTTATACTGGTTCCAATTACTACTTAAAAGAGGCTCGCATGTTAACTCCTCCTAACATTCTCACTATTGCCGGTTCCGACTCTGGCGGCGGTGCGGGCATCCAGGCAGACCTGAAAACCATTATGGCTATGGGCGGCTATGGCATGAGCGTCATTACGGCGCTTACCGCCCAGAATGGCATGGGCGTCACGGGCATACACGCTCCTGACCCTGATTTCGTGGCACTGCAACTAGACACAGTGCTCGATGGCTTTCCCGTGGCGGCCGCAAAAACAGGCATGCTGTTTTCCGCTGGCATTATCCGGGCTGTGGCCCCTGTATTGCGGCGGCGCAGTTTTCCTCTTGTCGTTGACCCCGTTTCGGTGAGTCAAAGCGGCAGCCGCCTTTTGCAAGAAGACGCCATCTCCGCTCTTGTCAATGACATCCTGCCCGGCTGCGACCTGCTGACGCCCAACAGGCCGGAAGCGGAAATGCTGACCAACATGACCATCGACAGTCTGGACGATGCCGCCACCGCAGGTGAAAAGCTGCTGCAAATGGGCGCAAGAGCAGTGCTTATCAAAGGCGGCCATATGGAAAACAGTGTCGTTGTCACTGACTGCCTGTGCATGGAAGGCCAGGCCCCCAAGGCTTTGCCGCAGGCCAAGGTAGATACGGAAAACAATCACGGCACTGGCTGCACGCTTTCTGCGGCCATAGCAGTGGGTCTTGGCAAGGGGCTGCCCCTTCAGGTGGCAGTAACGCGGGCTCAGGAGTATCTTAATCTCGCCCTGCGCCGCAGCTACAGCCCCGGCAGCGGAGCTGGCCCGGTCAACCATGCGGCGGGGCTAAATCTATAGTGGCCAGGCAGCAAATAAAGCAGCCTGCCTTTATTAAGTATGCATTCCTTAAAGTTAGCATATGTCTGTTATGGCGGGCGACCGCTCTTACAGCAGTCAAAGCACTATAGATGAAAAATTGACAAAAGATATAGTAAAATTGATTATTTAAATGACGTCCGGTCGCGCCAATCAGATTTTCCGCGAATGTTATCTATATTGTATAGAGAGAGGGAAAATCGCGGTGTGGGTTTTCTGGCGACAGCCCGGCTCAGATGCCATTTTGGCGTAAACCGCCGCCAGAACAGCCCAGCGGCTTTTACGGCTGGCGCTTTTTCATGTGTGCTCCCCGAACAAACAAGCGCCTTCAATTAAAAATCTTTGGGCAAGAGCTGTCCCATGCGCAGCAGCCTAAACCTGCCCGCGTGACTTCTTTGCGCAGGCGTGTCTTCACGAGCCCTTGAGCGTAAATGGGACGGCAGCTTGGCCCGCTGTTTGCAACTGACGGAAACGGATACCCCGCAGGTGTCAAAAAAAAGGCGGTATGCGCGTGCCCTTCCGTTTCAAGATGCAAAAAGTGCTGGACTACCGGGAACAGCTGGAAGAAGAGGCCAAGGTCAACCTTGCCATTCAGCGGGCCCGCCTGGCTGAAGCCCAGGACCGCCTTGATAAAGTCAAAGCGGAGCTGCACCAGACCGAGGATCGCCTTGTGGGGGCAGTTCTTATGGACGCATCCGAGCGCTGGCTGCTTGAGCAGTATGCCAAAGGCCTGCGAGCAGATGCCGCCCACGAAGCCCTTCAGGTACGCATGCTGGAACAACTGGCTGAGGAAGCCCGCCAACTGCTGGCTGAACGCGCCATCGACAAGAAATTGCTGGAAAAGCTCAAGGAAAGGCAAAAACAGCACTATGCCCGTGAGGAACAATTGAAGGAGCAACGCACCAATGACGAAACAGCAACCCTCCGCTACAAAGCTCCGACTCTCTAAGCTGTTCCGCTGGCTGGCGGTGCTTTGCTTTATCAAGCTTTCCATGCTCTGCATGCTGCTTCTTGATGTTCCGCTGCCCTCGTGGCTTGGCGGCACACCTTCGCAAACAGCCTTTGTTCCTCCCGTTGATCCACTTTCTGACACGGCTGTTATGGAAAAATTGACAGCACTTGTGGCCGCAAGCCGTCAGGAAGGCGACAAGGATGCCCAAGCTGTTGATCTGCCCGCCAACCCGCAAGAATCCATCGCAGAAATAAATCTTGCGCCCGGCACGTCTGCCCCAACCGTCGCACCTCAAAGCGCGCCTGTTGTTCAGCTTGCCAAGGATCAGGCCAGTGCGCCGCAGGGTTCGGCTGCCGCAAAAATGGCGGCAGCGGCGCAACCGCATAGCTCTGGCCCGGCGCAAGGAAGGCTTGTTGACGCCGATGCCCTGCCAGCACCTCTTATGACTGCGGGCGTGTCCTCCGTAAGCCATGCCGCAGAGCAACAAATTTTCACACCGCCAAACATCAGCCAGCCCAAACCCCTGCCTGCGCCCCTGGCCCAGCCGGGCGTGAGCGCGCCTACGCAGAACAACAATTCCGGTGCAAACACTGCGGCGAAAAACTCTGGCGAACACAGCTGGCTGGACGCCCTTGCCCGTTTGCCGATTCCGGCACTTGGCAGCGTGCAGGCTGCCCACGCCGCTGCTCAAGATATGCCCGTACCGCAAACGCCGCCCTCGGCCCAAACAACGCCCTTTGCCCCTGCCGCACAGGCCGCTCCCTATTCGCTGCCCGGCGCGGCGGAAATTCCGGCCAATATTCCCCGTGGTCAGGGTATGGATGGCGCGCCCTTGCCCCCACGCGGCACATCCGGCGCAAATGGTCAGGGCGCGGGAACGACTCCGGCGCTGCCCATGAGCGGCCAGACAGGCATACCTGCGGCACCGACGCCTAACGTGCGTCCGTCGCAGCCGGCAACTGATCCTAATATCAAGGCTCAGGAACTGGCCCGCCAGCAACAGGATATCCTCATGCTGCGCCAGCAGATGGATCAGCGCCTCAAGGACATGCAGAACGCGGAACAGAAGATGAAGGACATGATCCGCGAAGCTCGCGGCATTGAAGACGAAAAAATCCGCCGGCTTGTGCTCACCTATACCCAGATGAAGCCAAAGGCTGCCGCCAAGGCTCTGGAAAGTATGGACGAGCGAGTGGCTGTACGCATTCTCACAGGCATGTCGCCCAAACAGTCAGGGGACATCCTTACCTACGTCAACCCGGCCAAAACAGCCAAACTGACGGAAATCATCACTCGCATGAAGCTGCCCGAATAATGCGCCTCAGACTTCTTGTTTCCTATGTGGGCACAGCCTACAGCGGCTGGCAGATACAGGAAAAGCCCAAACCGCCGCCAACGATTCAGGGCGCGCTTGAGGCCGCCCTGTTCAGGCTCACAGGTCAGCTCGTGCGCGTTCACGGCTCTGGGCGTACGGACTCTGGCGTGCATGCTCACGGTCAGGTGGCGCACTGCGACGTGCCCGCCCCCCGCGACGGCTTTGATTGGCGGCACAGCCTCAACGCCGTGCTGCCGCGTGACATCCGAGTGCTGGAGGCCAACCCGGCGGCGGCGAACTTTCACGCCCGCAAAGATGCCTTGCGCAAAACCTATGCTTACCAATTTTGGCAAGACCGTCGCTTTCTGCCCCCCCTGCTCCGCCCCTTTGTCTGGAACTGCGGCCCGCTGGATCAGGACCTCATGCGCAAGGCTATTCCCTACCTGCTGGGCACGCACGACTTCGCAGGCCTGCGTAATGCAGGTACGGATGTGGAAAATACCGAACGCACACTGCTGGACGCCCGCCTGGAACAATTGCCGCCCTGCGAATTTTACCCGCCCCATGCTCCCATGCTTCGTCTTGCCGTCACGGCTGACGGCTTTCTCAAGCAGATGGTTCGCAATATGGCTGGCCTGCTGGCCGCCTGCGGCCAAGGCAATATGGAAGCCGGGCAAATCCCTGCCCTTCTGGCTGCGCTTGATCGGCGGGCAGTACCGTCAGTGACGGCTCCTCCTGAAGGTCTGGCGCTGGTGCGTGTGGAATACCCTGAGAACTGATCCCGGCCAGTTTTTTTGCATACCTCGGCCTAACATCCTGCCTGCCGCTCGCTGCGCAGAAGTCCTCCCCCCCCAAATTTTCTATTGAGTTTCACTGATGCCCCGCGTCCACAACCAGGGGATGCAAAAGAAGCAATCCGGGTAGACAGTGTCGTCACGAGCTGAATTTCCTCGTTGTCTCAACGAGAACGGACCTTTTCGGCAGGAAGTGCACCCTGACGGTACTCGACTGACATAAAGAAAAAGCTCGACGCAGACCAGGCTGGAAAGGCGCTCGTGACGACACGGCCCAATAGGACCATCCCAATCACCAGCGAAGCAGACTTCTCTTCTCTGCTTTTCGTTTTCGATGCCCAAAAAATTATACCGACTGTAACATACATGTAACAGACTGAATTTAATGCGCCCTTGATAATTTTGAAGGCCTGCGCGTAAAATTTAAATCGAACCAGAAAAAAAAAATATTATCTAGAAAAACTTTAACCCAAAGATTTTCTAGGGATTTGGGTTTTTTTTCATTTTTTTGGCGTTTTCTGGTTAAAATTTTTGCACGATAATGCTTGCAATGTGTTCGGGCCTTTCCTATAGTTAGCCCGAAGCGGACAACCGCTCCACAGGCGTGTACAGCAAAAACGTGCCCTACTAGGGCAAAATAAAGGAAGGTTAACAATGAAAAAGATCGCTACTCTTCTGTTGGCGGCCGGCCTCGTGTTCGGCGCAGCCACAGGCGCCAGCGCCATCGACTTCAAGGCCAAAGGCCAGTGGATCATGAGCTTTGACTACGGCATGAACGGCAACTTCACCGGTGGCAACGGCCAGACCGGTTACAACAAGAGCGAAGACGAGTTCGAAGCCAACCAGCGCGTACGCCTGCAGTTGGACGCCGTTGCTTCCGAATCCCTGTCCGGTACCGTTTTCTTTGAAATCGGCAAGCAGACCTGGGGCCAGGACAAGTCCGGTGGCACCTTGGGCGCTGACAACAGCAGCGTCATCAAGCTGAAGAACGCCTACATCGATTGGCTCGTTCCCCAGACCGACCTGAAGGTTCGCATGGGCATTCAGGGCATGGCCATTCCCAGCTTCACCACTGGCAGCAACGTGTTCAACGACGACGTAGCTGGCATCACCGCCTCCTATCAGTTCAACGAAAACGTTGCCGTGACCGCTCTGTGGGCCCGCCCCTGGAACGACAACTACGCCAACGCCAATGATCACAACGGCAACCACAACAACTTCATGGACAACGTGGACGTTGCTGGCCTGCTCGTGCCCCTGACCTTTGACGGCGTGAAAGTGACCCCCTGGGTCATGTACGCTGCCCTTGGTCCCAACGCTTTCCGTTCCGGCAATGACTCCATTTCCAGCTTCTCCGGCACCTCCGGCAAGTATCCCCGCGCTGGCATGGTTCCTGCTGGTGGCGCTCGCCACAAGGACGGCACCAGTGCCTCCAAGAAGCTGGACGAATACGGCAGCGCTATCTGGGCTGGCCTGACCGGCGAAGTGACCATGTTTGACCCCATCCGCATCGCGTGGGACGTGAACTACGGTTCCGCCAGCTATGACGACAGCCGCCTGAACCGTTCCGGCTGGCTGGCTTCTTTGCTTGCTGAATACAAGCTTGACTGGGCCATCCCCGGCATCTACGGCTGGTACGGTTCCGGCGACGACAGCAACCCCGCCAACGGCTCCGAGCGTATGCCCAGCCTGAGCGTGAACAACAATAACAACGGTTTCTCCAACTTCGCCTTCAACGGCAACCCCTACATCGCTCGTGAAGCCACCCTTGGCTACAGCATGTCTGGCACCTGGGGCGTTGGCGCCCGCTTGAAGGACATGAGCTTCCTGGAAGACCTGAAGCACACCTTCCGCGTGAACGTCATCGGCGGCACCAACAGCCCGAGCATGGGTAAAAAGCTGAGCAATAATGGCTTTGCTGCCAACAGCGGTGGTTATGCCACCGGCACGTCTGGCGCTGCTGGTATGGATCCCCTGTACATGACCACCGAAGACGTGGTGATGGAAGTGGGCCTGACCAACACCTACCAGATGTACGAAAACTTCACCATCATGCTTGACGCCGCTTA
>NZ_JASGDK010000177.1:0-7338 GCF_047607245.1 Desulfovibrio sp.
CGAACCCAGAGTTCACGAACCCACAGTTGCCGTGCCAACGGTTCAGGCGCCTACTGTGCAGGCCCCAACCATTCAGGCCCCGCCCTTACAACCCTCCAGTGCCGAACAAAGACCGGGCTGGGCGGGCAACAGCCAACCCGCCGGGAATGAGCAGCCCTCCAGAGGGCGCGAAATAATGGGCTTTCTTTTCGGCGGCCAGCTCTCAGAAGCGGAAACAGGTTCGCATCAGCCACAGGCAGCGCAAAACGGGCAAGCGGCCCATGCTCCCGCAAGTGCGGCCCCCACGGGCCAGGTTCCCGCGCTTTCGCCGCCTCCTGTACCGCCGCCAGCGCCTGTGGCCCCCACGCCTGCGGTAGCTGCTCCTCATGCCCCCAAGGGGAGCATTCCGGGAGAAATGCAACCCCAGTCTCCCGATGCCCAGTTGCGCCAGCAGCAATTGAATCAGGAAAGGGAACGCCAGCGGCAGGAGCGGGGACGGCAAAATACGCAGCGAGCGCCACGCGGCAAGGCCGCTGACAGTAAAAATGCTGTACAGCAACCAGCCGCACATCCTGCAAAAGCGCCTGATGCGGCTTCCACACCGCCAGCGCCCGCCAGCGTGCAGCCTGAGAACGCCAAGGGGCCAGAAAAACCCGAACCCCCTGTAACGCCGGGAACTCCGGCAGCCCAGGCCAATGAGGCCTACCAGAAAGGGGACTACGCCCAGGCCCGTACAATCTGGCAACATCTGGCCGATGGCGGCGACGGACAGGCCATGAACAATATCGGCGTGCTCTTTGATCTTGGTCAGGGTGTCGACCTGGATGAAGGCAGGGCGCTTTACTGGTATGCCCGCTCCGCTTCAGCGGGGCACCCATCGGGCATGAGCAACTACGGCCGCATGCTGGAGCAGGGCCGTGGCATTGACGCCAACCCTGAAGAAGCCGCACGCTGGTTTGACCTTGCCGCTCGCGAGGGACAACCCGAAGCACAGTACAATCTCGGCCTCATGTACGAAAGCGGGCACGGCGTACCGCA
This sequence comes from Desulfovibrio sp., assembly GCF_047607245.1. Taxonomy (GTDB): domain Bacteria; phylum Desulfobacterota; class Desulfovibrionia; order Desulfovibrionales; family Desulfovibrionaceae; genus Desulfovibrio. The sequence continues at coordinate 1,018 of NZ_JASGDK010000177.1, forward strand.
GGATCACAAGGCTGCTGCGGCATGGTACAGCCGTGCGGCAGCACAGCAGCAGACCGACGCCCTTGCCCGTCTTGGCCAGCTCTACCGCACAGGGCAGGGAGTGGAAAAAAATCAGTCTCGGGCGACGCTGCTGCTTTATGCGGCGGCCATGCGCGGCTCTGTCCACGCAATGAAAGAACTGGAAGATATGGCCGGGCCATCCACATCACGCCCCGGAGCCATACTTTTTGGCTTGCGCCTTGATACAGCCACCCGCCCCGCCATGCGCGAAGCTCTTGGCAAGGCAGGCATGCAGGCATCCCGTCAGGACGACGCCTATATCTGCGACACCTACACGCCCGGTGCGCTTGTTCCCGGCGCACGGCAGGCGGCCTTCTGCTATGGGCCGGGGCGTCCGGCCCCTCTGGGTTTTGTGGAACTGGAGTACACCGTGCAGGACAAAGCCACTGCCCAGAGCATTGTGCATATGGTCAGCGAACGCTTTGGCGAACCTTCTGCCGGGGAGAGCGACGACGACCATATCTGGAATCTCGGTTCTGTGGTTGTTGCCACACGCTATGAACCTTCGCGCCAGCTTATGAGCCTCATGTATATGGTACCTGCTGTCTATCACCTGACCCGTCAGGATTAGAGATAATTACACTTTTTCAGCTTACAGAACTAATCGGCCATTTCACTTGGAAGCGTACTTTTATTTATGCAGCCTGAGAGAAAAGGCCGCTTTCTTATCCCCAGACAAGCCGGGGCATTTCAGCTTTGAAATATTTTGCGGAGGCCACTCTTGCAAAGTAGCCCCTCAGCAATGCCCTGCGCACACCGCCCAAGACCTTTATTTTTTCAGTATGCTGCAATGCACCCCCTGACCTGAAACAAGATTCGCAGCGGCCGTGCCTGCCACGCATGCACCAGCCCAAAGGCAGTTTGCCCCAGCTGCTTTAAACCGGTTCTTCCCACTGCTTATCGATGCTTGACAGAGGGGCTCCCCTTATATATCAATTTATCTCGATATTGTGATGAGAAACGGAAAACGGTGAAAATCCGTTGCGGACGCGCCACTGTAATCGGCATAAACCCGCGCCGCACCACTGTTCTTGAAAAGCACTTCACCCGCTGCGCAATCTCACGGGCAAGCAAGCACACCTTGCAAATACCACGCAGCAACATACCTTTTCGTCAGCTGTGACGGTAAGGCATGAGGGTCAGGGAAGCTTTACGAGCTGATTGCACAAATCCGCTCATGAACGGGAAGGTGCGGCCACGCGCAACTCAATTGCGCAGGGGCCGTAAGCCAGGAGACGCCTCGTCACCTGCTGCCATCCGGCGGCAAGGCAGTACTGTCTCGCGTTCAGGCAAGTGCCCGGCCCGGCGTTCACGCGCCCGGCCAGAGCCGTGCGGCATATATAATGCCGCGCGTCGGTACGGATGCACCCGTACCGTGAAATGGCTGCAAGACGGCGGTCACAGCCATTTCAGGTATACAAGCTCTAGCGTGAAAAGAACTGCCCTTTCAACACCATATGAAAGGAGCAACCATGCGAACCCACATTCTTGGCTTTCCCTCAATGGGCAGGCAGCGCGAGCTGAAACAGGCTCTCGAATCCTTCTGGCGTGGCGATACTTCCGCCCAGGCCCTCACTGACACAGCCCACAAGCTTCAGGAAACACACTGGGGCATCCAGCGCGAAGCAGGCCTCAGCTACGTAACCACGGGCGATTTTTCCTTCTATGACCGCATGCTGGACACAAGCCTCATGCTGGGAGCCGTGCCAGCGCGCTTCGCGGCCTGCGGCAAAGACGCCACGACCCGCTACTTCGCCCTGGCGCGCGGCGATGCCTCACGCAACATTCCGGCTATGGAAATGACCAAGTGGTTTGACACCAACTACCACTATCTTGTGCCAGAAATTGAGGCGGACGCAGTCTGGACGCCCGGTGAACATCCCGTGCTGGAAGCCTGCAAACGTGCTTCTGCGCTAGGCTTTACCCCCAAGGCCGCCATTATTGGCCCCTTCACCTGGCTGGCTCTTGCCAAGGGCCAGAACGGCGCTGACCCGTGGGCCCGACTGGATGAGGTTATGGATACATACGCTGCGCTGCTGGAGCAACTGGGCTCCCTGTGCGGCTGCATCCAGATTGAAGAACCCATACTTTGCACCGAACTGCTGCCCGCCGCTGCCGCCGCGCGCTTTACCGAAGCCTATGCGAGCCTTAATGCGGCTGTTACCCGTACCGGGTCAGCCAGTCTTTTGCTTGCCACCTACTTTGGCCCGCTGGTGCAACATCTTCCTCTGGCCGTAAACAGCGGCTGCGCAGCCCTGCATATTGACCTTGTACGCGGCCCCGATCAGCTGGATGCCGTGGCAGCCGCCTTGCCAGAGCACATGGCCCTGTCTCTTGGGCTGGTCAACGGGCGCAATATCTGGAAAACCGACTACGCACAGGCAACCAGTCTCATAAATCGCGCCGTAAGCGTCCTTGGCGCTGACCGCGTGCTTCTGGCCTCGTCCTGCTCGCTTTTGCACAGCCCCGTGGACCTTGCGGAAGAAACCGACCTGCCTGCCCACATCAAAAACCGCATGGCCTTTGCCGTGCAAAAATGCGCGGAACTGGCCAACCTCAAGACCATGGCCCAGGGTCAGGGCGCGGATCTGCTGGCTGCCAATGCCGCCCTGCTGGCCGAAGCACAGGCTCACGCAGACACCGTGGTATCCACGGTGCGTGACCGTGCCGCCGCCGTAACGCCAGCCATGCTGGCCCGCAAATCGCCGCGTGCCGCCCGCAAAGAGGCTCAAAACTGGCTGCACCTGCCGCTTTTGCCCACCACGACCATCGGTTCCTTCCCGCAGACAGACCATATCCGTAAAACACGGCTGGCCTTCAAGCGCGGGCAAATGAGTCAGGCAGACTACGAAACCGCCATCAAAGCTGAAATCGCAAACTGCATCAAAAAACAGCAGGAACTTGGGCTGGATGTGCTGGTACACGGCGAAGCCGAACGCAATGATATGGTGGAATACTTTGGTCAGCAGCTGGGCGGATTCTGCTTTACCCGCAATGGCTGGGTGCAGAGCTACGGCAGCCGTTGCGTCAAACCGCCCGTCATCTACGGCGATGTGTACCGCAAAGCGCCAATGACTGTGGAATGGGCACGCTATGCGCAATCCCTGACGCAAAAGTCCGTCAAGGGCATGCTCACCGGGCCGGTGACCATTCTTTGCTGGAGCTTCGTGCGTGACGATTTGCCCCGTAGCGAAGTTTGCCGTCAGATCGCCCTGGCCATACGTGATGAAGTGACTGACCTTGAGGCCGCAGGCATACATATTATCCAGATTGACGAAGCCGCACTGCGCGAGGGCATGCCCCTCACTGCCGCAGAGGCCGCCGTTTATCTGCAATGGGCAGTGGACGCCTTTCTTCTGACATCTACAGGTGTTGAAGACCGCACCCAGATCCATACCCACATGTGTTACAGCGAATTCAACGCCATTCTGCCCGCCATTGCGCGCATGGACGCCGATGTCATCAGCATTGAATCCAGCCGCAGCGGCATGGAGCTGCTGGACGCCTTCACCCGCTTTCATTACGTGGGCGAGGTCGGCCCCGGTGTGTATGACATCCACAGCCCGCGCATTCCCACGGCGGATGAAATGGTTCACCTGCTGCGCTTGGCGCTGCAACACATCGACAAAAGCCAGCTCTGGGTCAACCCTGACTGCGGTCTCAAAACGCGCCGATGGGAAGAGGCATACCCGGCTCTGGAAAATATGGTGGCCGCTGCCCTGCGTGTACGAGTGGAGCTGCCTGCCTAGTGTATTCAGGGAATGTAGTTAGGATTTGAGAGGATTTGTGGGGAAAGGACCCTTTTGCAAGAGGGTCCTTTCCCCACACTCCTTCCCCCTAAAACTCTTACTGCTATTTCAGTCTGCTTTAAGGGGGTTTTTGATTTCGATCAGGGGACTCAGAGGCAGTGGAATTAGGCAATACTGGGACAGAGCAGCGTTAAAACGCGCTTTCGCTAAGGTAAAACGCCTGCTCGCGCAAACCTCTTTACACTCTCGCCATAATGGTCAGGAGCTTTGCTATCAGCGGAGACAGGAGCACAATGGCGTAGATGCGCACCAGATGGTAGACCATAACCATTGGCGCTTCGGCCCCTGCATCTCCCGCCAGAGCCATAATGGCATTGAAGCCGCCGGGGCTGGTGGCAAGATAGGCTCCCCCGGCGCTCATGCCGCCAAAGCGCATGCTTATCCAGGCGCAACCCAGGCCAGCCGCCAGAATGACAAAGGTGGAAAGCAGCATGATGGGCCACGTTTCCCGCACGACATTCAGCATGCCGGGGCTGTACATATTGCCAACGATCACGCCCACGCAGCCATAGACAAGATACCTGATCCAATGGGGCATATACGGCGTGCTGACTGAGCCAAAACTTTTAAAAATGACCACTGCCAGCATGGCCCCGGTCATCGGGCCGCCCGGCAGGTCAAAGTAGTCAAAAACCAGGCCGCCAGCCAAACCAACGGCAAAAAGTGTTATCAGGGTCGTCATAAATCCTTCCTTCTCGCGGCGCAGGGGCCTGTGGCAGGGGCCGCGTCATGATTGGGCGGGTAGCCATCCGCCGTCTGCCCTGCATACGCCCATTGCTTTCACGCCTCAATATCCAAAATAGCAAGAAAACGCATTCTTCAGCCGAAAAATGAGCTCTTTCTTGATAGGGCATTTGCCTTCACCAAAGTTTAAACGCGCCAGTTCAGGCCGCACGCCACGAAGTAACTTTACTCGTTATTTCAGTGAGAAACTCGCCGGAAATCAATGAAAAAGCGCGCGTAGCGGCACGGTCCAGACGAATCCTTCCCGGAAATAAACCTCGCATTGCGCAAAACACAGCGACCCTTTTCATTTCAGTCAGTACGCTAAATGCACGCTGACTTCATGAAAAGGGCCGCCTGATACGGTAATTAAAAAGGTCTACTTCAAAGCTGTCCGCTACGCGGTTATTTCTGAAGTATGCCTATAAGCTTGTCCATTGTGGCCGATGCGTCGCCAAGCATCATGATGACGCCGGGCTTGCCGTACAGGGTGTTGTCCACCCCGGCGTAACCGGGCTTGTCGTCATAGTTGCAGATGATGACGTTTTTGGCCTCGCCAGCCTTGAGGATGGGCATGCCGTAAATGGGCGTGCCTTCCGCTGTGTTGGCCGCGGGGTTCACAACGTCATTGGCCCCGATGACGATGGCCAGATCGGCATCGGCAAACATCGGGTTTACAACGTCCATTTCAAGCAGGTTTTCGTAATCCACATTGGCTTCGGCCAGCAGCACGTTCATGTGGCCGGGCATGCGACCCGCCACAGGGTGAATGCCGTAGCTCACCGTGACGCCCTTGGCTTCCAGCAGATCAGCAAGCTGCTTCACCTTGTGCTGGGCCTGAGCAAGCGCCATGCCGTAGCCCGGCACGATGACAACGCTCTTGGCATCCCGAAGCACCTGGTCTACCTGCTCGCCACCGCCAGCCCCCGAGGCGGCCGCCGGGGCAGCCGGAGCGCCCGCCGGACTTTCGCCGTGGGCGTATGCCAGCAGCTTGTCAAAGCTCTTGGAGGCATCGCCCGTCATGAGGATCACGCCGTCGCGTTCATACAGGGGATTGGGTACACCTGCATAACCCGGCTTGTCGTCGTAGTTGCAGATGATGATGTTCTTGGCATCTTCGGCCTTGAGGATGGGCATGCCGTAGATAGGCGTGCCTTCTGCGCTGTTGGCCGCGGGGTTCACAACGTCGTTGGCCCCCACGATGATGACAAGGTCAGCCTCTGCAAACATCGGGTTAACGGTGTCCATTTCAAGCAGGTTTTCGTAGTCCACATTGGCTTCGGCCAGCAGTACGTTCATGTGCCCGGGCATGCGGCCCGCCACAGGATGGATGCCATAGCTGATCTTGGCCCCCTTGCTTTCAAAGAGGTCGGCCAGCTGCTTCACCTTGTACTGCGCCTGGGCCAGAGCCATGCCGTAGCCCGGCACGATGATCACGTTTTTGGCGTTCTGCACCAGGCTGGCAGCGGCGGTTTCCTTGCTGTCGCCAGAGGCGGCAGCGTCGGCAGCCGGGCTTTCACCAAGCGCAAAGCTCACCAGACGGTCCACGGTTTTGGCCGCGTCGCCCGTCATGAGGATCACGCCGTCACGTTCGTACAGCGGGTTGGGCACGCCTGCGTAGCCGGGCTTGTCGTCGTAGTTGCAGATGATGATGTTCCTGCACTCGTCGGCCTTGAGGATGGGCATGCCGTAGATGGGCGTGCCCTCCGCGCTGTTGGCCGCAGGGTTC
>NZ_JASGDK010000178.1:0-25349 GCF_047607245.1 Desulfovibrio sp.
CAAGGGTTTTGAACACCATATCCGGCTCCACCCCCAGATGGTGGGCCAGCGTGACGCCAGAGAGGTCGTTTTCGTCCACGTCAACCTGATGCAGGGTGTACGCAATACCCTGATTTTCCAGTTGCCGGGCGGCATTGGTTTTGCTGATTTTGGCTGCCATGATCGTTTTGTTGAGCGTTTGGCGAAAAATTGTCAGGGGCGGTTGAGCCAATGGGACAATTTTTTGCGCAAAGCCGCCAGGCTGACGGGTTTGGAAATATGGTCATTCATGCCCGAGCGCATAATTTCATCCACGGTTTCGGGCAGAGTAACGGCGGTCATTGCAATAATGGGCAAGGGTTTCTTGCCGAGTTTCATTTTTTGCCGGATTTCACTGGCGGCGGTCATGCCATCCATAACCGGCATATACACGTCCATAAGAACGGCGTCGTAAGAATTTTCAAGCGTCATGTGCACGGCTTCCCGGCCATTTTGGGCCAGATCACACGCAACGTGAAGATGGCGCAGCATGGCCTTGGCGATTTCCTGATTGATCTCGTTGTCTTCCACCAGAAGTATTTTGAGATTTTCTGCATTTTCCAGTGGTGCTACACCGTGCGAATCATCATCAGCTTCGCTGTATACATTTCGGGCTGGCATGCAGGGGATGCGCAGATGGAAGCATGAACCGGAACCGAGTTCGCTTTCGCACCAAAGGCTGCCCTGCATGAGTTCCGCGATGCGCTTGCAGATGGTCAGCCCAAGGCCTGTACCGCCGAAGCGGCGGCTGATGCTGGAACTGGCCTGGGTATACGGGTCGAAAAGATGCTGCTGGTATTCGCGGCTGATGCCCATGCCCGTATCTGAAATGATAAAATGCAGGCTGTCTTCAGACTTGTGCTGTTCTCTGATAATCTGCAGCCCCACGTTGCCCCTTGCCGTGAACTTGACCGCGTTGCTCAGAAGATTGAGCAACACCTGCTTGAGGCGCAAACCATCGCCCCACAGTTTGAGAGGCACGTCATCCGCCAGTTCGCATTTGTACTGAAGCCCTTTTTGTTCCAGTGGAAAGCGGATAGATGTGTATACAAAATCAAGAACTTCTTCGACCATAAAATTGACGTTCTCCAGTACCATTTTGTTGGCTTCTATTTTGGAGAGGTCGAGAATGTCGTTAATGATCGCAAGCAGGTTTGTGGAAGAAGAGCGGATTTTGTGCAGATATTCTTTGAGATCCCCGGCAGGGGCGCTTTGCAGTGCCAGATGGGTGAGGCCGATGATGCCGTTGAGTGGAGTGCGGATTTCGTGACTCATGTGAGCCAGAAATTCACTTTTTGCCTGTGAGGCAATGACTGCCGACTGCTTTTCATGCCGTGTGCGCAAAATATCTGTAACTTCGGTGGCGATAGACAGGCGCACGGGTTTGTCGTCATCCCACTTGATGACCTTGTCCACTACCGTATAGGTGCGTTTGGACATCTCGTTCTGGTAGGTCCACTGATATGGCTCGCCTGTTTCCTGAATAATAGAATTGGTGCAGTAGGGGCAGGGATTTTCACGGCCCATAAGCTTTTTGTAGCAGATGTCGTGCTGCAGATCTTCTGGGTCGGGAAAGGTTTCTTTTACGCTTTTGTTTGAAAACAGTATCTTGTTGGTTTCCATGTCAATAATACAGACAGGATTGGAAAACGCATCCAGGATGTCACGTAGTTGCCGATGCTTTCGGCGTAGCCGCCCGTAAAGGCGAAAGTGCGTCAGCACCATGGCCAGGATGTTGCCCAGCAAATGACAGATACTGGTTTCTTCAGGCGTCCATTCCCGCGCCTGGGTTTGCCGGGTGAGGCAAAGGCCCCCGTACAACTGGCCTTCGTGCAGGATGGGGATGCAGAATGCGGATTTGATCTGGCGCGCTTGCAGCGTTTTCTTTTGTGGCCCTTCGGGCAGGTGTTCAACGTCTGAAACGCAAAAGCTCGCTCGCCGGGTAAACGTTTCAAGCACCGGGGCAAGATCTGCAAGGGTGGGCGGAGGCAGGCTGCAAGTTGAGCTTTGCCGGCCGCTTGTCCAGGCAAAGGGTTCGAGCCATGTGTCGTTAATGTATTCTATAAGGGTTACTTGCCCACAGTGCAGGGTTTCGCCAATGCTGGCCAGGCTGGCCTGCAGAAAGGGTTCCTTGCGGTCATGAAGGAGCGCTGAACTGGAAATTTCCAGTGCCAGAATCAAGGGGTTGGCACAGGGGCCGTCAGAGGCCTTGAAAGGGGCTGACATACGGCGCTCCAAAAAAGGTTAAGCAAATTGCTGCGATAAGGTGGCACCTTATCCGGTTGAAGAGAGGAGTGTCAATGAAAGGGGCACTATAGAGCTTGTTTTTCGTTAGTGCTCTATCCACAGAGAGGCAAGAAGATCGGCCTGTTGCCGATGGCTCTTCTCGAGATGAAGCTGCAATTGCTGGAGAAAGCGGGTCGCTTCTTCATCAAGATGCTGTAAATCCTTATCGTTTGTTATAATCATGTCACACGCGGCCATCTTGCGTTCTTCAGGCCATTGCCATGCCTCAAGGGCAGCCATTTTTTCAGGGCTCCATCCTCTGGTCTCTGCCGTGCGCACAGTACGCAGGGGCATGGGGCAATGAATTCCCACGGTCAGCGGCTTCGGCGAAAAAAGCTGCTGCCAGCCGCATTCGAAATATAGTGGGATTTCAGCGGCAGCCAGGGGCGTACCCTGAGCTTCCAGGCGTGACCAGAAAGTTTCCACAGCCTGCCTGGTCAGAGCGTGAACGGTTTGTTCCACATCACGGCGCAGCACAGGGTCTTCCTGCATGGCAGCCAAAAGAGCCTCTTTGTTTACAGATCCGTCAGCTTCAAGCAGGCTGCCGCCGCACAATCTGGCTATCCATTGGCTGCCAGTGCCTTTAGGAGCATAAAGGTCTGCCACAATTGTGTCGGCACTGATGACCGGCACACCTTTTTGGGCCAGACACGCCGTAAAGGCAGACTTGCCGCTGCCTGGATTGCCAGTGATAACAAGGCGCTGCATGCGTCTGTCCGTCGACAGAGCTGCGTTCGGCACGTCTTCTGGTGGCGGGCAGGAAAATTTTATGGTTTCGCCGCTGACAGGATGCGTGAAGCTCAAGCGCCACGCATGCAGCATCTGACGGGGGGCCATGCTTTGCACGGCTTTGGGGGCATACAGTTTGTCGCCCAGCAGTGGGAATCCCAGGTGGGCCATGTGTACGCGTATCTGATGGGTTCGCCCTGTATGGATGCGCACGGCTAGCAGTGAGATGCTCTTGTCTTCCGAATGCCAGAGACGCTGCCATTCCGTATGGGCATGCCTGCCACCGCGGTTTTCCGGCACAATGGCCATTTTTACCTTGGCGGTGGGGTGACGCCCTACAGATTCAAGGCACTGCCCGCTCTGTGGAGGAAGCCCAGCCACAAGGGCCAGATATTCCTTGTGGACCTGGCGTTCAGCAAAGGCGTTGCTGAGGCTGAGGCGATCGGTTTCGGTAAGAGCCACAACCAGAAGGCCGCTGGTGTCTTTATCGAGCCGGTGCACAATGCCGGGGCGTTGCCCTTCGATTTTGCCCAGTTGGGGAAAGCGCGCCAAAAGGCGCTGCACCAACGTTTGTTCCGGGCAGGAGGGGCAGGGATGTACGGTAAGACCTGCGGGCTTATTGCAAACCACGAGGTGCTCGTCCTGCCAGAGCACTTCCAGATGTCCCTCTTCAGGCTGGAGTTGGCTGGATATTTCCGGCAGTTGCAGGTGTACCTGCTGCCCCGTCTTGACCTTGGCTGCGGGTCTGGTTTCAACTAGTCCGTCCACGGTACAGTGCCCGGACTGAATGGCTTTCTGCAAGGCCGCCCGTGAAAGATCAGGTTTGGCGTCGCTCAGTATGCGGTCAAGCCTCTGGCCTGCCTGAGCGGCGGTAATTTCCAGTTGCAGGCTGCTCACTGAAGGGTATCCGCCGGAGTGGAAAGGGTGCGCAACCTGTCCACAAAGGTCGTGCCCCGGTACAGGTTTTTCAGTTCGCTGCCAGGCGTAATGGACGTGACAACCGCCCTGCCAATAACAAAGCGGGCATTGTCGTCATTGCCTTCTACAGTGCGAACTCCCCATACATTGTGAAAAATGGCCGGACGACCGTCGTATTTGCCCACATAAAGCATGATGTGCCCGCGCATACCCACAAGGCTCAGGAAGGGAACGCCGTAGCGCAAAATGGTGTCTTCCTTCTCTCTGGTGGTCATGCCTTCAAGGGAGTTGACGGCCCCTACGCGGGCTTGTCCGCCGGAGTTGCGGGGAAGCCAGATGCCGAAAGGCGTGAAAAGATCACGGGTGAGAGCAGAGCAGTCCCTTTCGCCAAACATGCCGCCCCAGCCATAGCGCTGGCCCATCATGACATTGCCTACGGCAGCCACATTGTCTGGCGTCAGAGGCAGGGGACGGGCAACAACATCAGAAGAAGCTACCGTGAACGGTGCTGTACGGGCCATGCCGCTACTATCTTTAACCGGGGCCAGTAGTGTGACTGGCGGGGCTGTGGGGTCGTTGGGCACGATTGAGGGCCTCAAGCCCCCTCCGGCGAGCGCGGGCAGTATGGTGCCTATACTTACGCTTTGGCCCACGGTTGAGGCGGAAGCCCCATATTGGGCAGTCTGGTCCGTGAGGCGCACGTTGTCTCTTACAACTGCCGCAAAGGAAGCATTGCGGTAAAGCGACATAAAGCTGTCGTCAACCATCGCCAGATCTTCGGCATCAACCCATCCGCCCGCTATGGGGCATTCAACAAAGTGCCATCTGCCGTCACTGGATGTATGGGCAATAAGCACGGGTGTGCCCAGAGGCAACAAGGAATACTGAAAGTAGTCGAATGGGTTGGCACGGGGATCTGGCGTGGGTTCGGAAAAACGCGTCAGGTGCGTGGGCATTTCGCGCAGATCTGTATTACGCACGGTAATGGCAGCTTGAGCGCGAGTGGGGAAATTTTTGAGGTTTGCATTGCGGGCCATAGCGTCCCATTCCGTCTGGGTCCAGCGTTCGCTGCCTTGCTTATAGCCGCGGGCCTTATTGAAAATGGCGGCAACGTCGCGCTTGCGCATGGAGGTTTTACGCATTTCCCAAGGGCCAAAAAAAATCCGGTCAAAGCGGGCCAGCTGGCGGCTTTGTTCTGCCTGGGAAATAAGCATTTTATTCTGCCCAGCAGCTTTAGCGTAGACTTCAAGATTTTGCGGAAATTGGCGCAGGTCTGCTATGGTGCCCATCCATGAGGGGGCACCTCCATCGCGGGGAGGAACGTTTTTACCGCCACATGCGGCCATCAGAAGCAGAAGAGATGTAAGGCAAACCAGACGAAGGCGGGAAAACATGAGGGGTTCCTCCGGGCGGGAATTAACCGGGATTTCCCGGTCTTTTTATATATTAGCACTTCAAATATGCAGTCGGCAATGCATTCTTTTCAGCCGTTTTCGTCTGTTGCCAGCATATGTAATGTTGACATTAGTTCGTTACCTTCTTAAAAGAGACTCGCTGTCACCATCGTCTATCCGGTTAGGACGGCGGCCTCTCAAGCCGCTAAGACGGGTTCAAATCCCGTTGGTGACGCCAAATTAAATCAGGCACTTGCAGTTTTAGCTGTAAGTGCCTTTTTGTTTGTTGATGATCCCCTTCCTAGGGGCATTTTTTACAACTGATTTTTTTACCTTGCTCCAATACTCGTTGCCTTCACGCGGCCATACACCTGTTCCAAGGTGGTGAAGATACGCGGCACATGCTTCTTGCACAGTAGGATCATTGAGCTGTTGATTTTTTAATTCGCTGGTGTGATCTTCTTTTTGCATTGGTGTCGTTTCGGACCAGCCCGCACCTAACGACTTGTAAAGGGCAATAACACCGCGTGCTTCTTCCCATTGGCTAAGGGCCAGAGCATCTCGTGCATGGTTGACCGCACGTTGTGCGACAAGCACCGGAAGATAGGCGCTCAATCCCCGGCCATAAAGCTGCGTTGAATGTTCCAGGGATTTTTGGCTGTCGGCAACGGCTTCCTTTAATGGTGTCTGTCGCAGGCGTTCACTATTCAATGCCGTCAAGGCATCTTCCACGTCCCGAAGGGCCAACCTCACATCGCGCTCGTAAACGAGCCTTGCCGCATCGGCATTGGCCTGTGCCGCCTTCACACCTGCGCCTGCCCGCCCTCCATCAAAAATGGATTGGCTGACCTGCCCCCCTGCCGACCATGCAAGGCTGGCGCTGGAAAAGAGGTCGCGGATGAGGCTGACGGTGCTGCTGATACCTAATGGGATGGTAAACTTGGGAAAGCGCTCGGCCTCGGCAACGCCAATTTGTGCGGTTGCTACAGCAAGACGCCGTTCGTCTGCCCGTATATCAGGACGTTGACGCATTACCTCTGATGGTAATGAAAGCGGCAGGCAGGCAGATACAGGCAAGGTTGAAGAAGGTTCGGCCAAAGCTGCGTGCCAGTCTCCCGGAAAACCACCAGCCAGTACACCAATGGCATGGCTGAAGCGGGCAATATCAGCGTTCATCAATGGTGGCTGCGCCTCGGCTGTTTTACGTTCGGCCCGGGCCTGCATCATATCGGCCAAGGTGCCCATGCCCCTGTGATAGGCCTGTTCAGCCAACCGTTCGCTTTCGAGCAATGTACGGATGTTGTCATGGGCGATGGTCCGGCGTTGCTGCGTAGCGCGGAGCCCCGCGTAGTTGGACACAAGTTCTGCAACCAGACTCACCTGCAATGCGCGGTGATCTTCGGCAACTGCTTCAATGCCCGCATCTGCCGCTTCGACGGCTCTGCGCGTTCCGCCAAAGATATCCAGCTCCCAACTTGCGTCAAAACCAGCAAGCCAAGTTCGGGACTCGCCGCCGGCTTGCCCGCTGAGTGCCTCACTGGTGCGTCGGGTTTCACCAGCTCCGCCGCCAGAAACCGTAGGTCCAAATGCTGACGCGGCCTGAACACGCTCAGCGCGCGCCTGCCGCAAACGTGCCAGCGCGATGCCGAGATCCTGATTACGCTCCAACGTCTGATCAACCAGCCTGTCGAGTAACGGATCGTTGAATGACCGCCACCACATGCTCAGTCCATCCTGATTGCTGTTGGCCAATCGGCGGTTGGGCTCGACCCAGTTTGCAGGCAGATTCAAATTGGGCGTTTTAAAGTCAGGGCCAACAGCCATGCAGCCTGACAGGCCCACCAACAACAAGGCGGCCAAAGAAGCGCCGTAAATACGTAATAGTACATGATTCCGTGCCGTGTTCATGACCACACCCTACAGCCAACTGTGCAGCAGTGTTGTCAGGCGGCCCTGAGGTGGCCTGTTGCCTTCCGGCGTCGTTACCTCAATGCTTCCTGTCATGCCTGCGGCTAAAACAAGGTTGGGGGGGAGTCGTTCGAACTCGATACGCACTGGAATGCGTTGTGCAAGGCGAACCCAGCTAAAGCTCGGCGCCACGTTTGGTAAACCTTGTGCGTCAGCCTGTTGGTTAGTATCAGCTATCCCTCGTCCGATACTCACTACCCGGCCAGGAAGCACATCGTCAAAACCCATCAAGCGAATCTGAGCAAATGCTCCGGGCTGGATGTCGTGCAGTTTGGTTTCCTCAAAATAGCCGATGATCTGAAAGCTGTTCGCGTCCACCAGGGCAATATTCGGCTGGCCAGTCACCGCATAGTCGCCTTTGTTCAGCCGCAGGCGCGTTATATATCCATCCACAGGGGAGCGCAGGACGGTGTGTTCCATATCCAGTTTCGCTTTGTCCACTGCAACCTGCGCACTGCTCAGATCCGCCTGGGCGATAGCCATCGTCTGATTCGCCCGCTGGATTTCTTCAGCGGGCACAATGCTCTCCATGCCACGGCGTCGCCTGGCGTCCTCGGTTTTCTGGAGTAACGATGCGTTCGCCGCAGCCAATTGCGCCTCGGCCTGTGCCAATGCCAGCGCAAAGTAAGCGGAGTCTATGCGATAGAGAATATCACCCTGCTTCACATGCTGGTCGTCGGATACCAAGACATCCGATACTGTACCAGATACCTCCGGAGCGATACGGACGATCTGCGCACTGACGCGGCCATCGCGTGTCCAGGGCGCGAGGACATAGGCGCGCCAAAGCGCGCTTACCAGAAGCCATGCGAAAATGACGATGGATAATGTAAGCCCCGCCCGGATGATCTGCTTTGCTGGAAACAAACGGTTAGACATGAAAAATCAACACCTTTTTTGAAAATGAGAGGTTAAACATAGAGAATCAACATTGAAACAAGGCAAAGGGAAAGAGCGAATCCGAATAAACCTGGATGCCAGACCCACCTCAAGGCACCACTGCGTGTAAGCAGGGAGCGAATCCCCAGATATATTGGCAGCGCGGCACACGAGTATACAAAAAATGGCGGCAGGTAGATGCCCGCCACCGAGAACTCACTTAGCATCAGTAGGGCCCCCAGAATGTTGTGAAAAGTAATCTGCGCGGGTTTCAAGCAATGCCGCAATATCAAGCAACACGAATCTCAATCGCTGTGCTTCGGCTATGGCGGAGCTGCCTGTTAATGATAATTGCGGCAAGGACCTGGCAGCGCGGCGGGCATGCCGTGCCGCCATTTTGGGATCTTTGACCCGACGGTTCATATATCGAAAAGCGACTGAGAGCTGGCGGCGTAATTCAGAATCTTTGGGTGCATGATGCAGCCAGTTGCGCAGGCGCAAGACCTCTCGCCCCAAATGAATACTGTCCAGAGCATTGGCGATCTCTCGTCCCATCGCCTCCGGTTGTGTTCTGAGAAGCGCGCCAAGTTGGGCCGTGCGGTGCTGCTGGCTCCATTGCCACACTTTTGCATCCGTTCGTTTTCCTCTAAAGGTACCAAAGGCATTATCGCGGATAGCAAGACGCAAGCGCACCACGTCACGCGAAAGATTGCGCGGCAGTAGAACCTTGAACCCCACCAGCGTAAAAAATGTTGCCAGTATCCAGGCCACGGAGCTGTTGAGAAACAGCGCAAAATCGTAGTTCATCGGATTGTCTGGTGCAGCCAGCGTGGTGAAAGCGACGAGATAGGTCGCTCCGGCCGCCACATGACGGGGCATCGAGGTTGCGTAAACGCCCGGCAACCAGAACAGCCCCAATACCACGAGCAACATCGGCAGCCCATCAATATGGGGAAGTACGATAAAGGAGCAGAGGAATGCCATTACAACGGCGACGACAGTGCCCTTGATGAATTCAACGGCGCCGAGCGCAGGATTGGGAGCAGTGGACAGCAGCGCGCATCCCGCCGCCAGTCCAGCCAGCATCATGCTCCCGTACGTCCATCCGGTCGTTATCCAGAAGGCACCGCCCAGCAAGACAGTCAACAGGGCTCGCAGCCCGTTCTGTATTGCGGCCGTCTTATCCCGGTAGAACGGCACGGAGACTTGTACTGATGCCGGTAGCGGGGCATGCAAGCGTTCAAGACCCTTTAAGGCTTCAATAAAGTCGTCGAGCTGTTCGAGCATCCGATCACCAGCGGCCATCAGTGCGGCATGCTCAGACGCTTCATCAAGCGATGGCATGGAAAACGTGTCTGTTAGTTGAGCACGCATATCTACCAAGATTTTAATGGCGCGCTCCAGTCCGCCGGAGCTTTGCTCCAATGCCTGGCTGGCTTGCTGCCATGCCAGCTCCCAGGCGGACTTGAGCGTTCTCAGGGTATTTAGGCTTGCGCTGCTTTTCTGCATGGAGGGCATACCGCCTACCAATGCAGAAAACAGGGAAACCATAGTTTGCCGGACTGTAGCGGCACGGTGAGCAAGGTCGGGAGATTCGGCTTTTCCCAGCGCTAACAGGTCATCCACCCCATACACTTCAATAATGAGATTGCGCCTGTCCGCATCCAGCGGTTCAATTTCTGGTGTCTCACCATTGTGAATGGTATGGTGATTTGTCGAAAGAATGCCTGCGGTGGCCGATGCCAACCGACGCAGCTGCGCTTCCAAACGGTTTTGTACGCTGCGGGTGCTGAAAAGTGCGGACACGCACACAAGACACACCACACCGACCAACACGGAAGCGCCGCGCCCCATCACCTGGGAAAACGTAAGTTCTGGATGCCCCATGGCTCCATAGGCCGCCATCCCCACAGTGTAGCCCGCAAGGGTTGCGCCATAAGCCCGGAAATGCCGCAGAAGCGTCATCCCCACCACGCAAACGCCCATCCACAAGCCAAAGCCGAGCAGAAACAGCCAGGGACTTTGGCCAAATAAACTCATCAGGATAAAGGATGCGAGCATTCCGACCAGCGTGCCGAGTACCCGCCATACGCCTTTTTCAATCACAGCGCCCTGAACAGGGTTGATCACAAGAAGAACGCTGGATGCCGCTGCATACGGTGCACGTAGATCCAGCATATAGGCAACCACAAGCCCCATAGCTGCGGCAAAAATCGAACGCATCACGTAAGTCGCACGCGGTGTGGTCAGGTCAAGGTAAGGCAACCCACGAAAAAAATATTTCCGGAGCAGGGGTAGGTAGGAAGAAAAAAGGCCTGATAGTGCCGATGGCACATTCGCATAAAGCATTATAGAACCCTTCTACAGTGAATTGATACTCAGCACTGTAGATACGTCCTATCGTTCCGAAAAGTGAATTTATTGCATTGAGACGATTGCGTTAAACGCACGTATTGAAGATTGCTTCCCTCCGTTCTATTTTGCTCGCCTGGCCGTCTGTGCCGCGTCGCTGTTGCAGAGGGCGTGGATCGTGCGCCGCAGCCATTGATGAGCAGGGTCGTTATCCATACGCATGTGCCAAGCCTGCGTCAGCAGCACTGTCTCCAATGGAACCGGCAGCTCGAACAGGCGAATGCGCAGTCCTGCGGCAAGCGCGCTGCTGGCCAGATTTTTGGGCAAGAGCAGCAGCAGGTCAGAATCCTGTAGCGCGAACAATGCCGTGTACGGGTTCGGCACGACCAAGGCAACATGACGGCGTAAACCGTGCTCTTCTAGGGCCGTGTCGATGGGGCCGATGGACTTTCCGCGCCGCGACACGTTGATGTGTTCCCAGCGGGCGAGGCGTTCGGGGGTAATTCCGTCGTCAAAAATTGGATGATTTGTCCGGGCGACGCCAACATATGTCGTGGTAAACAGTGATTGCACGCAAATCTCCGGCCCCAGCTTGCGTGAACCGCTGATGAACAGGTCGATGCGGCCACTGCGCAGCGCTTCCTCGTCCACGTCATCCGCTTCCGGCGAAAAGCGCAGCATGGCGCGAGGCATATCCATTGCCATTCTTCCCAACAGACGGCCCAAATGCATGCTCACAAATTCATCGGTGGCGCGAACGTTGAAACGTCTGTCCAGCGATTTCAAATCGATCTCGGCGTCGGATGAAAACACCTGTGTAGCTTGTTCGACCGCCATGCGTACCTGCTCGCGCAACGCAAGTGCTTTAGGTGTTGGTACAAGCTTACGGCCCACTTGAACAAATACAGGATCACCCAAGGCATCGCGAATACGGCTCAAGGTGCGGCTCATCGCCGGGGGGCTTAAATTCATGCGACGGGCAGCGCCAATGACAGAGCCTTCATCCAGCAGGGCATCTAATGCCAAAAGCAAGTTAAAGTCCGGATGCGCCATGACCACCTCCAATCAGTTAACCAAAACGCAACGATGTTTAACATTGAGTAATGGAGAGAGCATTTGAAGACAAGTGACCATCGGTCTCTCAACTAATAGCTGTCCTTTCCTCCCGGTCTTTCGGCAAGACGACGTACTCCATGCGTATATCAAGTGTAATCTCGGGGTGTTCGCTAAGTTGTAAACTTTGGCGATTCCTCCGAAAAGTCAGCGTCTTACGTGGGATATTTAAAAAAAATCGCGGTGATTACGATGGTAGCGTCACGGTTTTGGGACAGCCACGTTCTGGCGATTTTGCAGCAGACCGAGAATTGTGTCCGTGTTGCACCAAACCAGCTAACAATCTCTGTAGTGGAGAGATAAACTCCGTTCACAAACTTGAGCCATGAAAGAGCGTTACAACATCTGAACCAGCAGGCTTTTATATGCGCTGGCATTTCGCAGCTATTTGGCAGCTACGAAATCATGTTGTGATACTCACAGCGGTTTGTTTGTCGTGGCATGAGCATTTTTGTTCTTCAATGGAGGCAGATTTCAGTTGTGCAGGATTCTTGGAGCCTTGCGGTTTGATGTTTTTGCCTGTTTTCTAGCTATAACCGATATTGAATTTGAAAATTTCATTTGCCCGTCTGTGCGGTTGTTGCGTGAAAATCATATCCAATGGATATGACTGGAGGCGATTGGCCGGATGACTCATTTGCAATTTGTTGGGACGGGTATTGTTCTCAACAGCAACTGCTTTCGCCTGGGTTTCGTCTTTTTTAAGAAGGCTATCGATTACAAAGAGAGTTTGACGAATTTTCTTCCTCATCTATATGGTTATGATGCTTCGTTGGCCCTGGCTGTGTTCCCGTGCGGATGCAGCCAATTGAAGCTGCCCACTTTGCCTTGGTGCAAGGTGGGCTTTTTTAAAGCTATGCTGCTAATTTTTTCTATTTGTCTATATCGTTGACGCCGCAGCAATAGATGTGCTTATTGCTGTATACAGAGTTTATCCTGAAATTTATGGGAAGAGTAAGGAGAGGCAGGGGGAGCCCGTCCTGGCTGGCGCAGGGCGGGTTTTTTCCGCCGTTTTGCCTGTACAGTATACTGTCGGCCTTGTGCACGCATGGTGCAGAATGCGTGACTGTTAAGTGTTTCTGAAGGCTGCGAGGTTGCCTCTTGCGAACTTTTGAATGGTGCGCCTGAAAAGGCAACTACAGAAGCAGCGCTGAATTTTATGCCTGAATATATGAATTCTCGGTGCTGCACAGGCTCATTCTGGCGCAGCAGACTGAATTTCTTGTATCAAAGCGGAATTAAGAAAAATGCTGTCTCTGTTTGTGAGGACGGGCTGACGAAATATTGCGAAAGTTGTGCAAAATTCCATTGCGCAGAGTGAGAGTGGATAGAAAAACAGGAGCACGGTAACACATGGACAAAGAAGAATTATCCTCATCGTGGGCTATATTGAAAAGATTGCTGCCTGTGGTGATCTGGGGATTGTTTTTCTGTGTTGTTATATGTTCTTTTTACATGAGCTATGATCTGAAAATTTCAAGAGAATTTGGTTTCATGTTTGGAGTTTTTGCGCGGTACCTTGGTTATTTCTTATTTGCGGTTGTCCTAATGATTTTATTGAAAATTTTGAGTGTTCTGAAAGAAATTGATCTGCGCGTGAAGCTTATTGAAGAAAGTATGCTGGAATTGAAAAAGAGAATTGATGTGTACCCATTTGCAAATGAGGATAATATTGACTTGCAGAGGTTCGCGGATGAATGGGCTCTGGCTGCTCAGGAAGCAGGCCGGGCACGGCAGGAATAGGCGCAGTGTTTTGTGGAGGGTGTATTGTTCAGCAACGGTGTTTAAAATTTTGAAATTTTGTGCATTTGCTCTGCGAGATTTTGTCACCCAGAAATCATAGTGCTGACACAACAAACCAGAGTGATAGGCATAAGATCTATTCATTCGGCAGCCCCAAGCCGAAACCTCTCCTGCAGGCACTTTACCTCTATATCATCTCCTTCTCCTTCCTCTCAAAAAGCCGGTCTGACACCGGCTTTTTCAGTTTTGCCCGGCGATTTCAGGCTGCGCTACCCCAGCCGGAAACAATAATGAGCATCCCCGCAAGAGCGATTACGCCGCCGACCATGTCTGTAGTGGAGAGAGAAATTCCGTCCACAAATTTGAGCCATGAAAGAGCCGTTACAACGTACACGCAGCCGTAAGCCGCATAAACTCTGCCGCTGGCCGCAGGGTGCATGGTCAGAAGCCACGCAAAAATAGCAAGGCTCAATGCCGCCGGAACAAGCAGCCAGGGCGACCCGCCTTTACGCAACCACAAATAAGGCAGGTAGCAACCGACAATTTCAGCAATGGCCGTCACCACAAACAACAAGAATGTTTTTACGATCATAGTGCTTCTTTGAAATAAATTGCGCTTTGCGCAGTTGGCGAAACCCCTCGTTGCGCAGCATGCCAGAACAAAAGCCCAAGGTCGAGAGATGCGCTGCTGCAATAAACAGATCTGTTATTCATGCAGTATTTGGCGGCAGCTTCTTGCGTCGTAACTGCGAAAACAAGTATACCTTTACAGCAGCCTTTGTCCGAAGGGACTATGCATGCGACAGTCATTGCATGGAATGAATTGATTCGTTACGCGCGCTGTCTTTAAACACAATTGTTGCCTCTTATCCTTTAAAGATTGCGTTACAACGCTGTATATTTGTAGTTTTTTCATACAGCCAGATGAAACTGTTTGTATCATCTCTGCAAGCGTTTGCTCACGCAATCGCCAGGGTAATTCAAGATAAAAATACTCCGGCGGTAGACCTGAAAAAACCTCACGACCTGCAGGGTGCGGATCGTGAGGGTAATATCTGCACTGTCATATGCAGATGTAGCCGTTTATTACGTGTGAATATTTTTTGAGGGGATCCGTGCGGGCATCAAGCTTTGCGGATACGTACCTTGTACTTGCGCAGGAAATCAGCGGGAAGGTAGGTCATTTTGGCTTGGCGCAGGCCTTCTTCGTCCAGATCCTGCGCGCGGTTCATATAGGTGAACCCTGCTCCCGCGCGCCGGGCGAAGGTGCAGTTGATGGTCTGGTAAACGCCCTTGAATCCGTTAAGGCCCTTTTCGTAGTGAACACCAAGGCTTTCGCCATCAAGGTCTTCGCCAACACTGAAGGCTACCATTTTGCCATCCACGTAGAGTGAACCGCCCGTGAGCCCCTGAAAGCTGTTCCAATGGCTCAGCACGCGGTTGATGGCCTCATTTTCGGCCCGGAGGGAAGGAGAATCTTCGCACTCATGCCACTGGCACCAGTCGTCCTGAACTGCCAGCACATCTTCCACCATTGCATCATCAAGGCTATGGTAGTCCGGTTCGCCGTAGGTTTTGACGTAACTGTTATAGTGGTTGCGCTTTTTATGGTAGCGGTTGCCAGGCAGCTCTGCCAGTTCTTCCTGCTTGTAAAGGTATTCCCACTGCCCGCGGTCTTCTTCTGCATCCACAAGACCGGGCAGTTGTTCCTGCCATATGTACAGCAGCTTTTCCGGCACGCGTACCACGTCATGCGCGTTTTCGTTGAAGGAGCAGGGCAGAAGGCTTTTCCAGTCAACAGCGTTCCAATCGCCCACCGGAGCCCAGCAAATGGGATATGGACGCATTTGGCGTATCCAGCAAAGATTGTCGTCAAAGCACCACTCAAGGCCATAGTAGTCCTGCCAACCCCAAAGGTTGGCCAGGGTATAGTCCAGCGAACGCTGTGGGGTACGCTGCCAGAGCTCATAATACCGCTGACTGTCATCCAGACTTATGGGGGAAAAACTTTTGCTCACAATAATCTCCTTGGAAGGGGCCGCGCGGGGATCTGCAGTTTCTGACAGTGTCAGGCCTGGTGCGGCTGACGGCTTCGGCTCATGACAAAGCGCATCCAGTCGCGGCGCAGCACCACATAAAGCATGATGCTGGTTTGCAGGCATTGGGAAACAAGCATGGCAACAAATACGCCAGAGGCCGTGCCCCAAAGAACATGCCCAAGCAGCCAGCCTAGGGGAAGCCGCACCAGCCAGAAGGTGCCGCCAAAAATCATCAGGTTGTACTTGGTGGCTCCCGCCCCTGTCATGACGCCGCCCATGACGGTGCTGGCAATAGAAAAGGGGGTGGAGAGCAGGTTATAGGTCAGGTAGTTTACAATCTGGGCCTGAGTGCCCGGCTCCTGAGAAAGCAGCACAGCAATATCCTGCCTGAAAGGCCAGAGCAGGGCCGCAATGAGACTCATGCCAATGGCCGAAACAGTCACCATTGTAAGAGCAACTTTTTTGGCTTCTTCG
Organism: Desulfovibrio sp.; assembly: GCF_047607245.1. Taxonomy (GTDB): domain Bacteria; phylum Desulfobacterota; class Desulfovibrionia; order Desulfovibrionales; family Desulfovibrionaceae; genus Desulfovibrio. The sequence continues at coordinate 15,914 of NZ_JASGDK010000178.1, forward strand.
GGTTTGCCCGCGCCAAGACTGTTGCCCACAAGAACCGCCACGCTCATGTTAAACGCCATACCGGGCAGGAACAGCAAGGCTTCTACTCTCAAACCTGCGGTGAGTCCGGCCAAGGCGTTGACGCTGTCAAAGGGCAGAGAGGCCACCAGAACGAAGAGGGTCAGATAGCCGGATTGCCATACGACCTGCGCTGCTCCGGCAGGCAAGGCCACTTTGAGCAGATAGGGCAGGCCTGCTTTGAGCCAGCGCGGTGTGGGCAGGGTTCGGCGTTGCAGATAGCCAGAATGCATGAGCAGGGCGCAGTTGCAAATTGCGCCAAGGCACTGTGAGCCCACTGTGGCCCAAGCCAATCCCATATAGCCCCAGTTGGGCAGACCAAACCAGCCCAGACCAAAGCCAAGGCAGGCCAGCAGGTTTACCACGCAAACAGCGGCAGCCACCCAAAGAGGGGGAATAACCTGCCGCGTAGCGCGAAACATAACGCCTGTGGCTGCATATACGTACTGAGCGGGCAGTGCCAGCATGCCGACCTGCCAAAGCTCTTTTGTGAGAGGCATGATGCTGTCTGGCACCATAAGCATGCCCAGAATGGCGTCGCCAAAATACCAGCCAAACAGCGCCACCACAAAGCCCAGAGCAAAACAGCCCACAACGGTCGTGCCCACATAACGTTGGGCACGTGCCACCTTGAGCGCCCCAAGCGACTGGCTTACGGCTGCGGTGGCCCCGCTGGAGATGGCCATGGCAACCACCATGAGCAAGATGCCACACTGGTTGACCATACCCAGAGCAGCCTGGACTTCAGCGCTGATTTGTCCCGCAACCCACACGGCCACCAGACCCATGAAGAACACAAGGTACATCATGAGCAACTGGGGCCATGTGAGGCGCCATACGGCACGGGGAGATGTGCTCAGGTCGGGTTTCGGCCGACTCTGAGAAGCGGACAGGCCGCGTTGTTCAATCACGGCAGAATCGCAGTTCCGTCACGGCAGTCCGTTACGAAGTTATATGTGGCTAGAGCAATTTGCGAATGAAATAAGTCAACTATTTTGCAAGGATTTGTGTGCAAATTCTTGCCACGAAATTGATTACGGCGAGCTTTGCTCGCCGTAACGCGACTATTTCAAGTTCAAAATGTCCTAGTTGAGGCCTTCAAGGCAGCTGATCAGGTCTTCAAGAGATTCACGCCGACGGATGAGCCTTGCCGTGCCGTCACTCTGAATGAGCACCTCAGCAGGCCGTTGGCGCTGGTTATAATTCGAACTCATTGTAAATCCGTATGCGCCCGCGTCAAGTATGCCGAGCACATCTCCTTCACATATTTCTGGGAGTTCACGATCTTTTGCAAGAATATCACCGCTTTCGCAGATGTTGCCAACCACTGTCTGCACCATGTCCTTGCGGGGATTGCCGTCGGTCTCGCCATAAATTTCCACATCGTGGAAGGAATCATACATGGCGGGGCGCACCAGTACGTTGAAGCCAAGATCCGTGCCCACATAGCGCTTTTCGCCATTATTTTTCACTGCATGTACGCTGCCGAGCAGTACGCTGCATTCTGCCGCTACATAGCGGCCCGGCTCAACAAGAAAGCGGCCAGCATAGCCGGTTTTTCCGGCCCAATCGCTGATAAGGGCATGCAGGCGGCTGCCCAGTTCGGCCATGTCCAGCCGGGGCTGTTCTTCATACTTGTGGTAGGGAATGCCAAAGCCGCCGCCGAAGTCGATGATTTCAAGGGTTTTCAGCGCGCCTTCGGGCAGTTGTTCTGCCATGTGCAACAGCACTTCCGCAGCGTAGAGGTAACCTTCGGCCTCCATAAAAAGCGAGCCGATATGCTGGTTAATGCCAGCCAGAGTCATGTCGTGCTTTTCCAGCAGGGCGAAAACCTCGTCCATCTGGCCGGGGTTGACGCCAAACTTGGTTTCCTTGCCCGCGGTCACGACCTTGGCGTGGTGCCCTGCGCCGATGCCGGGATTGAAACGCACCATAACCTTGCCGCCCCGGTTGATGGCGCCCAGGTCATCGAGCTGCGAAAGTGAGTCCACGCTGACAAGCAGATTGTGCTTAAGGGCGTTTTTCAGCTCTTCGCGCGAATTATTATTGGAGATATAAAGAATCTGTTCGGACGAAAAACCAGCAAGCTGGTCCATGTAAAGTTCGCCGGGGCTCATAGCATCCACCACCAGACCTTCTTCACGCACCATGCGCAAAAGAACAGGGTTGGCATTGGCCTTGATGGAGTAGTTGACGCCAAAGCCCGGGTGTTTCGAAAGCCCAATGAGGTCGCGGCAGCGCTGGCGCAGCACGCTCTCATTATATACGTAAAGCGGGGTGCCGAAGGTTTCGGCCAGTTCGCGCGGGGTGTGGCGACCGTAAAACTGCAGATCATCAGTATAGCTGGAGCGGATGTCGGACATAAATACCTCTGGGGATAACTCAAAAAATTTCTGGTGCCGCCCGTGCCCGGGCAGTAATTTACCTTGGGGGGTGTAATTTATAATTATCCCGGTCAAGGTGCGCACTGTCAAGCCTTGTCCGCCTGTAGGTGTTCGTATGGCAATGTTGGATTGACATAAAAAGCCTGCCGTGTTCTGCTTTCTTTTTTGATAACGGGCGCTTTTCATGCGCTTGTGCCGTTGGGCCGTACATATGGAACCATGCGGCAGGGCACCCGCCAAACCGCCCACAAGACTATCTTGGAGTATTTATTATGCCCATCAAAAAAGGCGATACGGTGCGTGCGCACTATACGGGAACCCTGGATGACGGCACTGTGTTTGATTCCTCGCGTGAGCGCGATCCCCTGGAGTTCGTCATGGGCCAGGGCATGCTTATTCCTGGCTTTGAAGCCGCCGTTGAAGGCCGTGAAGCCGGGGACTCTGTCACTGTAACCATCGCTCCTGCCGAAGCCTATGGCGAAGCCGACCCGGAGCTGGTTTTCACTGTGGCCCGCGCTCAGGTGCCGGACCACATTCCCCTCAATGTCGGCGTGCCCCTGCAACTGTCCAATGAGCAGGGCCAGATGGACGTGACCATTACCGAAGTGACCGCTGACGAAGTGACCCTTGACGCCAACCATCCTTTGGCGGGCAAGTCCCTCACATTTGAAATCGAGATCGTCGGCGTCAAATAGTATGAGACGTCAGGCCGGCGGGCGACAGTCTGCCGGCCTTTTTCATAGGCTCTGCCGAAAGGCGGCGACACAGCAGCCTTGCTGCGCAGCCTTTCGGCAGATGAGTTTTAGAACGATTTTGTGGTGCGTCATCCCCCTTTCAGACGCGAGGTTCGTATATGAGCAGCAAGTCCGCCCGACACAGTGCCATTCAGGCTATCACCACCTACAAACCTGAAGCGGCCCCCCTTAATTTTTCCGATACCAGGCCAACGGATATTTTTGGCTGTAACGTTTTCAATGACCGTGTCATGCGTGAGCGCCTGCCCAAGAGCGTTTACCGCTCCCTGCACAAGACCATTGAATTCGGTCAGCGCATGGACCCCTCCATCGCTGATACCGTGGCGGCGGTCATGAAGGATTGGGCCATTGAAAAAGGGGCTACTCACTTTACGCACATTTTTTACCCGCTCACCGGGCAGACTGCCGAAAAGCATGACAGCTTTCTCATGCCTGACGGCTCCGGCGGGGTCATTGCCGAATTTTCTGGGTCCATGCTCATCCGGGGCGAACCTGATGCCTCGTCCTTTCCGTCCGGTGGCCTGCGTTCCACCTTTGAGGCGCGCGGCTATACGGCATGGGACGTGACAAGCCCTGCCTATATTATGGAAAACCCCAATGGCACTTTTTTGTGCATCCCCACCATGTTTCTTTCGTGGACAGGTGTGGCGTTGGACAAAAAAACGCCGCTTTTGCGTTCCAGTCAGGCGCTCAACCGCGAAGCCAAGCGCGTGCTGCGGTTTTTCGGGCAGGAAACAGAACTGCCTGTGGTGGCTTATGCCGGACTTGAACAGGAATATTTTGCCATTGACCACAACTTCAACTTTGCCAGGCCTGACATCCAGATTGCGGGCCGCACCCTCTTTGGTGCGCGTCCGGCCAAGGGGCAGGAGTTCAGTGATCAGTACTTTGGCGTTATTCCCCAGCGGGTGCTTTCCTATATGATGGAAGTGGAGCGTGAGCTCTACAAGCTGGGCGTGCCTGTGCGCTGCCGTCATAACGAAGTGGCCCCCAGCCAGTATGAGATCGCGCCTCTTTATGAGGTCAGCAATCTGGCCGTGGACCACAACCACATCATTATGTCCACCTTGCGCAATGTGGCCAAGCGTTATGGGCTCAAGTGTCTGCTGCATGAAAAACCCTTTGCCGGGGTCAACGGTTCGGGCAAGCACGTTAACTATTCCATCGGCAATGCGGACTTGGGGTCGCTTTTTGACCCTGGCGAAACGCCTCACGCCAATGCAAAGTTTTTGGTGTTCTGCGCGGCCATGATCCGTAGTGTGCATAAGTTTGGCGGCCTTTTGCGCGCCACTGTGGCCAGCGCCAGCAATGATCACCGCCTGGGGGCCAACGAGGCTCCTCCGGCCATCATGTCGATCTTTTTGGGCGACATGCTCACCGAAGTGTTTGAAGCCTTTCGCGCTGGCCGTATCGATGATGCCGCCAACGGCAAAAAACGTGGGGCGCTCAACATTGGGGTAGACACCTTGCCGCCGCTGCCCGCCGACCCGGGCGACCGCAACCTTACAAGCCCGGTGGCTTTTACGGGCAACCGCTTCGAATTCCGCGCTCTGGGGTCCAGTCAGTCCGCCGCCGGGTCCATTACGGCGCTCAATGTCATGATGACGGACTCCCTGGGCTTTGCCGCCGACTGGCTGGAAAGAGAAACTGGGCAGGGCCGAAGCTTTAATGAAGCTCTGGAATCCTTTATCAGCCATGTGATTGAAGAACATAGCGCCGTTATTTTTAACGGGGACGGATATTCCGAGATATGGCACAAGGAAGCAGTACGCCGTGGCTTGCCCAATCTGCGTACCACTCCCGAAGCCCTGCCAGAGCTTGTGGCACCCGAAGTGGTGGCGGTCTATGAAAAGGCGGGCGTGCTTAACAAGGCAGAGCTGCGTGCCCGTCAGGATATTTATGTAGAGCAGTACTGCAAAACTGTGCGCACAGAGGCAAACCTCGTCATTCGCATGGCCCGCACTATCATCTTCCCTGCTGCCATGCGCTATCAGGGAGAGCTGGCAAGTACGGCTGCAAGCATGAGGTCGCTGGGGCTGGACGCCAAGACCATAACCCTTGAGGAAGTGACAGAGCAGCTTCGCCAGATACAGGCGGCCACTGCGACGCTCGAAAGCGTACTGGCTGATGTGGACGCTCAAGGCGTTGGAATTGAGGCTGCACGCCGCTATTGCAGCGAGGTGCTGCCGCATATGGCCACGGTGCGCAGCCACGCTGACATGCTGGAAACCCGTGTTGCCGATGACCTGTGGGCTTTGCCCAATTATCAGGAAATTCTGTTCGGCAAGTAGTATCGCAGAATTAAGCAGTTTGAGCCCAAAAAGCAGGTCGGTTGCTGATTTTGTAATTGGGTAGACTTATATTGAAAAACTAGCCCCCGAGTCGGGGGCTAGTTTTTTTAATAGCGGTGTCGACGTAAGGCAGGGTATGCCAGTTTGTCAAATGTCTGCTGGTACAAGCAGTATCCGGCAGGGAGCCTTTTCACAGAGCGCGGCAAGATTGCCGCGAATCCGTTCAAGACCTCGCCGTAAAGGGTTGGATGCGACGAGCAGGTCATAGCCTTTTTCCATTTCTTGCCGCGTCTGGTCTACCACATTGCCGACCTTGGTGATGCACTGGATTTCTATGGCTTCTCCCGCGAGTTTTCTTAGCCGGGAAAAAGCCCTTTCCGCACTTTTTTCCTCTTCCTGCTGCACGTAGTCAATAAAGTCCGCACGTGAGCCACTGCCCGAGAGCCAGTCATGTCCAACATAATCATTCCACGTTGCGTCCAGCACGAAAAGGGCGGTCAACTGGGCGGAGTTTTCCTGTGCAATACGCACGGCTTCAGCCGCCACAGGGCTGTCCTCATCAAGAAGCAGTAATATCCTTTGGGGGGCCGTCGTAACCATTAAGGTAACGTGCCTTTTTCATGATCCAGTACAATGATGGTGTCCTTGCCTTTTTTCACCGCAGAACCGGGTTTGCCCGGAACTTCAAGCACCTTGCCATTGGCTTTGACGCTTATATCCTTGGTGACAACCTTCTCTTCCATTACATTGTCTTTCCATTTTTTTTCGACAATTTCCAGGGTGTATATGGTGTCGCCTTTCTTGACTTGGGCGCCTTTTTCTACTGCCACGGAAACGAGTTTTCCATCCTGGCTGGCTTTTACTTTTACCGTGGGCACTATAAAGGCCATGTAGCCAAGCACGAAAATTACTACAAGCCCGGCGAAGATGATGGAGGCGATATCTTCATGCCGGTCATTTTTAAATACCGTCATTTTTTGCTTGTCGTTACTCATTACATCTTCCTTTGACTAAAATGCGCCGGTTTTGGGCATGAACAACATGATGACGATGAGGGCCAGCACATACTTCGCCATACCCGCAGTCAGACCAAGGCGCAAAGGCTTGCCGCCTGCGGCCTTGATCTCACGGAAGTCAATGTACGCTCCCTGACCCACAAGGCCGATGCCGAATATCCACTGCATGCAGTCACGCAGGAAATGCAAGGTCTCGGACCCTTCAGCGCCCAGCATCCCCAGAGAAGACAGCGCGGTCATGCCAAAAAAGCCCAAAACGAAGATGGGAAATTTGGAAATAAGGATTTCTTTGAGGCTGATGCGCTCGGCTTCGCCTTCACCTTTCCAGTACCAGACAGTGATGGCAAAGACCACGAAGGGGATACTGATGACGCGCACCACGTTCCATACTTCACCGTAGGCAACAGCGGTTCCTGGGGCAATCACAGGGTTGAAGGCAAGGCATGTGGCAAGCACCTGCCCTGAGTTCAGAATACCCGTACCCACCCATGCGCCGTATTGCAGGTCTGACAGGTTAAGGGCTTTGCCGATAAAGGGGCTGATAAACATTGTTACAATGCCGAAGCCAAGAATAGTGGCTATGGCAAGGGCCAGGTCAACAGGCCGGGCGCGCACACCTGGCGCTGCAGCCACAGCCGCGGAAACGCCGCACACCCCGCAGGCTGCGGCCATTACCGCCGCCACAGACCGGTCGACTTTCCATAATTTGCTTAACCACATGATGAGGAAAACTGTGCCAAACACGAAGGCCATGATCAGCAGGGCAGCGCTGATGCCAAGCTTGAGAAGGCTTTGCAGGGTATACAACGAACCCAGCATGATAACGCCTGTTTTGATGAAAAGGCGGGTAGTACGAAAGCCAGCATCCGCCCACCCGGGAATTTTTCCACCAAAGAGCACATTACGAAACAGCATGCCCGCAATGATGGAAAGCAGAATATAGTTAAGGCTCAACACTTGGACGGGCCAGCCCTTAATGCCAAAAAGCGTTATGCCGCCCAACCAGGGCACCACGTACATACGAAGTACGGCTAATGTGCCGATCATCAGTGCCAAGCCGGGAATAATTGCTATGATTTTACCCAGCAGTCCTTTGTCTTCCATTGTCTTCCTCCGGCATCATGCAGTGTTAGGTTATAAACATTTTTTCACAAACTTGTTAGGGTTAGAAGGTTAGGTCTTTGATCCGAGTAGCATGGGAAATCCGATAGCGCAAGTATCTTTATGGTCTTGATGTGAATGATTGTGGTGGGTTGGCAACGAAATGATCAGTGAAGTATAGCGTTGTTGATTGGTTGCACAACGATAATTTTTTGAGATTTATTACTGAATATCTATATGGTTGCGATTGCCACAGTCACTTAAGCACGTTTGCACTAGCTCAAATGGCCTACTAATTGAGATAAATTCATTGGTATTTACATAGATTGTGAAAGAAAAATCTGGGCGGTAATGTGTGGATCATTGTAAATGCCATAGCTCTCCACGCACGGCTCCTGAATGAGGAACCCAAAAAAGATTGGACTTGATTAGGTGGGTCGTCTGGACTGACTGATCGGATATCCGGGTAAGTCCATGTTGGAAGATATTTTTATGGTTGCGCGCTCGCGCAGAGATGGCTTGCTAAACATCTTTGTGTGCAGTTTTGTCTGCTGCTGGGGGAATGTTCTATGCTCTGGTTGGCAACGGAATACCGCTCGTGCGTCTCGCGTTTTGGCAAGGGAAGGGTAAACATATCTACATAGAGTAAATAAGAAAAATTAAATTTTTACATTTCATGCTTGACAGCGGAGCGGCCATCACATATACACATTCCTCGCGATGGGCTGTCGTTCAATTGGCAGGACGACGGATTCTGACTCCGTTAATCAAGGTTCGAGTCCTTGCAGCCCAGCCAAAACACAGTGCGTCCCCATCGTCTAGCCGGCCCAGGACAACGGCCTTTCACGCCGTCGACAGGGGTTCAAATCCCCTTGGGGACGCCAATAAATTTCAACAGGTTACACGTTGTTTTTAGTTATTGGAAACGACTGGTTACAGTTTCCCGGTTACAAGATGCCCCGTGAGTTACTACCTCATGGGGCATCACCTTTTCCAGCAGGTCCTCTGCCGCAGAGCCGATCAGGCTCTGGCCCAATGCCGCCAGAATACCACCCTGACTGCCATACAGGTCCGCAGACCGTACATAGCGGTCAGTGGTGGTTGCGGGCTGTGCCCAGGAATACCTGTGCGCCGTTGAGGCCCACAGCCTTGAATATCACCGCTGCCGAGCAATGCCTGATGGCATGAAAGCCGAAAGGCTCCACGCCAGCCCGTTTGCAGAGCGTGCCCATAAGCTTGCTGCGCTGCTGAAGGGGCTCGACCATCATGCCATCGCAGTGCATCTGCATGAAGACGTTATCCACCTTGCAGGGCCGCGCTTCGAGCCACCACCGCAGAGCCTTACCGAGTTCAGGGTGGATGTCGCACCAGCGCACCCGCACCTGGCCATTTTTGCCCTTGTGGTCGATGAGCCTGATGCGCCCCTCGTCCAGATTCACATCTTTACTCCATGAGAGCCGGAACACCTCGCCCCGGCGCGCACCCGTGAAAAAGAACGTGAGCAGCATGACCAGATCCTGACCGCTGGCGGATCTCAGCACCTTGACCACATGTTCTTCCGGTGGAACATACCGTTCCGTATGGGTGGCCTGAAACGGCTGTACAATCTCAAACGGTGAAACGCTCTGGGGGAAGCCCTCAATGTAGACTCTACCCCAGTTCCGTGCGGCCAGCAGGTTTTTTCGGTAGACGTTGGCCCGCAGCGGGCCGCGTGCATCTGCCACCTGGGCGAGCAGGGTGTATGCTTTGGCAGCCGAGAGCAGTGTCAGCTTGTTCACGCCATTGCTGGCGCAGAATTCAAAAAAAGCCCGCATAACGGATTTTTTTTCAAC
>NZ_JASGDK010000179.1:0-21043 GCF_047607245.1 Desulfovibrio sp.
GGGTTGGCTGCTGCCCGAGGCACGTTCATCGCCCGTATGGATGCCGACGATACCGTGCACCCACAACGTCTGGCCCTCCAGGCCGCGCACCTGTGGAACAGGCCAGAGCTTGCGCTTTCGGCCAGTCTGGTGGCCTTTGGCGGCGACCGCAAATCGGCCTACGGATTCGCGCATTTTGTGGATTGGCAAAACAGTTGCCGCTCCCCGGAGGAGATCAGCCGCAACCGCTTTAGGGATACGCCAATCTGCCATCCGTCGGCCATGTTCCGGCGGGACGCAGCTGATCGGTGGGGTGCTTATGCAGACGGGGATTTTGCCGAAGACTGGGAACTGTGGCTGCGCTGGCTTCACAACGGGGCACAGATGGAAAAGCTGCCGCAAACGCTTCTGACCTGGAACGACGCGCCAAGCCGGGCCACAAGAGCTGACGCAAGGTACGCCGATGCAGCCTGTAACAGGCTGCGCGCCCTGTGGCTGGCCCGTCATCTGGAGCTGCACAACCCTTTTCATCCGCAGGTGTGGGTTATGGGCGGCGGGCGTGTGGCCCGTAAACGGCTTGCCCCGCTTTGGAGTCACGGTGTGCACCCGGCGGCCTATATTGATATTGACGCCAAAAAAATCGGCAACGTGGTGGGCGGAATTCCAGTCTGCGGGCGTGCAGCTTTGCCTGAGCCAGGACGCTGCCGCATTCTCAACGCGCTCACCGCGCACGGCGCGGCGGAAGAAGCATCTGACTGGCTGGAATCTCAGGGGTACGGGCAAGAAGACTGGATGATTGTCTGACCAATCAAACAATCTGTAATATCTATTCATATAAGGCAAGTGTTTTCTTTCATGACCTCCAGGGCTCTTAATGGCCTCTAAATGCCCCAAAAGGCGTATCTCGCCGTCATTTACACTTCTGCTATTTGTCCTCACTTGCGCCAACGGCTCGGCAAGCCTTCAGATAGGTATTTTTTAACATACTTTATTTATTATTTATTTTAAAAAAACTTATGGAGTTTGCGAAATTTGTCACCAATACCCTTTGACAGAACAGGGGCAAGGAGATATGTTGCAAGGGCTTAATGTCTTTTTCATTCCTACAATCCGACATCATCGGGAGGATGCGGCATGCTGGATCTTAACGTTACAATGATCTTTCAGCTGGTGAACTTTTTGGTCGCCATTTATGTGCTAAATATCCTCCTTATCCGACCCATCCGCGATATCATAAAAAAGCGCAACGGCATCATGGACGGCATGGCTGAAGAAGCCGAGTCCTTCGAGTACCAGGCGGCGGAACGCCTTGCCAACTATGAAGCCGAACTGGCTCGCGCCCGTCAGGACGCAGGCCTTACCCGTGAAGAAGGCCGCGCCGAAGGCATGGTTGAACAGCAGAAGCTTGTGGGCGACGCCCAAAAAAGCGCCCGCGACATCATTGCCGAAACCCACGACTCTTTGCAGGCTCAGGCCGCCAAGACTCTTGACGAACTGCGCAATCAGGTAAGCGACTTTTCCGCACGCCTGGCCGCCAAGCTCATCAAGAGTTAGTTTCACGCGCTTTTCCGGTTCCTTGCTGGACGCCCTACGGGTGATCCGGTTTCTTTAGGCACAGTCTACGCTATTGCATTATTCTCTGAACAGAGGGGGGTGGGCTTTGAGCAAATGGAAACACGCGGGTTATATCCTGCCGCTCGTTATTGCCTTTGCCGCGATTGTCTTCATTCCTTTGGAGGCGCTGGCTTCCGAAGGGCATGGGGAAACTCGCTGGGGCGACTTCGGCTGGCGCGTGCTCAACTTCGTGATCTTTGCGGGCATCCTCTGGTACTTTGTTGGTGGACTGGCCAAGCGCTTCTTCAAGAATCGCCGCGAGACCATCAGCGGAGCGCTGGACGATCTGGATGAACGCCGCGCCAAGGCCAAGGAACAGTTGGCCGCCGTTGAGTCGCGCATTGCCCGCCTCAACGAAGAGCGTGAAGCCATTCTGGCCGAAAGCCGCAAGCAGGCTGAAAGCCTGAAGGCTGGCATTGTGGATGAGGCGCACCGTCAGGCGTCGCAAATTGTGGAGCAGGCGCGCATGACCGCTGAAAATGAAGGCCGCGCTGTGCTTGCAGAAGTGCGCGCCGTCATTGCAGACGAAATCGTGGACGCTGCCGAAAAGGCCCTGAGCGGCAAGCTCAATGCCGAAGCCCACGACAAGCTTATCGCCAATTCCCTTAAAAAGGTGGTGCTCCATTGATCGACACCGTGGTTGCACGCAGGTACGCCAACGCTATCTTTGCGTTGGGCAAAAAGGATGGGGACGAAGCCTTGAGCGCGCGCGGCGAATGCCTTGCTGCTCTTGGTGAAACGCTTGCCGCCGCGCCGGGACTTGACCTGACCCTCAAAAGTCCTGTTATCGGCGTGGAGGAAAAGAAGGCGGTTCTTGACAAACTGCTGGGCAAGCTCAAGGCCGACCAGACATTGCGCAACTTCTGCTTCTTGTTGGCAGACAAAGAAAGGCTCGCCTTTCTGCGCGAAATTTCCGCCTGGTATGGCAAACTGCTTGACGAAGCCAAGGGCATCGTGCGTGGCCAACTCGTCACTGCAGTGAAACTTCCTGCCGACAAAAAGGCAAAACTCAAAGAATCGCTGGAAAAGAAAACCGGCGCTGCCATTGAGCTTACCTTCGCTGTCGACAAGGACATACTTGGGGGTATGGTGCTCAAAATGGGTGACCGGGTGCTGGACGCAAGTCTGCGCGCGCAATTGGGTATCCTCCGGGAGACATTCAAGAGGGGTGAATAGCACATGCAGATCAAAGCGGAAGAGATAAGCAAGATCATTGAGGATCAAATCCAGAACTACGAGCAGCGCGTAGAAATGAGCGAAACCGGCACCGTACTGTACGTCGGTGACGGCATCGCCCGTGTCTACGGCGTTCAGAACGCTATGTCGATGGAACTGCTGGAATTTCCCGGCGGCGTCATGGGCATGGTGCTCAACCTTGAAGAGGACAACGTCGGTGTTGCTCTGCTCGGTTCGGATGTAGGCATCAAGGAAGGCGACCCGGTCAAGCGTACCGGCAAGATCTTCTCCGTGCCTGTCGGCGACGGCGTTATGGGCCGCGTGCTCAACCCCCTGGGTGAGCCCATCGACGGTCTGGGCCCCATCGAGGCTGCCGCAGTGCGCCCCGTGGAAATCAAGGCTCCCGGCATCATCGCGCGTAAGAGCGTGCATGAACCCATGCCTACGGGTCTGAAGGCCATTGACGCCATGACGCCTATTGGTCGCGGACAGCGCGAACTTATCATTGGCGACCGCCAGACTGGTAAGACCGCTGTTTGTATTGACGCCATCCTGGCGCAGAAAGAAACGGACATCCACTGCTTCTATGTGGCCATTGGCCAAAAGAAGTCCTCGGTGGCTCTGGTGGCCGATACCCTGCGTCGCCACGGCGCGCTGGAATACACCACCATTATTTCCGCCACCGCGTCCGACCCTGCGCCTCTGCAGTACATTGCAGCCTACACCGGTTGCACCATGGCGGAATTCTATCGCGACAACGGCAAGCACGCCCTCATCATTTACGATGACCTTTCCAAGCAGGCCGTGGCTTATCGCCAGATGTCCCTGCTGCTCCGTCGTCCTCCGGGACGTGAAGCCTTCCCCGGCGACGTGTTCTACCTGCATTCGCGCCTGCTTGAACGCGCGGCCAAGGTGAACGACAGCCTCGGCGCGGGTTCCATGACGGCTCTGCCCATCATTGAAACCCAGGCTGGCGACGTGTCCGCGTACATCCCCACCAACGTGATCTCCATCACCGACGGTCAGGTGTACCTGGAACCCAACCTCTTCAACGCCGGTGTGCGTCCGGCCATTAACGTGGGTCTTTCCGTATCCCGCGTGGGTGGTGCGGCCCAGATCAAGGCCATGAAGCAGGTGGCAGGCACGATGCGTCTTGACCTCGCCCAGTACCGCGAACTGGCGGCTTTCGCCCAGTTTGGTTCGGACCTGGACAAGGGCACCAAGGCCAAGCTTGACCGCGGCGCGCGTCTGGTGGAACTGCTCAAGCAGCCCCAGTACCAGCCCATGCCTTCCAATGAACAGGTCGCCTCCATCTACGCCGCTACGCGCGGTCTTATGGACGACGTACCGGTGGAAGACGTTCGCCGTTTCGAAGCCGCCATGCTGACCTTCCTGCGCGACACCAGGAAAGACGTGCTGGACGCCATTAAAGAAAAGAAAGTCATTGACGAGGCTGTGGAAAAAGCGCTTACCGAGGCTATTGCCGCCTTCAAGCAGGGCTGGACGGCCTAGGGGCCCCCAATATCCGGGAGAAAAGCATGCCTTCACTCAAAGACGTAAAAATGAAGATCGTGGGGGTCGGTAAGACCAAGCAGATCACCAAGGCCATGAATATGGTGGCCTCGGCGAAGCTGCGTGGCGCTCAGGCCCGCATCGAGCGCTTCAGGCCGTACGCGGCCAAATACCGCGACGTGCTCGCCGAACTGTCGAGCAAGGTGGAGGGCAACGCCCACCCCCTGCTGGCCGAGCATGAGGAAAAGAAGCATTGCGCCATTGTGCTGGTGACATCCGACCGTGGTCTCTGCGGCAGCTTCAACGGCAATATCATTGCCACTGCATTGAAGCTCGCCAAAGAGAAAAAAGCGGAAGGCCTTGAGGTGAGCTTTGTCTGCATGGGCAAGAAGGGCCGCGACGCCGTTAAGGCGGCCGGCTACAAGATCGCCAAAGCTTATGCAGACCGCATGGGCAGCATCGATTTTGCCCTGGCAAGCTCCGTGGCCCAGGAAGTCATCTTCGGCTACGAAACCTTTGGTCTCGACGAAGTGTGGCTGATATACGGCGAGTTTGTGTCTATGGGGCAACAGCCCCCGCGCACGCTCTGCCTGCTGCCCCTGAAAACGCCTGAGGCTGAAGAAATCGCCGAAGAAGCTGGAGAACCGCGCTGCGAATACGTTTACGAGCCGCAGGAAGAAAAGCTGTTGGCGGAGCTTCTGCCCCGCTACGTCAAGGTGCAGGTTTACCGTGGCATGCTGGACACATCGGCCAGCGAACATGCTGCCCGTATGGCCGCAATGGACAACGCCACGCGCAACTGCAACGAAATGATCAACATGCTGACCCTGCTCTATAACAAGACGCGGCAGGCTTCCATCACCAGCGAACTCATCGACATCGTCGGCGGCGCTGAAGCGCTGAAGGGTTAAGGAGCCAACTAATGAGCAAAAACATCGGTAAAATCGTCCAGGTTATCGGCGCTGTTGTGGACGTAGAGTTCAGCGACGGCAACCTGCCGAATATCTTCACCGCCCTGGAGATCAACAATCCGAACAACACCGACGCCCCCTACCTGGTCTGTGAAGTTTCACAGCACCTGGGCGACAACGTTGTTCGCACCATCGCCATGGACGCCACCGAAGGTCTGGTGCGCGGCATGGAAGCGGTTGACACTGGTCAGCCCATCATGGTGCCCGTGGGCAAGCCCTCTGTGGGTCGTATCCTCAACGTTATCGGACGCCCCGTGGACGAACTGGGCCCCATTAACGCTGAAAAGTACTACCCCATTCACCGCCCGGCTCCGGCCTTTACCGACCAGAACACCAAGGTCGAACTGCTGGAAACCGGCATCAAGGTTGTGGACCTGCTTGTGCCCTTCCCCAAGGGTGGCAAGATGGGCCTCTTCGGCGGCGCCGGCGTGGGCAAGACCGTTATTCTGATGGAGATGATCAACAACATCGCCAAGCAGCACGGCGGTTCCTCGGTCTTCGCGGGCGTGGGCGAACGCACCCGTGAAGGTAACGACCTTTATCATGAACTCAAGGATGCGGGCGTTCTGGAACGCGCCACCCTTGTTTACGGGCAGATGAACGAACCTCCGGGAGCCCGTGCCCGCGTGGCCCTCACCGCCCTTGCCTGCGCGGAATACTTCCGCGATGAAGAACATCAGGACGTGCTCCTCTTCATCGACAACATATTCCGCTTTACCCAGGCCGGTTCTGAAGTTTCCGCCCTTCTGGGCCGCATGCCTTCGGCCGTGGGCTATCAGCCCACCCTTGGCACGGACCTTGGTTCGCTTCAGGAACGTATTACCTCTACCAACACCGGTTCCATCACGTCCGTGCAGGCCGTTTACGTGCCCGCTGACGACTTGACCGACCCGGCCCCGGCTACCACGTTCTCGCATCTGGACGGCACGCTCGTGCTTTCGCGCCAGATTGCCGAACTTGGCATCTACCCCGCCGTGGACCCGCTTGACTCCACCTCGCGCATCCTCGCCCCCGACGTCGTGGGCGAAGACCACTACATGGTGGCCCGGCGCGTGCAGATGGTGCTGCAGAAGTACAAAGAACTGCAAGACATCATCGCCATTCTTGGCATGGACGAACTGTCGGACGAAGACAAGCTCACTGTAGCGCGCGCGCGCCGCATCCAGCGCTTCCTGTCCCAGCCCTTCCACGTGGCCGAAACCTTCACCGGTACCCCTGGCCAGTATGTTAAGCTTGAAGACACCATCAAGGGCTTCAAGGGCATTCTGGACGGCGCGTACGACCACATGGCAGAAGGTGACTTCTACATGCTGGGCGGTATTGAACAGGCCGTGGCCAAGTTTGAGCAGCGCAAGCTGCAGGAAGAAAACTAGATTGGTGACCGCCCGGTGACAGTGCTGCAAAGCACAGTCACCGGGCAGCCGTATCTGGCATATCAGGAGCGAAGGAGTACCTATGGGCACACTGCAACTGGAAGTGGTGACGCCAGACAAAACCGTGGTTAGCAGCGAAGTTGAAATGGCTGTCTGCCCCGGTATTGAAGGCGAATTCGGCGTGCTGCCCAAGCACGTCTCCCTGCTCTCCGCTCTCAAGATTGGTGGTCTGCGTTACAAGCTGGCTGGCGGCAAGGAAGAACATGTGTTCATTTCCGGCGGTTTCGCCGACGTGAATAACGATGTGCTTACCGTGCTGGCCGAGTCTGCCGAAATGGCGCAGAGTATCGACACAGCAAGAGCCATGGCCGCAAAGGAACGCGCTGAAAAGCGTATTTCCAGCCATGAAGAGCATGTTGATTCGGTTCGTGCTGAAGCCGCATTGCATAGGGCTGTTGTCCGTTTGCAATTGGCCCAGTTCCGCTAGACCGAATTGTTCGAAATTGACAGGCCGTGCTGCGTGTAAACGCTGCACGGCCTTTTATTTTGTGCAATAACCCCACGGGGCCACGCCAAAACAGGACAAATTGCAAAGACCTTCACTCTAAAAATGCTCTTGCTGTTCACAAGCACGTCATGCCGCCCTCGCCCCCCCCTGCCACCGCTTAACCTTGATTTTGCTACATGGCATTTGGGAGTGCGAGCGCTATAAAGCCATCCTTCCCGGTGCACAGACCCATCATCTAGTAGCGTTTACTGCCACGCCGGTATGGACTTTGTACATTTTCTGCGTTCTAGTCTGAAACCTTGAGCACTATAATCGCCGCAATAATCAAGGATACATAAAGCGCTTTTTTGATGCTTCTTTTTTCGCCCCAAAACAGAATGCCGCAAGCTACCGTGCCCACAACGCCAATGCCTGTGTACGAAGTATAGGCAATGGAGACATCAATCTGCCGTAGCGCAAGATACAGAAAAAACAGTGATGACGACAGACCGGCAGCGTAAACGATTATACCTCTGGCGTAGCGTTTGAAGGCAATATCCCTGACTCCGGCGACAACCGCTATTTCCAGAAGGCCAGCCAGTATCAGATACATCCAGCTCATAGAACTAGCCTTCTTCCCGTTTAAGGCAAACTATCGAAACAAGGATGACAATAATCGCGGCAACGGCTGTGAACATCATTTTTTTGCCAAAGAATGATATATCAAGAAGGTATGTTCCAACAGCGCCCAAAGTTACAAACAGTACATAGGCAATGGACGCCTCCATTCTTTTTGTTGCCAGCACAAGAAAAATAAAACTGCCCGCAACACAGCCAAGGGTTGCAACCCAGTCCTGAGGCGAATCGGCATATTTTAATCCGGCAGCCCAGGCGATTTCAAGGCTGCTGGCTATGAACAAAAAAATCCAGCTCAGCATGACAACTTTTCCAGCGGTTATGATTGATTTGAGGCCTTTTCAAAAATAAATTCGTCAATATCGCTAAAAATGCTCTTCCATTGTGCGTCGCTTACATCCAGCAAGCCGAAGTAGCGCAGTAAAAAAGCTCCTTCCGCCGCCAGATAGGCGACCCGCGCGGCCCGATCTTCCTTGTTCGCCATATCCAGGGTGTTCAGCCTGCTGGTGTGCCAGCTGCGTATCCAGTCACGTAATTCCTGGGACTCCACCAGCATGGCCAGATGGCATGCAGCCCGAGCGTTCAGCGATTTCTCCGCAGCGGTAATCCCAACGTGGGCACGTATTTTTTCCAGATCAGAAATATTTTCGATGCTTTTGCCCGCACTTCTTTCAAGGCATTCGTCGTAGTTCCGGCCCCACCGTTCGGCCATCGCGCTGACAAGCCCTCTTTTGGTGCCAAAGCATGATTGCACGCCGCCCTTGGTGATCCCCGCCGCCCTGGCAACTGCGTCAAACGTCAGGGCCGCAGGCCCGTTTTCAGTGACTATTTTCTCCGCCATATCAAGAACCAGATCTCTGTCTATGGAGCGTGGTTTACTCATATTTATTTTCTCCGTATAAATACATACGTATGTATTTAAACTGTCAAAAACAGTCAATGACACGACCCACAGACGGCAGCGCTATATCACTGCCTGATATCACCGCAAACTTGCACATAAATCCGCTTGTGCCAGCCGTCAGTTGCGTGCCACAAAACCTTCGATGGGCGCTCTGGCCCTTCTTCATAACCCGCGCCGGAAACCCTGGCCTTTGCATGGACTTCATGACAAATCTTAGCTATACAATTCTGCTACGCACCCAGATTTTACGCAGGAAAAAACATGGTCAAGCAGGAAAATATACGCAATTTTTGCATCATCGCCCATATCGACCACGGTAAGTCCACCCTGGCCGACCGCATCCTTGAACTGACCAAGGTGGTCAGCCAGCGCGAGGCGCGCCAGCAGTACCTGGACAGGATGGATCTGGAGCGCGAACGCGGCATCACCATCAAGGCCCAGACTGTGCGCCTTCCCTATTTTGCGGCTGACGGGCAGGAATATGAGTTGAACCTCATCGACACGCCCGGCCACGTGGACTTCAACTATGAAGTTTCACGCTCGCTGGCAGCCTGCGAGGGCGCGCTGCTGGTGGTTGACGCCACACAGGGAGTGGAAGCGCAGACCCTGGCCAACGTCTATCTGGCGCTGGATCACGACCATGAGGTCCTTCCGGTGCTCAACAAGATTGACCTGCCCAGTGCGGAAGTTGACCGCGTCAAAGCCGAGATTGAAGAGAGCATCGGTCTGGATTGCACACAGGCGCTGCCAGTTTCCGCCAAGACGGGCATGGGCGTGGACGCTGTACTTGAAGCCATTGTGCAGCACCTGCCAGCCCCCAAGGGCGACCCCAAGGCTCCTCTCAAGGCACTCATCTTTGACTCGTGGTACGACACCTATCAGGGCGTTGTGGTGCTTTTCCGCATTATGGACGGCACTGTGCGCAAGAATGACAACGTGCGCCTCATGAGTACAGGCAAGGAATATGAAGTCCTGCGGCTGGGCGTATTTTCCCCCGAAGCCACAGATGTTAAAGAACTGGTGGCGGGAGAGGTGGGCTTTCTTTGCGGCTCCATCAAGGAACTGGGCGACGCCCGTGTAGGCGACACCATAACCCTTGCCGACCACCCCGCTGAAAGCCCTGTGCCTGGTTTCAAAGAAGTCAAACCGATGGTTTTCTGCGGTCTCTACCCCACAGAATCCGAAGATTACGAAAACCTCAAGGCCGCCCTTGAAAAACTGCAACTCAACGACGCAGCCTTTTCATACGAGCCGGAAACGTCGCAGGCTTTGGGCTTTGGCTTTCGCTGCGGTTTCCTTGGCCTGCTGCATATGGAAATTATTCAGGAGCGGCTGGAGCGCGAATTTGAGGTTGGCCTTATCGCCACCGCGCCCTCAGTGGTCTACAAGGTCGACACAATGGACGGCAAAACGCTGGAGATCGACAACCCCAGTCATTTGCCAGATCCTACCAAGATCCACACCCTGTACGAGCCCTACGTCAACATGGATATTCATGTGCCCAACGAATATGTGGGCAACGTCATGAAACTCTGCGAAGAAAAGCGCGGCACCCAGAAAAACCTGCACTATCTTGCCTCCAACCGCGTGGTGGTCACCTACGAACTGCCCTTTGCCGAAATTGTTTACGATTTTTTTGACAGGCTCAAATCCGCTACGCGCGGTTATGCCTCGATGGACTATCAACCTCTGGATTACAGATCCTCTGATCTGGTGCGTCTGGACATCATGCTCAACGGCGAAACTGTGGACGCCCTGGCGGTTATCGTACACCGCGACCGTGCCTACACCTATGGGCGCGGTCTGGCGCTCAAGCTCAAGCGCAGCATACCGCGCCAGCTTTTCCAGGTTGCCATTCAGGCGGCCATTGGTCAGAAAATCATTGCCCGTGAGACGGTCTCTGCCTTCCGCAAGGACGTTACCGCCAAGTGCTACGGCGGCGACATCACGCGTAAGCGCAAACTGCTGGAAAAGCAGAAAGAGGGCAAACGCCGCATGAAGCGTATGGGCAACGTTGAACTGCCGCAGGAAGCCTTTCTGGCGGCTCTCAAGGTGGGCGACGACTAGACGAGGGCAGAAATACAAAAACCATTTTGCGGGGAAGAATCTTTACAACGAGGATTCTTCCCCGTTTGCATTTCTGATTTCCAATTTAGGCGGGCTGAAGGGGCTGTGCGTGAGACGAATGCGGGATGCTCAATGCAACGGACAGAGCAAACGGAGCAAGGTGTGTCCAGATGCAATCTCCAACAGGTTGTTCACCCTCTCTCAAGTCTGTGAAGCTGGAGCTGCCACACAGCAGCTAACCAATGGAGAAGGCGAACAGTCGTAAGAAGCCAAATGGAACACGAAAGAGTGAGAGGAGATGGTACGGCGACTGCGTGAGCAAACACCCGCCGCGAAAACACACGCTCTATCTATTTGCGTGGTTAAATGCCGCACCGGGCATGCCCTGAACTCTTCGGATATACATCCTTAAAGTCAAACTGCTCCAGACAGGCTGCCGGGCCAATAATTACTTCATTCCTGGGCGCGCGCGGCTTCATATTCTTCAAGGCTGCCCCTGCCCAGCAGGCGCGCCAGGCAACGATGCCGCTCCACAGCCATATTCTTTCCCACACTACGCGCACGGCGCACTTCACGGGCATAGCTTTCCAGAGTGCCTTGCGAGAGCGTTTCCAGCTCGCACCGCAGATACCGGCGGAACATGTCGCCGCCGCTGCGTCTGATCACGTGTGGAAAAAGAACACTGGCCTCTTCCAGAAAAACCAGTTCCGCGTCAGCAATTTCGTCCAGAAGCGGGCTTGTGCTGAGGGGCGGGAGACGGTCGTCCATACGGGCGTATTTTTCAACCATCAAGTTTCGCCCCACCGCTGCCGCCTCTTGCAAGTCAGCCAGATAAGAGGCCAGCGTAGCGCCGTCCAGAGGCTCATGCGTCATGCGCCGCATGACCCGGAATGTTTCTGGCCGCTGCTGACAAGCCGAGACTCCGCCTTCGTTGGGAGTGGCAAGAAACATGTCCAGTTCGCGGTCAATAATCTCGCGCAGCATGACCTCACGGTCAAATGATTGCGGCATAGCTCTCTTCCTTGCCAAAGGCCAAATGCATTGGTCTCTGGGGCCAGAGACAAACAGGTTCAGACAATGTGCGCTCCAGCGTCGCAAGCGGTAACATCCGCGTCAGCCACGCCCATCACATCGCCCAGCGTGTTAATCCCGCCGGGCGGCTTCTATTTCCTTGACCTTGCGGAAGATGGTGCTGCGATCCATCTGAAAATGGCGTGAGAGTTCGCTGATGGAACCATACTGCCTCATGCCCTTTTCAATAACAGCGGTTTCCACTTCCTTCATGATGCTTTTCAACGAGCGCCCCTCAATGGAAGGCAGGGCAAAAGCGCTGTCCTTATCATCATGCATAACGGCAGGACGGATGCCTGAAAGGTCGCGAGCCTCAATGCTGCCGTGCTTGCAGGTCACAACAAGGCCCTGCACAAGATTTTCCAGCTCGCGCACGTTGCCGGGCCAACTGTGGGCTTGCAGAATATGCTCGGCTTCTTCGGAAAGATGGATATTTTTGTGATACTTTTTTGCGTAATACGTCAAAAAGCTCTGGGCCAGGGGCAAAATGTCGGCCCGGCGGCTGCGCAGGGCCGGAATGTTCAGCACCGCCACCTTGAGCCGGTAATAGAGGTCTGAGCGAAATGCCCCCTTGGCCACTTCTTTTTCCAGATCCTTGTTGGTGGCGGCTATGACGCGCACGTCCACTTTTTTGGGTCTGGTGGCTCCCACGCGCATGACTTCCCAATCCTGAAGCACGCGCAGCAGGCGCGACTGCATGGTCATTGGCAGTTCGCCTATTTCATCCAGAAAAAGCGTGCCCGAGGATGCCGCTTCCACAAGCCCGGCCTTGCCGCTCTTGCTTGCCCCTGAAAAACTGCCGGGCACATAGCCGAACAGCTCGGTTTCAATAAGATTTTCAGGGATGCTGCCACAGTCTACCTTGACAAAAGGGGCATCGGCGCGCTGGCTTTTGCGGTGTATGTGCCGCGCCACCACGTCTTTGCCCACGCCTGTTTCGCCCTGCAACAGCACGGTGGCGTCTGTTTCGGCAATGGCGACAGCTTCGGCGTACAACCGCTGCATGGCCTGGCTCTGCACCACACGCGGATACTGATTACCAGTGATGCCGTCGCTGCTCAGGGTCTGAAATGTTTCCAGCAGTTCCTTTTGCGCCATTACCTCTTCACGCAGTTCGGTAAGAGCCGTCACATCACGGATAACAGTGACAACATAGGCCACATGCCCAGAAGTATCCTTGACCGGATGCCCGTCCAGAAGCAACGTGCGCCCGTTAAAAAGATTCTGCACGCTGGAGACCTTCTGCCCGGTTTCCACAATGCGCGGGTTAAGAACCACGTCAAAAATGCCGTTCTGCACCATATCCTGAATACGGCTGCCGGTCATTTTTTCCTTGGGAATACCCGTAAGTTCCGCATGGCGCTTGTTTACAAGCACCACCACGCCCTCCCGGTCCGTAACGCAGATGGCGTCCCGAAAGGTATCGCAAAGCTGTTCAATATATTCGGCCAACATTCGTGGGTTATACATGCACTTCCTCCAGGGGCGCAAGAGCGCCCCCATACCGGCATCAAATATGGGGGCGCCCGACTATGGCTACCGCACGGCAGATACGGTCAGCCCTTTGGCCTTGTCCGAGCGGCGCATTCTGGCGCCACTCCGGCAAAGGCTACCAATTCTAGAAGCCGTCCGCCCCGGCAGGAGCGCCGATGACGGTGGAGGAGACAGTGGCTTCTTTCGTGGCGTTATTGGCGCGGTTTTCACGGGCCAGCTTGTTCAGCCACCAGGTGGACAGGGCGCTGATGGTGCCCACTGCGGCCATGTAGGCGCAGAGGAACCAGGGCGCGCCGTCGGCCATGCCCGTAAGCACGGCGGCAACCATCGGCGTCATGCCTGAAGCAAAGATGGCGGTGAACTGATAGACAAAGGAAATGCCCGAGTAGCGCACAGAGGCGTCAAAGCTTTCAGAAAACACGCTGGACATGGTGCCGAACACGGCGGCGTGCACGATACCGAAGGGCAGGCCCAGAGCGACAACCACGAGGAAGTAGTTGTTGGCATAGTTGTGCAGCACCCAGAAGGCAGGGAAGCTTGAGAAGCCCAGAATCAGGGCGCAAATACCGTACAGTTTGGCCTTGCCGACCTTGTCGGCCATATTTCCCCAGAAAGGAATGAAGAGCGACATGATAACAGAGGAAATCATAACCGCTGTAAGTGCGGCAGAGCGGTCGATGCCGTGCTGCTGGGTCAGATAGGTCAGGGAGTACACGCCGAAGACGTTGAAGGACACGCCGTCAATGAAGCGTGCGCCCATGCAGGCAATCATCATCTTGGGGTAGCGCTTGAAGGCGTCCAGCAGGGGGTACTTGGCTTCGGGCAGGCTTTTTTTGGCTTCAGAAAAGTCTTTGGTTTCCTGCACGGTGCTGCGCATGTAGCCGCCCACGGCCAACAGCACGGCGGAGAGCAGGAAGGCCACGCGCCAGCCCCAGCTCAGGAAGGCTTCATTGGAAAGTGTGGCGGAGAAAAAGCCCACGATGCCAGAGGCCAGCAACAGGCCAAGCGACATGCCGATCTGCGGCAAACTGGCGTAGAAGCCGCGTCTGTGCGCAGGTGCAGATTCGTAGGACATAAGCACAGCGCCGCCCCATTCGCCACCAAGGCCAATGCCCTGCGCCAGACGGCAGACAATGAGCAGAATGGGCGCCCAGATGCCAATGCTGTCGTATGTGGGGATAAGACCAATGCAGACCGTGGCTATACCCATAATTTCAAGGGTAAGGATAAGCATCTTCTTGCGGCCGAGCTTATCGCCGAAATGGCCGAAGATGATGCCGCCAAGGGGGCGGGCCACAAAACCCACGGCAAAGGTGGCGAAGGCCAGCATGGTGCCGATGCGGGGGTCAAATGAAGGAAAATACAGCTGATTGAAAAACAGGCCAGCCACAACGCCGTACAAAAAGAAGTCGTACCATTCGATGACAGCCCCGATAATGGACGAGGCCACAACGCGGCGCAGGTTTTTTTGCTGTTCCGGAGTAAGGTTTTCGGTTTGCATGGTGATCCTTATGGTTGCTGTGCAGATGTATTCACATGCAGGGGCTGCCGTCCAGTCCCTGCCAGCGGAAAAACGCTTTCCGCCGTTCCATTCCGGTAACCGCCCGACAGCCAGCTGCCAGACCAACTGGCGCTTGCGGCGGGCGCAGCCTTATAGGCCGAGCAGCCTTGCGGCGTTGTTGAACATGACGTTTTCAAGAACTTCAGGCGTAAAGGGCAAACGCTTGTAAAGGGCGATCTGCTCCTGAAAATCCATAAAGGGCGCTGCGCTGGCAAAAAGCACCTTGTCGCCGATGAGCGTATTGGCCGCCTGAATATAGCCTTCGGAAAAAGGCTGTTCTTCATACTCCGCCAGGTCGATGTAGACGTTCTTGTGCCTGTGAACGGTCATGATGACTTCGCTCACCCAAGGGTAGCAGCCGTGGCTGATGACGATCTTGAGCTTGGGAAAGTCTGTGGCCACCCGGTCGATATGGCGGGGATGGGCGTCTTCCATCACGGCTCCGCCCACAAGGGTCCCGGGGCCGGTGGTGATGACGATGGGCACATCGAGTTCGCAACACTTTGAATAAATGGGATAGTATTTGGCATGGCTGGCAGGAATGCGCGCAAGATAGGGGTCAATGGCCGCCCCGCGCATGCCGTGCTGCGTTACCATTGCCGACAGTTCGTCCACAGCGTCCATACCCTTGTGGGGATCAAGTCCGGCAAAACCGATGAACTTGCCGGGGTAAAGGCGCATAAGCTCAAGAATGCCGGGGTTGGCAGAGCCAAGACCATAGGTGGTTTCGGCGTCGCGCCCTGTCACAACGCCCTTGACCACGTTCTGCTTTTCCATATCGGCAACAATTTTTTCAATGGGCTCCGGCTTGGCGCGATCGGCGTACTTGAACAGCTCGAACATGCCTCCAAAAACCTTGTTGGCAAGCATGCCCTTTACGGCGTCAGGCGTACTGGGGCGAAACCGGAAATCTATGATTTTCATGGATAATCCTTTAAAAATTGGTGGTGCCCGTGAACTCTTTCCTGACTAAAGGCAAGAAGCGTGCCTATTGTGAATTTGAGCGCAATAAATCCGGCAGATCTTCATAGCAAATCATTTTTGTATGATATTATAGTTATATATTTTACATAGTTATATAAGATAAAACACTTTTCATTTTTTTCAAAACACCCGGCCGCTCAAGAAAAAACACTCATCTTGTTCCAAATTGAGCTTATTTACCGCGTGAACTCCATAGAGTGGATAAAATTATGCCAACAACATATTAATATTATTGTATAATTTTATCCATAATAGTAATTATTTGTAACGGCGTTACAACATTTCCGCCGCGTTGCAAAAAAGCAACACGGACATATAGCGCAAAAATCATAAAAAACAAGCAAGTTATAGATTTTTCGCCCCAAATATGTGCAAAAAAACACACCCCGCAGCAGACAATTGTGTAAAAAAACACAATTGTCTGCTGCGGGGTGAAAATGCGCGTTTTTTCTATTTCTGCCAGTGGCACGCACATGCCCTATGCTGCAACTTCAGCCCACACAATACAACGCTCGGGGAGCCTGTGCGGCCTATTGGGCCAGTTCGCGCAGCCGCTCCATACGGGCTTCGTCTGCCTTCACGTCATCAAGCTCATAGCGGCGGCCAAGATAGGTATACTTGGGCTGCCCCATGCGGTGATAGGTCAGCAACTCGTATTCTATATTGGGCCGGCGCGGAATAAACTCACGGATGGCAATGATATCATCATCTGAATCGTTGAAGCCCGGCACCACAGGAGTACGCACCAATATGGGCAAATAGGGAAAATCTTCACAGATGGCGGCAAAATTCTTCAAAATCAGGGCATTGTCCACGCCTGTAAATTGCTTGTGCTTTACAGCGTTAAGGCTCTTTATGTCGAAGATCAGCTTGTCGAGATGCTTGCAGGCCTCGTAAAGGTGACCATAGGGGTAGCACCCGCAGGTTTCTATGGTGGTATTGATGTGGTGCCTCTTGCCCTCGCGCAACAGGGCGTGGGCAAATTCGTGCTGCGTGAGGGCCTCGCCGCCCGAAAGAGTCATGCCCCCGCCAGAGCGGTGATAGAACACGCCGTCTTCCTCAACCTTGTTCAGCACCTGCTCAACACTCATGCTTTCACCGTAGATGCTCTGCGCGCCTGACGGACATGCGTGAACACAGGCCATACACTCCGTGCAGCGGCTGCGGTCGTGCATAATGATGCCTTCCACCAGCCCCAGCGCTCCAGAAGGGCAAACCTTGAGGCAGCGCCCGCAAACTTCGGCAGAAAGGCAGCGTGAAGGATTGAAGGCGTGTTCCGGCTTGATGTTCTGCGATTCAGGATTGCTGCACCAAAGGCAGTGCAAAGGGCAACCCTTGAGAAACACCAGGGTACGAATGCCTTCGCCGTCGTGAACGCTGAACTTCTGTATATTGAAAACAGTGCCTTTAACTTGTGCGTCCGTCATGGGTCATCCTTGTGTTGCGGCCCGGCCGGGCGCGCCTTCGGGTAAAATAAAGGGGGGGAAGGGACTCTCCCCTCCCCCCCGGGTTGGTCGTTTTGCAACTATGCCCTAGAACTGGGCGTGCTCCGTGCGGTCGATGATGTCATTCTGCAGGTCGCGGGACAGGTCGCAGAAGTACGCGCTGTACCCGGCGATGCGCACCAGCAGGCTGCGGTAGTTGTCCGGCTCCTGCTGCGCCTTGACCAGGGTTTCCTTGTTCACGATGTTGAACTGCAAGTGCCACAGCTTGAGGTCGCACCAGGTACGGATGAGGTTGACGATCTTCTGCGTGCCGTCTTCACCAGCCACGCACTTGGGCGACAGCTTGATGTTCAGCAGGCGTGAAGCACGGTTGGTCATACCGTAGTTCTTGGAGTGGTAGTTGGAGAGCAGCACGGCGGTGGGGCCGTTTTTGTCCGCGCCGTGAGAGGCCGAAGAGCCGTCGGACAGGGCAGTCCAGGCGTGACGGCCATTGGGCGTGGCAGAAACAACCTTGCCAAAGGGCACGTGCGAGGTGATGGGCACATAGCGCACGTCCACATGCACGCCGCGTTCACGGGAACTCTTGGCGGCTTCAACCTGGGTAACGCGGTCCACGTCCTTGGCGACGCTGTCGGCATAGGCATCATTGTTGCCGTAGCAGGGAGCGTTGCGCAGCATTTCGCGCACGGCTTCGTGCCCCTTGAAGTCGGCCTTGCAGGCCTCAACAACTTCCTTGAGGGTCAGCTTCTTGTCTTCGAACACCAGCTTTTTGATGGCAGACAGGGAGTCCACCACAGTGCCGTAGCCAAGGAATTCAAAGTAGGAGTAGTCCACGCCGCCGGGAATCTTTTCAGCGTGCAAATCCATGAGGTTTTCCATGCACAGGTTGTGCAGCACGGAAGACATCGGAGCCGAGAAGTGCTGGGGACGCAGCTTGTCCACCACATGCTGCTGCTGGAAAGCCTTGCGCAGCAGGTTCAGATGCTGGGCCTTGTAGGCGTCGTAAAATTCTTCCCAGGTGTTGAACTTGGTGACGTCGCCGGTTTCAAGACCAATGACTTCGTCGCCATAGTGCAGCATGCGGCCATTATAGAGCAGCATTTCCAGCGCCGTGGCAAAGTTCACGTACACGCAGCCAGAGGTGTAGGTATCGCGGTTGGGCATGCGCGTTTCGGTGCAGCCTGACACGGCATAGTCCAGAGCTTCGTTGACCGGGCAGCCCTTGATGGTGTTAAGGAACACCACTTCTTCGTCGTTGATGAGCTTGGGGAAGCCCGAGCCGTCTTTGATGGTCAGAGCCACTTCGCGCAGGAAGCGTTCCGGCGAGCGGGAGTGGATACGTGCGGCCAGGTCGGGGTAGTTCAGGGGGAACTCGCGCTTGGACTCAAGGAAAAGATAGCTGAGGTCGTTGGTGGCGTCTTCGCCTTCGGGGGTCTGGCCGCCGATGGTCACGGCTTCCCAGTGGGCATAACCTTCCTGGAACTCAACGCCGGTGGGGTTGATGTACAGGTCGATGAACTGGGCCATGTCTACCCACATGCATTCCAGCAGATCCTTGGCTTCTTCGCGGGTAATGCGGCCTTCATCAAGATCTTTCTTGTACAGGGGGTAGAGATACTGGTCCATACGGCCATTGGAAATGATGGCGCTGGCCTTCTGCTCAATGCGCGAGAACATCTGCACGAACCACTGGCACTGCATGGCTTCACGGAAAGTACGGGCCGGATGGGCAGGCACGTGATCGCAGGTTTCGGCGATCTGCAGAAGTTCGGCCTTGCGCTTGGGATCAGCTTCCTTGGCGGCCAGTTCACGAGCGAGGTCGGCATGGCGCTTGGCCCAGATCATGATG
The DNA here is from genome assembly GCF_047607245.1 of Desulfovibrio sp. Lineage (GTDB taxonomy): Bacteria > Desulfobacterota > Desulfovibrionia > Desulfovibrionales > Desulfovibrionaceae > Desulfovibrio. The sequence goes on from NZ_JASGDK010000179.1 coordinate 19,124, forward strand.
GCGTCGCACACGATGATCATGCCTTCAAGGAAGGGCTTTTTGTCCCAGAGATCCACAGAGTTGTTCAGATCAAGGTTGGCAAGTTTTTCCTTGGCTTCGTTCTGGATGTCGATAAAGCCGCGATTGATAACTTTTTCGTAGTCCGGCACCCACTGAAGGGCAGAGCGGTAAGAAGACGTTTCGCTGACCACGAACTTGGACTTGAGGCCGCGTTCGTCGTGATAGGTCACGCCGCGGATGTCTTCGGGCAGAGCCTTGTTAAGGTGCTCATGGTAGGTCTTGCCTTCCCAGTAGGGGGCAATTTCTTCCATAACAACCTTGATGTCTTCCTGCGAAATCTGGAAGGGGCTCTTGTCGCGATTGGCGAGGTCGGCCAGCACTTCGCGGTAAAAGTCACCGTCAATTTCAGGGTAGAGGATGCCGTAACGGCCAAGCATGCCCACGCGGCCAGCCAGCAGCTGGTTGGGCGTAATCCAGACCGTAATTTTTTCGGCCACGTTCTTAAGCGCCTTGGCCCAGCGCAAGGTCAGCAGTTCGCCCTCGGTTTCCCGCATGGATTCGGTGAAATACTTGGCGCGTTCCACGTCCACATTAGGCAGGGTGAACTGATTGCTCTCCAGAATACTGTAGACGCGTTCACGCCCCTGACGGTTAACGCTCTTGTTGACAACGCGCTCTTCCTGAGGGGACATGCAGCAACCGCACTGGCTCATAATGAAACTCCTGAATGGGTGTTATGTTCTTTATTTGGGTGATTGTGATATTCATCCCAATGCCCCCTCTTGAGCATCATTCATGCCATTCGTGTAACACGCATTTATATATGAATATTTTAAAAATTGCGATTGTTCGCCGCAGAGACGTTCGCGCCGTATTTGTTGCAAAAAAACAACATATCAATTCTTAATATAATAAAATAATTAAATAAAATTATTTAGTGTTTTTTTGCAACGGTGTAAAAAAACACTTTTTCACAATCTCTCCTGAGTAAGGCCCAACGTCTGAAAACAACCGCCCTTCTTCAGGCCCTCAATGCAATGAAATTCTCTGCTCTGCCGCCCGCAAAACGAGCTGTAGAATACTGCGCAAGACAGGCTCCCGGTCAGGAATGCAGAAAACCAGGGGCTGTTTCTAACTATCTATTTTATATTAATAAAATTCTAAGACAGTTACCTATGGCATTACCGAAAGCATTCGTGCTGTTAGCGGCACAGACAGCACACCTTGGTGGGCAGCTGCAACAAATGGCTGGACCCGTTTATTAACACTGAGCTAAATACAAGCAGATACTTGCAGCGCCCCGATGCTGGCTGCGATCTGTTCCCCCTACCCTTTTTCCTGCCAGCAGGCAGCCACGCACAGCGGCGCATTGCCCAGTAATGAGGCCCCATAAAGAACCTGCGGAGAGTCATGAAAAATTTTCAGGCATTGCCGCTCGCTCCGGACTGGCTATACTGCTTACAGCTTGCCTTTTTTTCCGCAGACTGCCCCTGGCGCTGCTTACCCATGCAACCCTGAGAAGAAAACACCGACAACGGGACATCTGGCGTACACGGCAGAACAGCACGACTCGGCAAACCACTCCAACAGGCCACGACAACAGGCCATTACACAACAGCCAGACGGAAACGAACAGATGCATTTTGTGAAGGTAAAAGGAATTTTATCCCCGAAAAATGGCATGAACATCTATCGCGGATGTGCGCATGGATGTATCTATTGTGATTCGCGCAGCGCCTGCTATGGGATGGAGCATGAATTTGAAGATATAGAAGTCAAAGAAAATGCCATAGAACTGCTTGAGAACGCCCTTCAACGCAAACGCAAAAAATGCATGATCGGCACAGGTTCCATGACGGACCCATACATCCCGGTTGAAATGGAGATCGGAAATGTCAGAAAGGCCCTGTCGCTGATACA